>NZ_FZOC01000001.1:0-310585 GCF_900188225.1 Humidesulfovibrio mexicanus | reverse complement strand
CACGAGCGGGAATAACTCAGCGGTAGAGTGCAACCTTGCCAAGGTTGAAGTCGCGGGTTCAAATCCCGTTTCCCGCTCCAGACGAACGACAAAAGGCCGATCCGCAAGGATCGGCCTTTTTTGTCGGATGTGACGGGACAGGGCGTTTAGCGCAGCTCGCCCCGGCTGGAGCGCACCTGCAGTTCCTGCAGGATCAGGCGTTCGTATTCGGGGTGCAGCTGCTCGTCGCCGGGAAGGTCGCCCGGCATGTCGCGCATTGCGCTCATGACGCGGGTGAGATGCTGGGTCTCCTCCCAGAAGTCCAGCAGTTCATCGTCGCCCAGGGACTTGATCTGCTCCTCAAGGGTGAAGGAATCTTCGGAAATTGCGAATTGTCCCATGGGTTCTGGTCCCTTTGGCGTAAAGTTGGCGGCCGGAACAGCCGATGATTTTCGTGACCCGATACCCGTTTCCCGCGTGGGCGTCAAACTTCGCCATGCTTCCGCCTTCGGGCGCGTGGGAATATTTGCATTGACAACGTCATGCGTTGCTGTAGATGAAAACAGTGAGAAGTGTCGCGTCGTGTGCGCGGCGCGTTGAGCAAGGCGCAACCAAGGAGCCGGAAATGGAAGAGAATGTGAGACGCCAGGACGATGCCTTGATCCAGCTCGTCACCTTCAGCATCGGCGAGGAGGAGTTCGGCGTGGACATCCTCAAGGTGCAGGAGATCATCCGCACCATGGAGATCACCCGCGTTCCCCGCGCGCCGGAATTTGTCGAAGGGGTCATCAACCTGCGCGGCAAGGTCATCCCCATCATCGACCTCAGGCGGCGGTTCAAACTGGCCGACCGCGCCCACGACAAGCATACCCGCATCATCGTCATCGAGATAAACAGCATGGTGGTCGGTTTCGTGGTCGACTCCGTTTCCGAGGTGCTGCGCATTCCTTCCAACACCGTGGAGCCGCCGCCGCCTGTTGTGTCCGGGCTTGATTCCGAGTACATCAGCGGCGTCGGCAAGCTGGAGGATCGGCTGCTCATCCTGCTGGACCTGAACAAGCTGTTGAGCAGCGAAGAGCACGCCGCCTTGAGCGCGGTCTGATTGTAGAAGCGTCTGGTATCCCAAGCGGCCGCCCCTTCGCGCTAACCGGCGAAGCGGCGGCCTTTTTCTACCCCCATAAGCGCCACGGCGAAGGCCCTGGCGCAGGAGTCGTTTCACGTGCAGTTCCCTTCTGAACTTGACGCCTTTGCCAAAGGGCGGGGCGGTGCTTTGCGAGTGTTCAAGAGCGGCCCGGGCACCCAGGCCCTGCTTGCCCACAGTCTGCGCGCCGCGGGGCAGGAGGTCGTGCTGGTCGCCTCCGGCGCGCGGGAGTTCCGCGAGCTTTCGGCCTTGCTGGCGTTGTTCGCCGGGCCGTCCGATGAGCTTCTGCCGTCCTTCGACTCTCCTGTCATCGCCCTATCGCAGCACCTGCCGAGAAAGCCCATGGCCGAGGAATGGGGCCCCCGCTGGGCGGCCCTGCACGCGCTGGCTTACGGCCGCAAACCTCGCATTGTGCTGCTTACCGTGGACAACCTGCTGCCGCGCTGGCCCTCGCGTGAGGCAGTGGAACAGTGCAGCCTTGTCTTGTCCAGGGGCGAGGACATGTCGCCGGAGCTTGTGCTGGACCAGGCCGTGGCCTGGGGATACGTGCGCAGGCAGGTGGTTACGGCCCCGGGGGAGATCGCTGTCCGTGGCGACATCGTGGACGTTTTCGCTGCAGGGTACCCCCTGCCGGTACGATTGGAGTTTTTCGGCGACACCCTTGACGAGATACGCCTTTTTGATCCCGCCACACAGCGGTCGCGCGCCGATCTGAAGGAATTGACCCTGTTGCCCGTGGCTCCGGCCGTGCTGGACCGGCAGCGCATGGAGCAGGCCGTGGACCTGTGGCGCAGGCTGCGCGTCAGCGGGGAAATGCCCGTCGGCGAGGAACGCGAACTCGCCGAGCGTCTGGAACGGGCGGACACGCAGATCTGGCCGGGGCTGTTCTACCCAGAGGCGACCTCGCTGGACGCCTTTCTGCCGCAGGACGCGGTGTATGTGCTGGCCTCTTCCCAGGAACTGCGCGGCAGGCTGGAGGACCAGCACGCGGCTTGGCGCTCGTTCCTGGAGCGCGAGCACGTGGAGGGCGGCTGGCGTTGGCCTCTCGCGTCCCTGTGCTGGCCGGAGGAACGCGCCCGCAAGACCTGGCTCGGCAAGCGGCAGATCGCTTTCGAGGATCTCGTCATGGGCCAGGAGAAGCTTGGCCTGGACCTGCCGGAGAAGAGCTATCAGAGCTTTGCGGACGTGTTCTGGCGGCCTGACCAGGCCCGCAGGCCCTGGACGGCGCTGACAACGGCCCTCAAGGACTGGAGCGCCTCTGGCGCGCAGGTGGCGCTTTCCTTCCACACGGAGCGTTCGCGCCGCAAATTCCTGAGTCTGGCGGAACAGGAGGGCATTCCCGTCGGGCTTTCCTTCCAGGCTGGGGGCAAAGGCATTTGCGCGCTGCTTTCGCCCCTGAAGACCGGGCTGGAAATCTCCTGCTGCGGCCTGACCATTCTGCCCGAGGACATTCTTCAGCCCGCGCCAGCGCCCAAGGTGCGCGCAGACCGGAAGCAGGCCTTCGAGGGGCTTTCGCGCCACGACGATCTCGCGGCCGACGATCTCATCGTGCATCGCGAGTACGGCCTGTCGCGCTTCGGCGGGCTGCACCACCTGAAAATCGGTGATGTGGCCAATGACTATCTGCTGCTCTTCTTCGATGGCGAGGACAAGCTGTATCTGCCGGTCGATCGGCTGAACCTGGTGCAGCGCTACAAGGGACCGGAGGGAATGGACCCCCGGCTGGACAAGCTGGGAGGCTCCCTGTGGGCCAAGAGCACCGAGCGCGCGCGCAAGGCCATTGAGAAGATCGCCCAGGATCTGGTGGAGATGTATGCCTTCCGTCGCGTGGCCAAGGGCTATTCCTACGGCTCCCCGGGAGAGATGTACCGCGAGTTCGAAGCCACCTTCGGTTTTGAGGAGACGCCCGACCAGGCCAAAGCCATCGACGACGTGTTCGCCGACATGGGCGGGACCGAGCCCATGGACCGCCTGGTGTGCGGCGATGTGGGCTTCGGCAAGACCGAAGTGGCCCTGCGCGCAGCCTTCCGCGCCGTGGCCGACGGCCGCCAGGTTGCGTTGCTGTGCCCGACAACGGTCCTCGCTGAACAGCACTTCCAGACCTTTTCGCGGCGCATGGAGGGCTTCCCCGTGCGCATCGGGATGCTGTCGCGCTTTGTGGCCCCGAAGCACCAGAAGGTCACCATCCAGGCGGCGGCGCGCGGCGAGGTGGACATCCTCATCGGCACGCACAGGCTGCTTTCCGGCGATGTGGATTTGCCCCGGCTTGGTCTGCTCATTCTGGACGAGGAGCAGCGCTTCGGCGTGAAACACAAGGAGAAGCTCAAGCTTCTGCGCAAGAACATAGACGTGCTGACCCTGACCGCCACGCCCATTCCCCGCACGCTCCAGCTTTCGCTCTCCGGCATACGCGGACTGTCCGTCATTGAGACCCCGCCAGAGGACCGGAAGCCGGTCGAGACCGCGCTTGTGGAGCGCGACGACGGTCTGCTGGCCAACGTGCTTTCGCGGGAGCTGGCTCGTGGCGGCCAGGTGTTCTGGGTTTACAACCGCGTGGAAGGGCTGGAGCAGGTGGCCGAGTACGTGCGCAAGCTGGCGCCGGGCGCGCGCGTGGGCATGGCCCATGGTCAAATGAGCGAGCGCGCCCTTGAGGACGCCATGCACGGCTTCTGGCACAAGGAGCTGGACGTGTTGGTCTGCACGGCCATCGTGGAGTCCGGCCTGGACTTCCCCAACGCCAACACGCTCATTGTCGACCAGGCGCAGATGTTCGGTCTGGGCCAGCTGTACCAGCTGCGCGGACGCGTGGGCAGAAGCGATCGGCAGGCCTACGCCTTTTTCGTCGTGCCCAGTCTGGAACGGCTGCCCGAGATATCCAAGCGCAGGCTGCGCATCATTTTGGATTTGGACTACCTGGGCGCGGGCTTCCAGGTGGCCATGGAAGACTTGCGGCTGCGCGGGGCGGGCAACATTCTGGGCGAGGTGCAGAGCGGGCAGATCGCCCGCGTGGGTCTCGACCTCTTTCTGGAGATGCTGGAAGAGGAGGTGCGGCGCGTGCGCGGCGGTCCCATCCGGCAGGAGACCGACCCAGAACTGACCTTTGTTTTCGCGGCCCACCTTCCCTCGGACTACGTCCTCGACGCCAAGGAACGGCTGCGCTACTATAAGGCGCTCTCCAGCGCCAGAACCCCCGCAGTGATCGATGAGCTCGCCGCCGAATTGCGGGACCGTTTTGGTCCCTTGCCCACGGCGGCAAGCCAGTTCCTCGGCGTGCTCCACGTCAAGACGGTGCTCTCCCGGCTGCAGGTGGAAAAGGCCGAACTGTCTCCCGGCAGGGCGCTGCTCTCTTGGGGGGCGCAGCCCAGCGCCGTCGCCCCGGAGACGCTTGTGGCCTGGATGGAGCAGGGCGGGCGCCAGGCCAGGCTGCTTCCGCCCACGCGCCTGGAGCTGCGCTATCCTGAGGGCCTGGACGTTCGAGCTGGGTTGGAGTACCTGCGTGGCGAACTGGAATTGTTGCTGGAGGGCGGCCCCGAGCCCTTGAAAACGGAGCCGAAATGACCGCACCGCGCCATCTGCGCACTGTTCCGGCCGTGGCCCTGCTGGCCCTGCTGGCCCTGTTTGTCGGCTGCACCCGCGCCCAGCAGGACGAGGTCGGGGTTGTGGCCCGCGTCAACGGCGCTCCTATTACCTTGGAAATGCTCGAATTCCAGTACGATCAGCTGCACTTCAACGCCTTGTCCGGCGAACTGCCTTCCGTGAGTGTTCTGCGCGGGGCGTATGGCGAGATACTGGGCCAACTCATCGCTCAGGAGCTGGTGAAGCAGGAGCTTGCCAAGCGGGGCCAGGAGGTGAGCGACGAGGAACTGGAGCAGGCCGAGGCCAGCATCCGTGCCGATTATCCCGAGGACGCCTTTGACCGGATGTTGGCGGAGGAGTTTGTCGACCTGCGCATGTGGCGCAAGCAACTGCGCGCCATGTGCGGCATCGAGAAGTTCCAGCGCCTGGTGCTCAGGCCCTCCATCCGGCTGGACTACCGTGAGGTTGAGGCGCACTACCGCGAGCATTTGGACAGCTACCGGCTGCCGGATCGGCTGCGGGTGCTGGTGGTGCGGGCCACGGAGAGAACGATGGTGGAGGCGGCCCTGGGGCAGTTCCGCCGACAAAAGGACCTGGAGGCGCTGCGCAAGGCCTTTCCGGAGGCCATGGTGCGCGAGGTGCTGGTGCCTCGCGCACTGCTCACTCCCGCATGGGCGGACGCGCTGCACGGCGACGGGAAGGGCGGCGACAACCCGGGAGCCATTCTCGTGGGGGCCGGCGGCTTCGAGGGTCTGCTGCTGCTTGAACGTCTGCCAGCGGAGACCCAGGACATCGCCGTAGCCTACACGCAGGTGGAGGCCGCGCTTCTGGAGCAGCGCTTGCAGCAGGCTTTCGACGCCTGGCTGGCCAAGGCGTTGGAGGGATCCGTCGTGCTTGTGAGCCGTCGGCTTCTGCACGAGCAGCCCGACGAGGACTTGCCGCCGGAGCCGACCCAGGAGTCGGAAAGCGAGGAGCCGCCGGCAGATGGTGATCCGCAAGACATTGCCAGCGGCGGCGAGACACGCTAGGGTGCCCAGGACGCATCGGCTTTGCACCGGTGTAGAACAGTGAATGAAAGGAACGTCATGCGCGCATCTGCATTGCTTCGGACAGCGGTCCTGGTGTTGACCCTGTCCCCTGTTATCGTGTCCGGCTGGAGCGTCTCCGCGCGGGCTGACGATACCGTTGTCGATGGGGTCATCGCCGTGGTCAACGGCAAGATCGTCACCAAGTACGAGCTCGACGAGCGTATGCGGCCGATTTACGAACAAACCCGCGGTCAACAGCTCAGCACCGACGAGATCAGCCAAATCGCCACCCTGCGCCGGAAGATCATCGACCAGATGATTGACGACATACTCATTGAGCAGGACGCCGACCGCTATAAGCTCAAGGTGACGGACCAGGAGGTGGAGCAGCAGGTCAAGGAGTTCATGACCAAGCGGAACCTCACCGACGATGAGTTCAAACGCCAGCTGGCCGTCCAGCGCATGACCCGCGACGACTTTTTGCGCAACATGCGCCGCGACATGATTCGCCACCGCCTTATCGGCGGCGCGGTTTCCAGCAAGGTCGTGGTCACCGATAGCGAAGTGGAACAGGCCTACGAGCAGCGGAAGGCCGAGTTCTCCAAGGACAGCATGGTCCAGCTGGCCATCATCCTTGTGCCCGCCAACATGTCCGCCAAGGAGCTTAAGGAACGCATTGAATCCGGGCAAATAACCTTTGCCGAGGCCGTGGACAAATACTCGCAGGGCCCCGGAACGGGCCATGGAGGGGACATCGGCTTCATCGCCTGGAAGGATTTGGCCCCGGAGTGGAACACCGCCTTGGGCGGCCTGAAGCCTGGCCAGATTACGGAGCCGGTGCATGTCCAGGATTTTGCCGGCCTGCTGCAGGTGCTCAGCCTGAAAGAGGGCGAGCAGCTGCCTTTGGATTCTGTGCGCGAACAGATTTATCAGGCCCTGCACGCGGCGAAATACGAAAAGATATTCCAGGAATATATGCAGAAGCTGCGTGAGAAGGCGGTCGTGGAATACCGGAACCTGTAGGACCCGCAAGGGTCGAGGCGAGGCGAGCACATGAATTTGCAGGAATTGGGAGGCCTTCTCAAGATCGAACGCGAACGGCGCGGCCTGTCCGTGCGCGATGTCATGGACGCCACCAAGATCAGCAGGCGCAATCTTGTCGCCCTTGAGGACGGCCAAGTGGGCCAGCTGCCGCACCCCGTGTACCTCAAAGGGTATGTGCGCAATTATGCGCGTCTGGTCGGGCTTGACGCCGAGCCGCTTGTGGCCGTGGTTGACCAGCAGTCCGATGGCGATTCCGGCTACATTCCGCAACGTCCGACGCCTGCGGCTTCGGCAGAACCCCTCGCGGAAGAGCGCGGCGTCGTCTCCCAGAACGATGTGGCGGACGCCGATGCCGTTTCCGCTCCACCACAAGCCCCCAAGGGCGGCGAGGCGGAGGATGAGGGCCGGTCGGCTCCCGGTACGCCGCTGTCCAAGCCGGACAAGCCTCGTCGCCTGTGGCCGTGGCTGCTGCTGCTGGCCATGATCGGACTCGGCGTTTTGACCTTCAACCAGTGCCAGCGCATCCGTTCGGAGATGGACCAGCAGCCTCCGGTGGCGGCCAACGCGACGGAAGACAACGCCACAGCCAGCAACGCCACGGAAGCTGCCGCGGCGGATGTCAACGCCACGGATACGGCGGCCTTTGCCGAGCCGTCGGCGGCAACTTCGCCCGACGCCAACGCAAGTGCGGCTCCGCTTGTCCCGGTTTTCGAGCCTTCCGTTGCGCCTGCGCCTGCGGCGACGCAAGGCCAGCCCACTGTGCCCATGTCCTCTGTAGAGGTTTCGCGCAAGCAGCAGAACGCGCCAGAGACGCCCGCTTCCGCAATGCAGGAGCTCGTGGTCATCGCCAAGCCCGGCTCCATTTGCTGGGTGGAGGTGAGCGAGGGCCAGCGCCGCAAGACCTTCATCATCCGCGATGGCGACAGCCGACGCTTTGAGTTTGCCAAGCTGGCGCGCGTGCGGCTGGGCAACGCGGGCGGGGTGAGCTTCCGGCTCAACGGCTCTCCCTACCCCTACGAGGGGCAGCGGGGACAGACCGCCACGCTGGAGATCGGGGGCCGCTAGGAGGCCGGAATGGAGTTCACCGAAAAGGCCCTTGTGCTCAAGGTGGGCCGGTTTCGGGAAAACGATGTCTGGCTGAGGCTTTTTTGCGCGGGACGCGGGGTCATCTCCGCCTTCGCCTTTGGCGGCAGCAAAAGCCGGAGACGGTTTTGCGGCTGCCTTGATCCATTGGCGCTGGCCTCGTTTCGTGTGGAATTGAGCAGACGGGGATCGTACAACGTGTTGCAGGAGGGGGTGCTGCTCCACGCCCACCCCGGCCTGCGGGCCGATGCGCGCAAGCTGGGAATGGTGGCCCATTGCCTCAAGTTTGTCGAGGCCGTGCAACTGGGGCCGGATGGTGCGCGGCCGGTGTTCGACCTGCTCCTGGAGACGCTTTCCACGCTGGAGGCCCACAGCGTTGGGGCGGAAATGCTGCCGCTGTTGTTCAAGGCCAAGCTGACCTTCGAGCAGGGGCTCAAGCCGGATCTGTCTTTGTGCGTCCGCTGTGGGCGTCCTGTGCTGGAGCATGAGGACAGCCTCGCAGCATCTGCTTTGTTTAAGGATGATGGCCGCGAATTTTCTCGGCGCTTGGCGTTTTCTGTGGAGCGGGGTGGTTTGGTGTGCGGCCTCTGCGGTGATTGCCCTGCGGAAACGTTGAGCACCGGCTCCGCGCGCGTGTTGGAATGGATCGGCCAGAGCCGACCGGCCGACTGGCCCAGACTCGCGCTGGAGCCGGAGATGCGTCGCGAACTCTCTCGCGTAGTGGACCGCTTTGTGGCGTGGCACCTTGGGCTGCGCTGGGAAAATGGAACATACAGAAAAATCTAGGTTTTGGAGATGGTATGAACTTCCAGAATGTTATCCAGACCCTGCAACGCTACTGGACCGACCGGGGCTGCGTCATGGTGCAGCCCTTTGATATTGAATGCGGCGCGGGCACCTTCAATCCCTCCACCTTCTTTCGTGTCATCGGTCCGGAGCCCTGGAACGTGTGCTACGTCGAGCCCTCGCGCCGTCCCACCGACGGCCGCTACGGCGAAAACCCCAACCGCCTGCAGCACTACTATCAATTCCAGGTGATCCTGAAGCCTTCTCCCGACAACGTGCAGGACCTGTACCTCGACTCCCTGCGGGCGCTGGGCATCGACCCTGCCGCCCACGACATCCGCTTTGTGGAGGACGACTGGGAGTCGCCCACGCTGGGCGCCTGGGGCCTGGGCTGGGAGGTTTGGCTCAACGGCATGGAGGTGACCCAGTTCACGTATTTTCAGCAGGTTGGCGGCATAGATCTCTTCCCCACCAGCGTGGAGATCACCTACGGTCTTGAGCGCATCTCCATGTATCTGCAGGAGAAGGAGAGCGTCTACGACCTCTTGTGGAACGATCGCGTGACCTACGGGCATGTGTACCACCAGAATGAGGTGGAGCAGTCCAGGTACAACTTCGAGCTTTCCGACGCCGCCATGCTGCTCGACATGTTCAACAAGTTCGAGGCTGAGTGCAAAAAGCTCTGCGAGGCCGGGGTGCCCTGGCCGGCCTATGACTACTGCCTCAAGTGCTCGCACACCTTCAACCTGCTCGATGCGCGCGGGGCCATCTCCATCACCGAACGCACCGCCTACATCGGACGTGTGCGCGCCCTGGCCTCTTCCATCGCCGCCCTGTATGCCGCCCAGCGCGAGACACTGGGCTACCCCATGCTTGAAACCGCCAAATAGCCGGAAGCGAGACGATATATGTCCGAATTCATTCTTGAGATTGGCACCGAGGAGATGCCCGCGCGTTTTGTTCCGCGCCTGGGCGAGGAACTCGTGGAATTGTTTGAGCGCCTGCTGGCCGAGGCGCGGATAGACCATGGCGGCGTACGCGCCTTTGCAACGCCACGGCGGCTTGTGGCGCACGTGTCCGCTTTGTCCTTGGTCCAGCGTCAGGAAGAGGAGGTCATTTCCGGGCCGCCCGTCCGGATTGCCTACGCGGACGGCAAGCTGACCAAGGCGGGCGAGGGCTTTGCCAAGACCCAGGGCGTGGCCGAGGCCGATCTTTTCGTGCAGCAGACGCCCAAGGGCGAGTATCTGGCCGCGCGCAAGAAGGTCGGCGGCGGCAAGACGCTGGACATCCTGCCCGGCCTGTGTCTCAACGCCTTCAAGTCCCTGTCCTTTCCCAAGCGCATGAAGTGGGGCAGCCTGGACTTCCTTTTCGGCCGCCCCCTGCGTTGGGTGCTGGCCCTGCTCGACGCCGACGTGGTGCCCATCGAGATAGCGGGCCTGACCTCCGGCCGCGTCACCCACGGCCACCGCGTGCTCGGCCCCGGCCCCTGGACCCTGGAGAGCGCCGCCGACTACTTCGACACTATTCGCGATCACGCCAAGGTGGTTCTGGACGCCCGCGAGCGTCTGGAGCTGGTCAAGAGCGAGGGGGATCGGCTGGCCGCAAGCCTGGGCGGCAGCGTGGTCTGGGACCAGGGCCTGCTCTTGGAAGTCGCCAACCTTGTGGAATATCCGCGCCCCATTTTGGGCGAGTTCGCGCGGTTGTACCTGGAACTGCCCGCGCAGGTGTTGCTCACGTCCATGCAGAGCCATCAAAAGAGTTTCGGCATCGTCTCCTCGCAGGCGGGGGCCGACGGCAACCTCTTGCCGTTCTTTCTCACCACACTGAACATCGAGCCCACGGACATGGCCGTGGTCAAGAAGGGCTGGGAGCGCGTCTTGAAGGCCAGGCTGGAGGACGCCCGCTTCTTCTGGGAGGCCGACCTTGAGGCCAAACTCGACCATTGGCTGACCAAGCTCGACAGCGTTGTGTTCCTCGGTCCCCTGGGCAGCATGGGCGACAAGTCCCGCCGCCTGGAGAAGCTCTGCCGCACGCTGGGCGAGGCCTGCGGGGTGGACGCGGAGGCCATGGCGCGTGCCGGTCGGTTGGCCAAGGCCGACCTTATGAGCGAGATGGTGTACGAGTTCGACAGCCTGCAGGGCGTCATGGGCGGCATCTACGCGCGCAAAAAGGGCGAGAGCGAGATCGTGGCCCAGGCCGTGGCCGAGCAGTACCTGCCCGCCGGACCGGATTCGCCTGTCCCCTCCACCTTGCCAGGCGCGCTTTTGGCCATGGCCGACAAGCTGGACACCCTGGCCGGGTGCTTTGGCCTGGGCAACATCCCCACCGGAGCGGCAGACCCTTACGGGCTGCGGCGCGCGGTGCTCGGCGTCAGCCGCATCGTCATGGAGCACGGCCTCAACCTCAAGCTCGATGACTTGCTCGCCTGGGCGCAGGCCGGGTATGAGAACGTGAAGTGGAAGCTGGCCCCGGCGGACGCCCATGCCAAGATGCTGGAATTCTTCGGCCAGCGCCTGCGCGCGCTGTTCGCCAGCGGCGAGGGCGACAGCCGCGTGGCCGACGCCGCCCTTGGCGCGGGCTTCACCGACATCAAGACCCTCAAACTGCGCTTCGACGCGCTTTCCGCCTTCAGCCGCAGCGCGGAGTACGAGCAGGCCGTGCTCACCTTCAAGCGCGCGGACAACATCATTCGCAAGCAGGGGGCCGAGGCGGGCGTGGCGCTCTCCGCCACGGTGGACCAGGCCCTGCTGGAGGCCCCGGAGGAAAAGGAGCTTGCCCGCGCCCTGGCCGAGACAGCGCCCCGCTTCGAGGAACTGTGGAACGCCGGGGACTTCGCGGGCGTGCTGTCGCAGCTGCTGGAACTGCGGCCCGTGGTGGACGGTTTTTTCGACAACGTGATGGTGATGGCCGAGGATGCGGCCCTGCGCCAAAACCGTTTGAACATGCTGTTCACGCTTGTGGATAGGATGAAGGCCGTGGCCGACTTCGGCGCGCTGCAAGTGTAGGAAGCAGGGCGCAGGGGCTTGACAAGCCCGGCCCATTGAGTTTAAGCAACCCCTCTCGACCAGGAGTCGAGAACGAACAACACAAAAAAGAATCAGGAGATAGAGCCTTGGCCAATCATACTTCCGCCTTGAAGAGACATCGTCAGAGCCTTAAGCGCCAGGCCCGTAACAAGGCCGTCAAGACCCGCATCAAAAATGTGGTGAAGGCCGTGCGTCAGGCCCTGGCCGAGAAGAGCGCGGAGAAGGCCACCGCGGCGCTCGTCACCGCCAGCTCCGTGCTGGACAAGGCCGCGTCCAAGAAGGTCATCCACTGGAAGAAGGCCGGCCGTTGCATCGCCCGTCTGCAGGGCGCCATCAACAAGCTCTCCGCCTAAGCTTCCGCCCCCGTCGAAACGACGAAGCCCGCCCCGGTTCGCCGGTGGCGGGCTTTTTGCGTTGGGGGAGCGGGGGGCTGTCCGCCTAATCCACCCGGTAATGGCACCCCTGACTCGTCTTGTTCCTCATGGCCGCCTGGGTGACAACGTAGGCCGTCTGGCAGCCGTGGAACAGGTCGATGATGGGCTTGCTGATGGGCGTCTGGCGGTAGAAGTCGTGCATGTTCTTGGAGAGCGTGCGCAGGTCTTCGAAGGCGCGGCGCAGGCGCGCGGTGGAGCGGATGATGCCCACGTAGTTCCACATGGTGTTGCGGATGGTGGCCCAGTCCTGCGCGATGAGCGCCGGATCCTCGTTGTGGATGTCGCCGGGGTTCTGCCAGTCCGGTATGGCGTCCATGAGCTTTCTGGTGAGCCGCCACTTAGCGCCTAGGCGTTTGGTGATCTCCTGCGCGGCGCTGTAGCCCCACAGCATTCCCTCAAGCAGCGAGGTGCTGGCGAGCCGGTTGGCCCCGTGCACGCCGGTGCAGGTGCATTCCCCTGCGGCGTACAGGCGCTCCAGGGTGGTGCGGCCGCGGGTGTCCACCAGAATGCCGCCGCAGAAGTAGTGCGCCGCGGGCACTACGGGGATGGGCGTGTACCGCATGTCGTGGCCTTGCGACAGGCATTTTTCGAAAATGGTCGGGAAGCGTTCGGATACGTCCTCGCGCATTCCGCTGGTGGTGTCGAGGTACACGCAGTCGTCGCCGGTGCGCAACAGTTCGGCCATGATGGCGCGGGTCACGATGTCGCGCGGTGCCAGGTCGGCGCGTTGGTCGTAGCGCGCCATAAAAGCCTCGCCAGAGGCGTTCACCAGACGCGCCCCCTCGCCGCGCACGGCCTCGGAGATGAGGAAGCGCCTGTCGAAGCGCTTGGCGCCCTGGTAGTACGCCGTGGGGTGGAACTGCACGTATTCGAGGTTGTGCAGCTTCGCTCCGGCGCGGTGCGCCATGGACAGTCCGGAGCCGATGGCTTCTTTGGAGTTGGTGCTGTGGAGGAAGATGCGCCCGGCCCCGCCCGTGGCCAGCACGGTGAAGCTCGACAGAATGATCTCCACTTGGCCCAGGGTCTCGTTGAACACGTAGGCGCCCACGCACTGGTTGGAGAGGTTGTACTTGAAGTCCAGATGGGTGGCGTGGTGGTGCGTGGTCAAGAGGTCGATGGCCGTGCGGCGGGTGAGCACGAGGATGTTCGGGTTTTCGCTCACTGCCTGGGTGAGGCGCTCCATGATGGTGAGGCCGGTGTGGTCCTTGGCGTAAAGGATGCGCGCCACGCTGTGCCCGCCCTCGCGGGTGAAGTACCAGGAGTCCGAATCGCGGTGGGCGAAGGGGACATGGTAGGCGTCGATAAGGGTTTTTTGAAGGACTTTCGGACCCTTGTGGCACAGGTAGCGCACGGCGCGCAGATAGTTCTGCTTCCAGCCAGCGTTCAGGATGTCACGTTCGAGGATGCCGGGGTCGTCGTCGCCGGAGTGGAACACGATGCCGCCCTGCGCCAACCGTGTGTTGCCGGAGAACAAATCGTCGCCCGCTGTGATGAGCGTCACGTCAGCCCCGGATTCGGCCAGGTTGAGCGCGGCGATGGACCCGGCGATGCCGGACCCGATGACGAGCACGTCGGTCTTGAGGCGGTAGTCGTTCATGGCGATCCTTTGTCGGCCTGGGGCCGCGCGCCTTGACGAGCCTGAGGCGTCAGGAGCAGATGTCGAGCATCCTGGTGAGCGCCACGCGAGACTGCTTGGCCACGTCGTCCGGCAAGGCGAGGGGGACGGCGGTCTCCAGGCGTTCCAGCAGTTCCGCCAGGCGTTCCTCGGTGATCTTGGCCATATTGGAACAGAGGGTGCCGGGTTTGAGCGGGACGATGGTCTTGCCCTGGGCCTTGTGCAGCCCGGCCAGCCGCAGCACCAGGTTGTCCTCAGTGCCCACGGCGATGGCGCTGCCGGGCTTGGCCTGCTCGCAGTAGCGGATGATGTGCGAGGTGGAGCCTGCGCTGTCCGCTGCGCGGACCACGGCCGGGGAGCATTCGGGATGCACCACCACGCGCACGCCGGGCATGGCCGCGCGCATCGCGTCCACATGCCGGGTGTGCAGCATGTGGTGGATGGCGCAGCAGCCGGGCCAGAGCAGCAGCCGGGCGCGAGCCGCCTTTTGGGGATCCGCGGGCTGGTGCCCTGAGCGGATGTCCACCGCAAGGCGTTCGTCCTTCGCAATGCCCAACTGATTCGCCGTGTTGGCCCCCAGGTTCTTATCCGGCAAAAACAGCACGGCGTCGCCCTGGGTAAGCGCCCATTCAAGCATGGTGCGCGCGTTTGCGCTGGTGCACACGCTGCCGCCGTACAGGCCGCAGATGGCCTTCACCTCGGCGCTGGAGTTCACGTAGGCCAGTGGGATGACAAGGCGGCCTTGGGCGCGCAGCCCGTCCAGCACGTCGGCAAGGTGTTGGGCCGGGGCCATTTCCGCCATGGGACAGGTGGCGCTGGCATCGGGGATGTGCACCTTTTGGCCTGGTCGGGCAAGGGCCACGGCGCTTTCGGCCATGAAATACACACCGCAGAACACGATGTGCTCTGCGGCCAGGCCGTCCACCTTGCGGGAGAGCTCCAGGCTGTCGCCCTGGAAGTCCACATGACGGATGACCGCATCGGCCTGGTAGTGGTGGCCTAGGATGGCAAGACGCTTGCCCAGCCGTGTGCGGACGGCCTCAATGCGTTCGGATGCTGTGGTCATTGGCGTTTGCATCCTTGCCTCTACAGGGGGCTGATGCGCATACTTAGGTCCGCGGCAGGTGCGGAGTGGGTGAGGCGCCCAACGGAGACGAAATCCGGGCCGATGGCCCCGATGGCGGCGATGTTCTCCAGGGTCACGCCGCCGCTGACCTCGGTCTCGATGCCTTGGGGCACGCGGGCCAGCGCCTGTCTCAGCTCGTCCAGGTCCATGTTGTCGAGCATGATGCGGCTGACCTTGAGCCGGACGGCTTCGTCCACCTCGTCGAAACTGCGGCACTCCACCTCAATGGGCGGGCAGTCCGCACCGTAGGCGGCGCGCAGCTTTTCCACTGCCGGGGCGACGCCGCCCGCGCGGTCGATGTGGTTGTCCTTGACCATGAGCATCTCGGACAGGTTGAGACGGTGGTTCTTGGCCCCACCCACCAGAACGGCGTATTTTTCTGGATAGCGCAATCCTGGCAATGTCTTGCGCGTGTCGAGCAGCGTGGTGCGGCAGCCCTTCAACGCATCCACATAGCGGGCCGCAAGTGTTGCGATTCCGGACAGGTGGCAGAGGTAGTTCAGGATCACGCGCTCGGTGCGCAGCAGGTGCCGCGTCGGCCCCTGGATGGCGGCCACGAGTGCGCCAGGCCCGACCCGGTCGCCTTCGTCGACGTTCAGCACGTGCTGGTATTCGCAGCCTGCGAACTCCATGATGAGCGGGATAAGGGGCAGTCCGGCGATGACGGCGTCGTCCTTGGACACGATGTGCGCGGTGGCGAGGTCGTCCTCTGCGAAGATCCCTTCGCTGGTCAGATCTTTGCCGTCTTCGGAAAGGGCGATGCGGATGCCGGCCAGAAGAAACAGTTTGGCCTCGGCCTTGAAAAAATCGTCAAACAGTGCTGCTGTGGCGGACATCAATGCTTCCTTGTGCATTCCGTCCACGTCTTTGTGGCGTGGCTGGTGACTTGAAAGGTACAGGAGCCGCTTGCGGCAGTCAACGAGGAGACGTGCAATTGCGTACGAGGTGCAGGGAGAGCGCTTTGCTTGTTTCGAGCTCCACAGACACGGGGCTTCACCCCCTGGACCCGCACAAAGGGGGCACCGCGCATCCTCTGCCTTCCCCTTCCGGGGTTCCAAGGGGCCGGGAAGGCCCCTTGGCCGCCGGAGGCATACACGGGCAGAACGCTCCGCCTTCTATCGCGTTCCGCAGGCCAGAGGCTTCGCGCCACCTATTCTCTCCTCTAGAACGGCACGTCGTCCATGCCGCTGGCTTCGGAGGGGAAGGCCGGACCGAGATCCTCGTCGTCGGGATAGGGTTGGGCGTTGCGCTGCTGCTGGCCGCCGCGCTGGGCGTTCTGCCCACCCTGGGGCTGCATTCCGCCTTGCGGGCGCAGACCGCTGGGGCCTCCGCCTTCGCCTTGGGCCCTGCTGCCAAGGGACTGCACGCGGTTGGCCACGACCTCGGTGGAGTAGCGGTCCTGGCCGTCCTTGTCCTGCCATTTGCGGGTTTGCAGACGGCCCTCGATCATGACAAGGGCGCCCTTGCCCAGGTAGTTGCCGCAGAACTCCGCGTCCTTGCCCCAGGCCACCACGGTGTGCCATTCGGTGCGGTCGGTCCACTGGCCGGACTTGTCTTTGAAACGTTCGCTTGTGGCCATGCGCAGGTTGGCCACGGGCTGGCCCGACTGGGTGTACGAAATTTTCGGGTCCTGACCCAGGTGCCCGACAAGAATAACTTTATTCAAGCTGCCAGCCATGTGTGCGCTCCTTGGTGGGGGTGATCGTTTCGCGGATAAGGGATAGCACGCGCCGCCTAGTCCAGTCCAGGCACGTGTTTGAGTTTGCGGGCGTCCTGCTCGGCTTCGTCCAGGGCTTCCTCGATGTCGTCGGTGGCCGTGTTGGCTTCCCCCGGCTTCCAGTCGGCCAGGGCGTTGGAAAGGCGCTGCCGTGCGGCTGCCGCGCGCTTGACGGCGGTCGCGATGGTCGTTTGCGCCGGTTCGGGCAAAACGCCCATTTCAAGCCTGTCGGCGAGGTTGTCCACCAGTTCAAGCACACCGCGCTCCTGCTCAAGCAGCGTGGGCGGGCTGAAGCCGAGCGCCACGAGCCTGGGCCAGCGCTTTTCCACCTCCGCAGGGTCGAAGGTCCAGGCGCTCAGGCGCACCTGCAGGGTGCGGCCCATGGCTAGTCCTGCTCCTCCCACTCGCCCTGAACGCGGCTCACCACGTCCTGGATGAGGGGGAGCTGGGATTCCTGGCACACGCCGATAAGGGGCTGGCCGCCGTCCACGTTGTCGCCCTGTTGGAAATACACGGCGTAGATGATGCCTTCCGGCCCGGAATAGGCGAGGGGGGTTTCGCGCTTCATGCGCGAGACGATGAACATTTCCAGCCCCTCGCGCACCTTGACGCTTTGCTCGCCCCCGGCCTTGATCTTGGCGTCGATTTCGGGAACGAAATAGTACTTTGCGCGTTCTTGTGCGCAGAAGAGGTGCAGGGCTTTTTTGAGGATCCTGCCGATGACCTCTTCCTTGGACAGAAAATGGCGGAGGGTGAGCAGGCGTTCACCGGCCTCGACGAACGTCCCTTCGAGGTTGAGGGCGATGTCCGTCACCGCGCCCTTTTGTGTGGCGCAGATGTTCTTCTTGTTCTTTTCCCGGGTCAGGTTGGCCAGAAGCGTGCCCGGCTTTTCAGCCCATTTGCCGGTAGGACCGACCACGCGATCGCCCGCTTTGAGGCCGACAAAGGTGACCACGCCTGTGTGCGGGGCGCGTATCTCGATTTCCTCGTAGGGCGAGGCTTTCAATTCTTCAAGCATTTCTTTGACGTTCAGCAAAGTCTATCCCTCGTGCTGGTGGGTTTTCAGCGGTAGTAGAGGTTTCTGCCGCCCATGGTCAAAAGCGCCTGGTGCAGGTTCTTCCTCAGGTCGCGCCGGTCCCAGATACCCTGAATATGCCCGCGCGACAAGGCCGAGAAGGCTCGGTGATATTTTGGGGGCACCTCTACGCCGGTGGTTTCGCGGATGACGCCGGGCCCTGCGAAGCCGATGTTCGAGGAGCGCACGGCGAACTGGTAGGGCGAACAGCCCAGGAAACTGGCCACCGGCCCCGCGTAGGAGTTGGTGTCGTAGAGCACCAGGTAGAATCCGCCGGCGTCTATGTAGCGGCGCACGGCCATGGTGACGCGCGGCATCTGGATGACGCCGCAGGTGCCCTCCTGGATGCGGATGCCTGCGGTGCCGTGCGAGTACATGAGGAACGGCAGGCGCTTGATGCGTGCTCTGTCCGCCGCGCGGATGAGCTTCTCGCCCTCCGCCGCGCCCACTGTGCCGCCGCGGAAGGGATTCACCAGCATGGCGACCACCACGGCCATGCCCTCAAATTTTGTCTCGAAGGTGATGCAGGAACTGCCCAGGCCTGTGGCCCGCTTGGCCTCGTCGAGCTTGTGGCTGAAGCCTTCGTAGTCGAGCGGATTGCCCGCCTCGATGGCGGTATTGAATTCGTAAGCCTGTGCGAAGTTGAAGACGTTGTAGAGGTACCACTGGTATTCCATGGGGAAGTGGTGCCCGCAGTGGGAGCACACGCCCGCGAATTCGCCGAAAAGGTCCGGCGCCCAGAGATCCTGGCAGCCGTGTGTGGCGCTGTTGGGGCAGGTCAGGGTGCGGTCTTCCCGGCTACGCGGGCTTACATAGCCCCACATGTCCTCAACGCGACAGGCATTCGCGTCCGGGCAGGAGAGGGTGGTCAGCCGCTCCAGGGCCTCCGGCGGCACGCCAGCGCGCCTGCCTGGGCCGAACATGCGGGGAAACGGGCCGCCCTGGCCCAGGGCGCGCATCTCTGCCTCCACATATTCCAGAAGCCCGGACAAGCGTTTCTTGTAGCGCGCCAGCAGGTCGTGGGTAAGCAGACTGTGCGCGCTCCACAGAACGCGAGCCAGGGCCGTGGCCAGGCGGGTGCCCAAGGTGCGGTTGTCCACAAAGTCCGTGCGGCTCATGGTGCGGAAGCGCTTTTGTCTCAGGTCCACCAGAGCGTTGCGGGCGCTTTGCCCCAGCTGCCAGCGCACGAAGATGTCCTGGGGATCGGCGCTGCGCTGCTGCCTGCGCATGGCCAGGGCACGCAGGGGGCCAAGGCTTTGGGCGGAGTGGACCACTTCATCTGTGGCGCGGATGACCTCCCGCCGGAGCTGCCGGAAAAAATCGTAGTGTTCGGGCCGCGCGCCAAGCGGCGGCTCTTGTATCACCCTGTCGATGAAGCCCAGGCGCAGGTTGTCCTCTGCGGTGATTTTGAGGCGGTCCGCGCAGCGTTCGATGAGTTCCGGGCTGGCCTTGTCCTTGAGTCCGCCTTCGATGGCGGCCGCCCCTTCTGGCGAGATGACGGAGTAGTAGCCGTGGGAGAGCATGAGCCGCCTGTCGGCCAGGGCGATGGCCTCGGCCCCGCCGCTGCCGCCCTCGCTGAACACCGCCACCACAGGCACCTTGAGCCCTGCCATGACGTAGAGGTTCTTGGCGATCTGCTGGGCTGCGCCGGGGTAGTCCTCCACGGGATAGGCCCCCGGAGTGAAAACGTAGGTGTGGATGGGGATGTTCTCCACCTCGGCCACGCGCATGTAGTACAAGGCGTTGGCGTTGCCCCAGGGCTTGATGGACCCGCCGTTGCGGAATTCCTGGCCATGGCCCTTCTCCTGCCCGATGACCATGACCGGCTGGTGCACGGTCTTTTTGCCCATGCGCCGGGCGATGGTGGCCCGCGCAATGATCATGCCCGGATCGATGCTCCATTCGTCCTGGCCGCCGATCTCGGTGTAGTTGTCGTACACGTTTTCCAGAATGTCCTTGAGGCAGACGCGTTGCGGATGGCGCACGATGCGCACCCTGTCCATGGGGCGCAATTCGTCCTCAAGCTTGCCCTCCAGCAGGGAGAAGAGTTCTTCCAGGCGTTGCGCCTGCTGCGAGAGCTCGCGCATACCATGGTTCGGCGCACCGGCAAGGAATTCCTCCAGCCTGTAGCGCAGAAGCGACACCGAGGCGTTTTCGCGCTGGCCGAAGATGTCCTGGATGTAGGTGAGCCTGGCCTGGAGCTGCTGGGCGCGCCTGTCTATGTCCATGCCGGGGCCTCCCCGCGCCTAGAAGTGGAGGATGGTCTGCGTGCGGGCGCGCAGGAACTCGATGTTGGTGCGCAGAGGAGCGCCAGCCGTGTCCGTCCCGGCGAGGTCCAGCCCGGCAAGGAACTCCTCTCCGCGTGCGCGCGCCTGGGCCAGATCCTTCCCCCACACTATGGCCAGCGCCAGATTG
This sequence comes from Humidesulfovibrio mexicanus, assembly GCF_900188225.1. NCBI lineage: Bacteria > Pseudomonadati > Thermodesulfobacteriota > Desulfovibrionia > Desulfovibrionales > Desulfovibrionaceae > Humidesulfovibrio > Humidesulfovibrio mexicanus. The sequence continues at coordinate 290,540 of NZ_FZOC01000001.1, read as the reverse complement.
GGGTCGAAATCCATGGGGATGTCGTAGGGCTCGCCGGTGGCGGCCGTGGGCGCCTGGGTATGCACCGCGAGCCAGGGCGCCGCTGTCCACGTGAAGCGTTCGATGCGCCCAAGGCACGGGGTGAAGCGGTCGGCAGGATCCTCGGCGATGATGCGGTATTCGATGCCCACGCCCTCCAGGCGCACGTCCTGCTGGTCGTAGCCCAGCGGATCGCCCAGGCCCAGGCGTATCTGTTCGGAGATGATGTCCACGCCGCTGACCGTTTCCGGACGGCCGTGGATCCGGGAAACCACTCCGGACACGCCGTTTTCCACCTGGATGCGGGTGTTGACCTCCATGAGGAATGGGTCGCCCCTGGGGGTGACGATCCATTCCCAGGTGCCCACGTTGTCGTACCCCACGGTCTTGGCCATTCTGACCGAGTGCTCCGTGATGGAAGCGAGCACGGCGGCGGCGTCGAAGGCATAGGAGAGACTAGAGGGGTCGAAGCCGGGCGCCACCTCGATGCGTTTTTGTCGTCCCAGGCTCTGCACCGAACAGTTGCGGGTGCCGAAGTGCACGGCGTTCTTGCCGCCGCGCTCGGCCGCCACCTGCACTTCCAGGTGGTTGAAGTCGAAGATGCGTTGTTCGATGAGCACGCCTTCATCCGACAGGTTGCGCTTGGCGTAGTTGCGGATGCGCCGATAGGCCGCGCGGAAGGCGTCCAGGTCGTAGACTTCCTCAATGCCCATGCCGCCGCCCCCGGCGCTGGCCTTCACCAGCACGCAGCCTTCGGCAATGCCCTGGTCGGCCTGGAAGGCGAAGATGGCCTCGGCCATTTCCGCTGCCTCCATCTCGTCGAAAATGGGTCGGTCCGAGCCGGGGATGGTGGGCACGCCAAGGGTGCGGGCGATGCGTTTGGTGTTGATCTTGTCACCCAGGTCGCGGATGACCTCCCAGGACGGACCGATGAAGATGAGCGGGCGGTCGCGTTTCACCGCCCTGCGCGCAAAGCGGAAGTCCTCGGCGAAGAAACCGTAGCCGGGATGGACGGCCGTGGCCCCAAAGGCGTCCGCAACGGCGAACAACTCGCTGGCGTCCTGGTAGGAGCGGATGCGGACGAGGCATTTCGGCCCACCGCGTTCGCGCGCCAGCTGCACATGGCCGCTGGCGGCGTCGGGCTGGGTATGCACGCAAATAAACTCGTGCCCGAGGCGTTCGCACGCCAGCATGATGCGCATGGCGATCTCGCCCCGGTTGGCGATGAGGATGCGGTGTTGCGGCACTGGCGACCTAGCCGCCCGCTTCGCGCTTGGCCTTGCGCAGTTCGATGAGCCGCTTCTGGACCTCAAGCACAAGCTTGTCGAGCTTGATTTCCTGCCTGCGTTCCATTTCCATGAATGTGCAGCCGATGATGCCTTTCTCCCCGATGATGCGCATGACCTTGGCCTTGAGGTCGCCCAGAAACAGGCGCTTGGACAGCAGCAGGTCGAAGGAAAGCACCATGCCCGGGCTGTAGCCGCGGGGGGAGTCGCTGAAGGCGAACCCGGAGGCGCTGATGTCGCTTACGGGGAATTCCCGCGGGCCGTTTTGGGTCACCACGCGGACATCCAGCCCGGGAACGCGGGTGCGGAAGGCCTGCCTGAGCTTGTCGTCGCCGTCCATCTTGATGTCAAAGTCCATGCTCGTCCTCGCAACGTTGTATTCAGGTCACTGCGGCGTCCGGAACGGTTGGGGCCGCCCTATTTTCCCGTCACGCGCTTCTCCAGCACGAATTCGACCCTGCGGTTTTGCGCGCGGTATTCGTCCGTCGTATTGGGGAATAGCGGGTTGATGTCGGCCAGCCCCGTTGAAGTGAGGCGTTTGGGCTCGATTCCCATCTCCATGAGCACGCGCAGCACGTTCACCGCCCGCAGGCTGGAGACCTCCCAGTTGTCGCGGAAGCGTGAGCCGGCCATGGGCAGTCGGTCGTCTGTGTAGCCGCGGATGTTGATGGTCTGGTCCGGATGCTGGGCGAAGAAGTCCTTCAACGCCTCGATGACCTCGCGGCCCTTGGGCGTAAGAGTCACGTCGCCGGAGGCGAAGAGCACGTCTCCTGGGGCGCGGATGGTGATGACGCCGTCTTCGAAATTGGCGCCCACCAGTCCCTCCAGGCCTTTTTTCGTCTGCAGGTATTTTACGTCGGAAAAGACCTTTTGCTGGGCGATTTGTATCTGTTTGTTCAGCAGCACCTGATCAAGCAGCACCCCTGCTTCCTCGCGGCTGATGGTGCTGGTGGCGAGCTTGCTTTCCTTGCCGCTCAAGGCCTGGGTCACGGCCTGCAAGGCGTTGGTGACCTTCGTGGGGTCCGGCGTGCTCATGGCGTAGAGCATGATGAAGAAGACCAGAAGCAGCATGGTCAGGTCCGAGAAGGTTATCAACCATTCTGCGGAATCGGACTGCTCCTCTTCTTCTTCGCGTTCGTAGTCTTCGCTCATGGCCTATTTCCTCTCTTTCGGAGCCAGGAAGGACGAGAGCTTCTCGTATACGAGCATGGGATTGTTGTTTTCCAGGATGGATTTTGCGCCCTCGAAGATGACCTCCAGGTGCAGTTCCTCTTGCAATGTTCTGGCCTTGAGTTTTGTGGCGATGGGCAGGAAGATGACCGTTGCCAGGGTGGAGCCATAGAAGGTGGTGATGATGGCCACGGCCATTGCCGGGCCGATGGCTTTGGGATCGTTCAGATTGGCCAGCATTTGCACCAGGCCGATGAGCGTTCCAAGCATTCCGAAGGAAGGCGCCAAGCTTCCCAACCGTTTGAACACTTCCTCGCCGACCTTGTGGCGGCGCTTCATGGACGTGATTTCGATGGCCAGGGTGGTGCGGATGAGGGCTGGGTCGGCGTTGTCGGCGATGAGCTGACAGGCCTTCTTGAGCACCATGTTTTCCGTTTTGACGTTTTCAAGGGCGATAAGGCCTTCGCGACGGCTGATTTCCGCGATTTTGACCATGATGTTGACAACTTCGCGCACCTGGACCTTGCGGGAGGAGAAGGCCGTGAACCCCGCCTTCAGGGCTTGGCGCACTTCCTCGAACGGGAAGGCCACGAAAATGGTGCCGAAGGTGCCGCCGAAGACGATCATCAATGAGGGAACATCGATAAAGATGTTGACATCTCCGCCCATGACGATGGCGGAGACCACCAGGGCCATGCCCGACAAGAGTCCTAGCAGTGTAGCGAAATCCATATGGCGCGCCTTCCCCGGCTTGTAAGAGGATGTCCAGTTGGGCTATTGGGCATGTGGCTGCATCACGCGGCCGAGGGGGGCGCAGACGTGAATCACCAGGATGCCGTCACAAGCATTAGCCGACTCATACGCGAGAAGCTAGGGAATATTCAAGCCGGAACATTGGGTCTGATCCTTGGATCAGGCCTTGGCCCGGTGGCCGAGGCCATTGCGCACCGCCTGGACATTCCCTACGCCGACATTCCCGGAATGCCCCTTTCCGGCGTTGCAGGGCATGACGGTTTTCTGCGCTCGGGCCTGCTGGCCGGGCGGCCCGTGCTGGCGCTGTGCGGCCGCGTGCACCTGTACGAGGGCAAGACCCCAGCCGAGGTGTGCCTGCCCGTGCGCGCCCTGGCCCAGCTTGGCGTGCGCACCCTGGTGCTGACCAACGCCGCCGGAGCCTTGAACCCGCTGTTTTCTGCTGGCGGTCTCATGCTGATCACCGACCACATCAACATGACCGGCCAAAATCCCCTCACCGGGCCGAATAATGGCGCCTTTGGACCGCGCTTTCCGGACATGGGCCGCGCCTGGTGTCCAGGCCTGCTCGCCCTCGCCCGGCGCAAGGCCGCGCGTCTCGGCTTGCTGGTCGAACGCGGCGTCTACGTCCAGGTTCCCGGTCCCAGTCTGGAGACGCCCGCCGAGACAAGGGCTTATCGGCGGCTTGGCGCCGATGCCATAGGGATGAGCACGGTAATGGAGGCCATCGCCGCGCGGCACATGGGGGTCAGACTGCTTGGCGTCAGCTGCCTGACCAACAAGAATTCGCCGGACTGCATGGAGGAAATCAGCCACGAGGCCGTGCTGGCCACGGCCGCGCGCGCATCGGAGCAGCTTGTCCGGCTGCTGGAAGCCCTTGCAGCCAGCCCGGAACTGGACACGGAATACGGCAAGGCGTAAAGTTTTCTTCAAAGCCGTACGATACGCAGTCAAGACCGGTGACGGGCAGGGGTGATCCCCCTCTCTGGCCGCAACGGTGGGGACACCATGAATACAGCGCGTTTGAGCATATTGCCCTGCATAGTGATCCTGCTGGCGGGGCTGGCGGTTGTCGGCTGCGGCAACCCCGGCACCTCGTACTATTCCTCCCTCAAGCGCACTGCTGTGGATGCAAAGAACGACATTCTGGGCACCCGGCCAACCACGACCGAGCTCTTTGTCGAGGACAAGACCCCTCTGGCCGACATCAACTTCGATGCGGCCGACATGATGGTGGGGCAGTTCCTGCCCGATTTGAACAAGCGTTCCCCCATCTACTTCGAGCCCTTCACCAACCGGGTGGACCTGGGCGACCCGTCGCCCTTTGGCGCCCTGGTGGCCGAGCAAGTGGCGGCGCGGCTTACCCAGCGCACCTTCATGATGACCAGGGGCCAGCCGCCGCGCGCCCCCAAGCCCGCTGAGGGCGAACCCGCCCCCGCAAAGCGTTCCTATGGTCCAAACGAGCCGCGGCCCTGCCTCATGACCGGAACCTATCTCGTCACGCCGCAGATCATTTATGTCTCCGCACAGGTCGCCACGCTTGACAGCGGGTTGCTCCTGGGGGCGCACACCTGGACGATTCCGGTAAACAGCAACACCCGCGCCCTGTTGCCCCAGCTCCGGCACACCCCCGGCGGCGGCGTGAAGCCTACCGTCTCCACCAAGCTTACCGGTGTTCCGCACACCATCGCCAACCCTGATGGCCAGCCGCAAAATTACGTAGACCGCGACCTTGTGCGCTAGCGGCGGCGGCAGCCGCCCCCGCGCGGCTTTCTCGTAGGCATTCCTCACTTTGGTCTTGAGGCCCCAGTGAAACATCCTGCATTCCCCCTGAACAGGAGGCTCCCCCATGCGTGTGGTCCTTTTGCTTGCCCGGTTGGCTGTGTGTGTCGTGCTGTGCGCTCCTGCGCTGGCCCAGGGGCAAGGGGCTAACCCCGGAGCGCCCACCAAGGTCGCCTTTGCGCTTTTGGGCGAGGTTGACGACCAGGGCTGGACCGCCGCCCACGCCAAGGCCATTGAGCAGCTCAGGCGCGAAATGGGACAGGAGGTGGAGGTCTCCCTTGCCGAAAACGTTGTGGACACCGCACAGGCGAAGGCGGTGTTCAGGCGGTTCGCGCGACAGGGCAACCAGCTGATCTTCGGCACGACGTTCCAGCACATGGATGCCATCAATGCCGTCGCAGCCGAGTTTCCCGGCGTTGTGTTCATGCACTGCAGCGGAGTCAAGACGCGCCCCAACCTTGGGGTCTACATGGCGCGCATCGAACAGGGCGAATACCTTGCTGGGTATCTGGCCGGGCTTATGGGGTACCGCAACGTGGGCACAGTGGCCACGCAGCCCATCCCCGAGGTCGTGCGCGGCATCAACGCCTTCACCTTGGGATTGTCCCGCGGCCTGCGCGAAGCAGGCGTCAAGCACGATGCGGACAGGTTGAACACCGTGGTCTGGCTCAAGTCCTGGCGCAATGCCGACGGCGAGGCGCGTCTGGCCCGCGAACTGGTCGCCTCCGGCGTGGAGCTGGTGCGCCAGATGGCGGATACGCCAGACTCCGCCCGGACCGCCTGTTCCCTCGGCACGCCAGCCATCGGCTACGGCACGGATGCCGCAAGCCATGGCGCCGACTGCGCGCTCACCTCCACCACCTTCGAGTGGGGGCCGCTGTATGTGGATATTGTGCGCCGTGTGCGCGCCGGAACGTGGAAAAGCGGCGACCTGTTCGTCGGCTTCGAGTCTGGAGCCGTGGGGCTGGCTCCTTTTGGCAAGGCAGTGCCAGAAAAAATCGCCGCGAAGGTGTGCGCCGAGAAGGACCGCATGGCGCGGGGCAAGGACATGAGTTTCGCAGGCCCCGTATCCGACCAGGCCGGGAGGGTGCGCATAGCCGCCGGGGGCAGGGCGTCCGACCAGGAACTGCTGACCATGCGTTGGTTTGTGCGCGGGGTGCGGGGGGCTTTGCCTGATTAGCCCCGTCACGGAGAGGTGCGGACCACGAATTGTCGGGCCGGGGCGTGCGATGCGCCCCGGCCCGACATTGTGTCGGTTCTAGCCGCGTCCGTCCTGCTCCAGCTTGGCGATGAGCTTTTGGAGCATCTGGGACTGTTCGGCCAGTTCGCTGACGGCCTTGGCCGCCTCTCCCATGGCCTGTGAGGTCTCGGAGGAGATGATGTTCACCTCCTCGATGGAGCGGTTGATTTCCTCGCTGGCGGAAGACTGTTCCTCGCTTGCCGTGGCGATGGAACGCACCTGGTCCGAGGCCGCGTCCACGAGGCTTACGATTTCCGCCAGTGCCGCTCCCGACTCCTCGGCAAGGCCGGTGGTCGTTTCGATGAGGCGCACGCTCTTGTCCACGTTCTCCACGTTGACGCGCGTGCTGTGCTGGATGACCGCGATTGCCTCGCCCACTTCCTTGGTGGCCTGCATGGTCTTTTCCGCGAGCTTGCGCACCTCGTCGGCGACCACAGCGAAGCCGCGTCCGGCGTCGCCCGCGCGCGCCGCCTCGATGGCGGCGTTCAACGCAAGCAGGTTGGTCTGGTCGGCGATGTCGGTAATGACGGTCATAATGCGGCCGATGTCTTCGGCCTGCTTGCCCAGCTTGGCCATGTCGTCCTTGAGCTGGTTGGACTGGGTCTGGACATCGCTCATGCTTGTGACCACCCGGCTGACGATGTGCGCCCCGCTTTGCGCCTTGGTGCGGGCGCTGCCGGCTGTTTCAGCCGCTTCTCCGGCGTTTTTCGCCACCTCAAGCACAGTGGCGGTCATTTCCTCCATCGCGGTGGCCGTCTCGCTCACCCTGGCGGCCTGGTTCTCCGCGCCTCGGCTCGATTCCTCGATTTGCGAGGACAGTTCGGTGGAGGCCGAGGTGACCACCTCGACAATGCCTTCAAGCTGCTGCGCGGCGTGCAGCATCCCCTCGCGCTTGGCGCGTTCCGCTTCGGCCTTGGCTTGCTGGGCCTCCTCCGTGGCGACTCTGGCAAGCTCTGTCTGTCGTTCAGCCTCCATGGTCTTGTCCTGCGCCTGGCTGATCATGCCCTTGAGGCTTTCGACCATCTTGCGCAACGAATCGGACAGTCGGCCAAGCTCGTCGTCGCGGTGCATGTCCAGGGTCTGGCCCAGGTCGCCTGCGGCCACGGCCTCGGCAAAGCCGACGCTCTTGTCCAGGTCCTTGAGCACCTTGTTCAGGATGAACACGATGGCCGCGCATACCAGCGCAATGCCCAGCACGCCGAAGAGCAGGCTGGAATTGCGTACGCTGCCTGTGGCCTTTTCAATGTCGTGCGAGCTGATGGAAATGATGGCCCGCCATCCGGTCGTCTTGTCGCGCGAAAAGACGGATGTGCGGGTCACCCCTTCCCAATTGTAGCTCACCGTCCCGGAATCCTTGCCCATAACCTGCTTGCCCCAGTCGGTTTCGGAGATGTTGACCTTGAGGATGGTCTCCTTGTCCGGGTGGCTGAAGACCAGGCCCGTGTCGCTGACCATGTAGGCGTAGCCGCTTTGGCCCACCTTCACCGGGTCCACCATGTTCTCCGAGAACTTGGCCAGGTCTACGCGGGCGTAAATGATGCCCAGGATCTTTTCGCCCTGCTTGATGGGCGCGGCCGCCATGAACACCGGTTTGTTGGTCACGCGGCTGATGACGGGCTCGGAGATGTTGGCCTCGCCCTTGATGGCCTTCTTGAAGTAGCCCCGGTCTGCGAAATTGCCCTTGGCTTTGGGGTCGTCTCCGAAGACCACTTCACCTTTGGCGTCGAGGACGTTCACCCCCTGCACGGATTCATCGTAGTCGCGAAGGTCCAAAAGCACTTTGCGCGCATCCTCGATGTGTTCAGGCGTGGGATCCGTCAGCGCCTTTCGCACGCGGTCGCTGTTGGCCTGCAGGAGCACGGCCCCACGCACGTTCCCCGCGAACGACCCCGCCGCGCTGGTGAGATTGGCGGCCAGGAGCCTGGAGGAGTTCTCAAGTTCGTTCCAGAGCTGGTCCGAAGCAGTCTTGGCGGAGAAGAAGCCGGCCAAGGCCATGCTGACGATGACCGCGATGATGGTGGGGGACAGCAGTTTTGATCGAAGTCCAAGTTTCATGACGCCTCCAGGGGTTGGGAACTGGGCTTGCGTACTGCTGCGCTTGGGGTGACCCTGCGCCGAATATGCTACGCTTGTTGCAGAATACGTATGGTGTAACGTTTCTGCAACAAAAAACTTAAGTATTTGTTGTCGTCGATGGTGGTGCTGTCTTGATTGATGTGTCGGCGTATTCTGGTGGGGTCAGCGTGGGCGGTTGAGCGCAATGCGTTCAGCGTCGAGTTCGGCCAACAGATCCATCAGCGGCCAGCTTTCGGAGGAAGGGGTGAGGGTGGCCCAGTTTTGTCTGGGCAGGCCAAGGTGCCTCCAGGCGGCCATGATTGTGGAGAGCTCTTTTTCCGTGATGCCGGAGAGCACCACCGCCCTGGGCAGGGGGCTGTCCTCTCCCCGGCCGTGCCCGGAAGGCCGTTCGAGGACTTGGCGCACAAGCGTATCGGCCTCAGCCCCGGTGGCGAACACCACGGAGATGTCCTCAAGTCGGAAGCGCTCCAGCATGTCCAAGAGGCGGTCCTGCTCGGAGGCGGCATAGCCGCACACCAGCAATGCCCGTGGGCCGTAGAGGCGCTTTTTGTCGCTTTGCCCTATTTTTGAGAATCCCTGCCCAGACATGAGGCCCCCTGGGTACTGGCGGTGATGGCGTAAAACCGGTTGGATGCGAAGGTGAGGCCCAGAGCGAAGAGCATTGCCCCGACTCCGAGAATGACAGAGAGGAAGGCATCGGCGGTGAGGGCAAGGCGGATGAACAGCGTTGAGAGCGCAAACCCGGAGTTGCGGAATATGGCATGGAATTCCGGCATGTAACGTTGCGCAATAAGCACGATGAGAAGGTCGGTGAAGATGAGCAGCGTGTAGAAGTCGTGGAAAATGTCGAGCAGGGGCTCGTGGCGCAGCAGGAAGAATATGTTCAACAATCCCATGAAAATGAGCGCGGCCAGGAGCAGCAGTGCCACCAGCTTCTTCGCAGCGATGAATTTCGCCAGGATGTCTGGCGCCCAGTGGCGCGGGGCGCAGCGTTGGGCGTACTTGTAGACGCCAAGCAGCACGAATACGGCAAGCGCTCCGGTTCCGTTCACGCCGATGCGGATGAGCACATCGGTATGGCCCATGACCTCAATGGGCACGGGCAGGTACGTGAGTTCCTTGAAGGCGTTGCGCAGCAGGATGAGGGCCAGCAGTTCGAACTGCTTGGCCACGGCGCGCGAGGTGGAACGCGGCAGCGCGAACACAAGGTCGACCACCTCAAGCATGAGCACAAGCGTAAAGGTCTGCGTCACGGAATGGAAGCGGTTCAGGGAGACATGGGCCCCGATCGCCTCCGGGAGCAGGCCCAGGGTGTTCAATTCAATGAGCGAGAGCGAAGCCAGAAAGAAGAAGATGAGCCCTTTGCCCACCCTGCGCCGCGTCTTTTCAGACTCCACTGCGGCCTGCGCCCTGTCGAAAAGGCGCACACACTGAAAGGTCAATGCATTCATGTCTGATGGCACCCGTCCTGCGCGCTACACGTCAAACAGCATCTCCAGGTCGTCGCGGGTGAGGGTCTTGAAGGCGGATTGACCGGGGATGATGGCCTCGGCCACGTCCTTCTTCATCTCCTGCAGTTTGAGGATCTTTTCCTCCACGGTGTTCTGGCAGATCATCTTGTAGGCGAAGACCTGCCGCTTCTGGCCGATGCGATGGGTGCGGTCCGTGGCCTGGTTCTCCACGGCCGGGTTCCACCAGGGGTCGTAGTGGATGACGTAGTCGGCGCTGGTGAGGTTCAAGCCTGTTCCGCCCGCCTTCAGCGAGATGAGGAAGATGGGGATGTCCGGATTGTCGTTGAAGCGGTCCACCTGGTCGAAACGGTCCTTGCTGGAGCCGTCGAGATAGGCGAAGGGCACCTCGCGTATCTGCAGCCAGGAGCGGATGATGTGCAGCATCTGCACGAACTGCGAGAACACCAGCACCTTGTGTCCGCCCTCCACGATGTCCGTCACGAGGTCCTTGAAGGCGTCGAACTTGCCTGAGGGCAGATTGGTGTTGATGCCAGGGATGTCGAGCTTCAACAGCCTTGGATGGCAGCATATCTGCCGCAGCTTCAGCAGCGCGTCGAGGATGGACATCTGGCTCTTGGCAAGCCCCTTTTCGTCCACGTCCTTGAGCACCTGCTCCTTGAGCTTGGCTGCCAGCGCGCCGTAAAGGTCACGCTGCTCGTCCGCCAATTCGCAGTAGTGCGTGGTCTCGATTTTTGGCGGCAAATCCTTGGCCACCTCGTTCTTCGTGCGCCGCAGGATGAAGGGTTTCACCCGGCTTCGCAAGTAGTTGAGGGTCTCCTCGTCGGCGTCTTTGATGGGCTTCACGATGCCGCGCTGGAAGGCGTGCTGCGAGCCCAAAAAACCCGGCATGAGGAACTCGAACAGGCTCCAAAGCTCGAAAAGGTTGTTTTCGATGGGCGTGCCCGAGAGGCACAGGCGCATGTCCGCATCGAGCCTGCGCACGCTGCGGGCCGTGATGGTGTTCGGGTTCTTTATGTTTTGGGCCTCGTCCAGGATGACCGCCATGTACTTGTACTTGGACAACTCCTCCAGGTCCCGGCGCAGCAGGGCGTAGGTGGTGATGATGATGTCCGAGTCCTTGATGCGGGCGAAGAGATCCTCGCGCTTGGCGCCGTAGATGGTCAGCCGCCGCAGGCTGGGCACAAACTTCGCGGCCTCGCGCTCCCAGTTGGGCAGCACCGAGGTGGGCACCACGATGAGACAGGGGCCCGAGGCGCCGCGTTCGATGAGCGAGAGCACGAAGGACAGGGTCTGTACGGTCTTGCCCAGGCCCATTTCATCGGCCAGGATGCCGCCGAAGCCATACTCGCGCAGGAAGTTCAGATAGGAAAGCCCCAGCACCTGATAGGGGCGCAGGGTGGCGTTCAGGCCGCGCGGGGGGGGGATCTGGCGAATTTGCTGGAAGTTGCTGATTTTTTCGCGCAGCTTCACGAAATAGGAGTCGGTCTTGGCGCCGGGCATGTCGTCCAGCAGATTGTCCAGCACCGGGGCCTCGAACTGCTGGAACTGCTTCTGGGGCGGCTTTTCCGGATCGAAGCCCAGTGCCTTGAGCTTGTGCCCCAGCTTGCGCAGCCAGGATTCGGGAAGGCTGGTGTAGGAGCCGTCCTTCAGCTGCACGTAGCGTTTCTTTTGCACCCAGGCCTTCCAGATGTCCTCGATGGGCACCTTCTGGTCGTCGTACTGTACGGTGAGATCAAGGGTGAACCACTTGTTTTCCTCGTCGCTCTTTACCTCGGCATTGATGACGGGCTTGGTCAGGCGCACCTTGTAGCGGGCCAGGTTCTGTTCGCCGTAGACGCGGTACCCCTCCACCAGCATGGGGTAGAAGTCGAGCAGGAAGTTGATGGCCGCTTCCTGCTCCATGAACCAGGTATGGTTGCTGCGAGGCTGGAAACCCATGTGCTGCAGCTCGGCGAACAGGACTTTTTCTTCGTCCTGGGCGCGGCGGATGAGGTAGCTCTTGTCCGCGAAGCGGTAGCTGCCGGTCTGCAGATCCGGGTTGGGGCCGGGGAGCGTCACCTCGCCGTGCTCGGTTTCGTAGATGCACTGGATCTTGAGCACCAAGAGGCTGCCTTCCTCGTCCAGGAACAGCTTGGGGTTGAACTCGGCAGGCTGGAAGATGGGGCCCATGCGCTCCAGGAAGTCCTCCTGGCCGTAGAGGTCGCTCACGGGGATGCGCGTCCAGACCCGGTCAAGGTATTCGGAGATGTCGGCGTGGGGCACGATGGGGGCCTGCTCGACCATCTCCTGGATGAGTTCCGGGTCCAGCCCGGTCTGCACGGGATGGAAATTTCCCTTCCAGAACACCCACAGGGGCATACGCCCGTACAGGAACAGCTCGTCCTCCTTCCGGATGGAGAAGGGGGGGCGGTCTTCGCGCGCCAGCATGATGTCGAAGCCCAGGCCGTCCTCGGAGAGCTGCGGCGAGAGCTTCAGCTGGAGGGTCTTGGTTTCGATGCGCACGGGCGTTTCCGTGTCGCGCAGGTAGACGTAATACTCGTTCTTTATTGCCCGGAAGAACCAGGAGTGCAGCCCGGCGGGGAGCTCCACGCGGTGGCCCTGGTAGTCCAGGTAGTGGGCGATCATGCCCGCAACCTTGGGCAGACCGGGGGAGAGTTCGCACCAGTCCGGGTTTTTGATGATGTGTTCGAGGGTGATGTCCTGCTGCACGGCGGAAATGCCGCTTTTGTTCTGGCGCGCCCGGGCGAAGGCCACCTGGAGGCGGCCCGGCTCCGGGTAGAGACGGAACACCAGGTAGTGCTTGCCCGGCTCAGGCTCAAGCTCGGTGGAGAAGAAGCTGCGGAAGGTCTGCCGCCAGTCCGTGCGCGGGCGCGGCAGTTCGGCCTTTTTCTTGTCGCCGGAGAGGCTCTTGAGCATTTTGAGGGCTGTGGCGCCAACGTGGCGGCACACCCCGGAGAACGATTCCGGGCAGTTGCAGTAGGAATTGATGGTGCCGTCGGCCAGGTTCAAACCAAGTTCAGATGTGTATATCTGGAAGTCGTCGCCCTGCACCTGGCCGTCCACGTCGAGGAACTGCTCGCGCTGCTGGATGTCGAGCTTTTGTACGCCGCCAGCTTCGACGATGGCGGTGGAGTTCTCCATGATGTAGTCGGGGATGGTCTCCCGTGTGAACCGGGTGAGGATTTCCCGGACCTTGTCGGCTTCGGCGATGGACATGCGGTCGAAAGCTCCCTTGAAAAATTGAGGGCTTGTGGTATTGTTCGGCGAAAGTGACGGTGCGGCGCCCGGTCAAGGGTGGGACAATACGCACCACAGCCACAAAAGCAAGGTCCGCTTGGCTTTTCGCCGCGTCTGGGCCATACTGACGCCGTCAGACGCTCTTCGCAGATCATATGCGCAAAAACAAGGCGTTTGGCAAGAGGATTGATGCTGCGGACACTACTGCATCTTGCGTTGTTGGCGCTCGTACTTCTGTCCGCTTGCGGCCGGGGCGACGCAGGCCGCGCCCCTCGGGAAACCGGCGGTGGCCCTGCATCCGCCAGCAACGCTGCACGCCCTGCCTACGGGGGCCGACTGGTGGAAGCCACCATTGGCGAGCCGTCGAACCTAATTCCGCCCCTGGCAACCGACTCTTCGTCTCATGAGATTTCCTCGCTCATCTACGTTGCGCCGCTCAAGTACGACAAGAATATCAACCTTGTGCCGGATGCTGCGAAGTCGTTCGAAATTCTAGAGGACGGCCGATTGTTGCGCTTTACCCTGCGCAACGACATCCGCTGGACGGATGGTGTGCCGCTCACCGCGCGCGATGTTGAATTCACCTATAAACTCATGGTGGACCCGAGCACGCCCACGGCCTACGCTGAGGACTACCTTGCGGTGAAATCCTTCCGCCTGGTGGACGACTATACGTTCGAGGTGCGCTACGACACTCCCTTCGCCCGGGCGCTTGTCACCTGGGCGAGCGCCATTCTGCCGCGCCACCTGCTCGAAGGGCAGGACCTGCTCAAGACCCCGCTTGCGCGTCAGCCCGTGGGCGCGGGGCCCTACATGCTCAAGGAGTGGACCGCGGGAAACCGTCTGGTGCTTGTGGCCAACCCCGACTACTTCGAGGGGCGCGCCTACATAGATGAAGTGGTCATGCGCATCATCCCCGACCAGACCACCCAGTTCATGGAGCTGAAAAGCGGCAATCTGGACCTTATGGGCCTGACGCCCCAGCAGTATCTCTACCAGACCGGCGAGGACGGCTGGGCTGCGCAATACCGCAAGTTTCAGTATCTGGCTTCGGGTTACGCCTTTCTGGGCTACAACATGAGAAGCCCGCTCTTTTCGGATGTGCGCGTACGCCGGGCCATTCTACACGCCATCGACAAGGACGAGATCGTGCGCGGGGTGCTGGCCGGACTTGGCGTGGCGGCCTGCGGACCGTACAAGCCGGGGGCCTGGGCGTTCAACGGGCGCATTCCCGCCAACGAGTTCGATCCGGAAAAGGCCCGGCGGCTTTTCGCCGAGGCCGGGTGGACGCGCCAGGGGCCGGACGGGATGCTGACCAATGCACAGGGGCAGCCGTTCGCCTTCACCATCCTCACCAACCAGGGAAACAGCCAGCGCATCAAGGCGGCCATCATCATCCAAAGCCGCCTGAAGGACATGGGCGTCATCGTACGCATCCGCACGGTGGAATGGGCCGCATTCATCAAGGAGTTTGTGGACAAGGGCCGCTTCGACGCCGTGCTGTTGAGCTGGAACATTTTGGAGGATCCAGATCTCTACGACGTTTGGCACTCGTCCAAGGCCGTGCCGGGTGGGCTCAACTTCACCGGTTTCAAGAACGCTGAACTGGACGATCTGCTTGAGCGCGGGCGCAGAATGCTGGACCAGAAGCGGCGCAAGCCCCTGTACGATCGCCTCCAGGAGATTTTGCACGAGGAGCAGCCTTATTGCTTTCTGTATGTCCCCATGGCGCTGCCCATGGTCCACGAGCGGGTCATGGGCATCGAGCCCGCGCCTGCCGGAATCAAGCACAACTCCATCCGCTGGTGGATATCCCGGCAGGGCCAGGCTCCGGAGCTGAAAGAACAATGATCCGCATCAACGAAATCACCGATAAGGTGGCCAGCTACATCGAGAAGCCCGACCTGGAGATCATCCAGAAGGCCTACATTTTCGCGGCCGAGGCCCACGCGGGCCAGACGCGGCTCTCCGGCGAGCCCTACCTCTCGCACCCCATGAGCGTGGCCAAGGTGCTGGCCGACATGCAACTGGACGAGGCCACGGTGGTGGCCGGCCTTCTGCACGACACCGTGGAGGACACCAAGGCCACCATCGACGAGATCGAGGAGCTCTTCGGCGAAGAGGTGGCCGACATCGTCGATGGCGTGACCAAGATCAGCAAGATCCAGTTCGAGTCCAAGGCTGTGGCCCAGGCCGAGAACATCCGCAAGATGATTCTGGCCATGGCCGAGGACATCCGCGTGCTTATGGTCAAGCTGGCCGACCGTCTGCACAACATGCGCACGCTCGACTTCCAGAATTCCGTCAAGCAGCGGCTCATCAGCCAGGAGACGCTGGAGATTTATGCCCCCCTCGCCAACCGGCTGGGCCTGCACCGCACCAAGATCGAGCTGGAGGACCTTTGCCTCAAGTACCTCAAGCCGGACGTGTACGAGCAAATCGACCAGGGCGTTGCTGCGCACCATACCGCAGGCAACGACTACATCGACAAGGTCATCGGCATTCTGAACGGGCTTCTTGAGGAAAACGGCATCAGGGCCCGCGTGCGTGGCCGCATCAAGCACCGGTACAGCATCTATGCCAAGATGCAGCAGCAGCACCTTGGTCTGGACCAGGTTTTCGACCTTATCGCCTTCCGCATCATCGTCACAAGCCTCAAGGACTGCTATGCCGCCCTGGGCTTGGTGCATTCGCGTTGGAAGCCCGTGGCCGGCCGCTTCAAGGACTACATCTCCATTCCCAAGGCCAACATGTACCAAAGCCTGCACTCCACCGTCATCGGGCCGGACGGCGAGCGCATCGAGATCCAGATCCGCACCGAGGAGATGAACCGCGTCGCGGAATACGGCGTGGCCGCGCACTGGCAGTACAAGGAAAAGGGCAAGAAGGGCAGCAGCCGTGACGCCGAACGCTTTACATGGCTCCGGCAGATACTGGACTGGCAGCGCGACCTTAAGGACCCGCGCGAGTTCATGTCCTCCCTGCGCATCGACCTGTTCCAGGACGAAGTCTACGTGTTCACTCCGCGCGGCGACATCAAGGAGCTGCCCGAGGGCGCGACGCCCGTGGACTTTGCGTACGCCGTGCATTCCAAGGTGGGCGACCACTGCGCCGGGGCCAAGGTCAACGGGCGGCTGGTGCCCTTGGGGACGCCGCTCAAGAACGGCGACCGCGTGGAGATCATCACCGATGCCCACCGCAACCCCAGCCGCGACTGGCTCAAGTTCGTCAAGACGGCCCGCGCCAGAACGCGCATCAAGCAGTACATCCGCACCGAGGAACGCGCCCGCAGCATAAGCTTGGCCAAGGAGATGCTGGAGAAGGAAGGCCGCAAGGTCGGCATCAACGTGGCCAAGGCCATGAAGGATGGACTGTTTCTCAGGCTTGCTGAGGAGTTCGCCTGTCCCAGCGTGGACGAAATGCTCTCCCAGGTGGGCTATGCGCGCCTTACCCCGCGCAAGGTGCTGCACAAGCTGTACGTCATACTGCACCCCGGAGAGCGTCCACCGGACGAGCGCGAGCGCAAGCCCGAGCCGGCCGCGTCATCCGCCGAAGCCCCCAAGCCCAAGAAAAGCGAGGGCATTCGCATCAGTGGCGTGGATGACGTGCTGGTGCGCTTCGCCAGTTGCTGCAACCCGTTGCCCGGCGAGCCCATTGTGGGGTACGTGTCGCGTGGGCGCGGAGTCACCATCCACGCGGCCGACTGCACCAACCTGAAGGAATTGGAGCCCGAACGGCTGGTGTCCGTGGCCTGGGACGGGCAGGAAGACAAGCCCTATCCGGCAAAGATCCGCATCGTTTCCCGCAACTTCAAGGGCGCCCTGTCACAGGTCACCGCGCTTATGGCCAGCGACGACGTGAACATCGACTCCGGCACGTTCCACAGCAACGTGGACGGCAAGGCCGTGATGGAGTTCACTGTCGAGGTGACCAATTTGACGCAGCTTTACGGTGTACTGGACAAGATTCGCAACATTCAGGCGGTGACCGAAGCCATTCGCGTGTCCTGACGCCGGGACTGTGCATCCCGGAGCGCTTCGGCCCCTGGACGGTAGATGACTTCGCGGCCCGACGCCCCCCCGAAGCCGCTTCAGAACGGCTGGCGCATCTGCGCCAAGGAGGTCCACATGGCACGGTTGGTTCTGGCGTCTCTGGCCTGTTCCTGCGCATTCTTGGCTGGTGGGGCCGCGTTGGCCGACGATCCGGCTGGCGTCTCTTCCTCGAAGAGCGTCGGCAGCATCACCATCCAGGGCGAGAACATCTACGTGGACGGTGTGTTGCAGAAGGAGAAGTACAGGCCCGGAACCGACGTGCATCTGCGCGACGGGAAGGTGCTGCTGCTGCCGCACGACCCTGCTGCTGACGCCCGCAAGGCGGCGGACAGGGCCGCGGCCAAGACCGCCCGCGACAAGGAAAAGGCCGAGCTCAAGGCCCGGCTCAAGGCCGAAAAGGAGGCCATAAAGCGCGAGGCCGCGAGCGGTGTGGAAAAGGGCACGACAAAGGTCGAGACCGGAACCGTGGTGAACAAGGGCGGGGTCGTGCGCATCGGCGACAAGGTCTACGTTGACTCCACCCCGGGTTCCGAGGCCGACATTCCGCCCGAAACGCGCAAGCTTTTGGACGATGTGGAGCGGCTCGGCAAGTAGGCGGGGGCGAAGAGTCAGCGGTTGGCCTGGAAGCGTTCCCTGGCCAGGGCGAGTCCCGTTTCCGGGATGCGCGCAAGCATGGACGCGACATGCGCCAAGCGCTCTCCCGTCTGCGGGTGCAGGGCGGGCCAGTCCCGTGGGGCTGTCGTCCTCGGTTTGCCCTTTGCCGCATCGTGCATCCTGTGCAGCAGGGCCGGGTATTCCCTGGGATCGTAGCCTGCGCGCCAGGCCATGTCCATGGCCGCCAGGTCGGCTTCGTACTCGAACTTTGGGTTCAGCCCGCGCACAAGGGCCGTCTCTTCCAACTGATCAAGCAATTCGGTGGACAGCGGATCACCCGCGCGCGTTCTGTCCAGTGTTCCGCCACGAAGAAAGAATGCCGCGCCCTGGGCCCCGGCCCACAGGTGTCCGAGGGCCGCATGGGCCAGCTCGTGGGCAAGCAGCAACGCCAATTGGGCTTCGTTGTCCAGGGCGGCCAAGGTCCCTGTGCTGAGCATCACCAGCCCTCCCGGCAGGCTGAAGGAGACCGGTTCGGAGAGTTCCAGCACCACAACGCGCACCCCCGGCAGGATGCCGGGCGCGTGCCGGGCGACAGCCAGCGCCACCAGGTTCACATACCGGCCCAGGCTGAGCCCGAAGGCCGCCTTGGCCTTGCTGCGCAGGATGCGCGCCGCGAGGTTCAGCCCCGCCTGCCGCTCCGTTTCGCCACCGTATGCCGTGATTCTGCGCCACAGGGGGGCCTTGGGCGGCTGCGACTGTTCGGGGGCGAACTCCGCGATTGCGCCGTCCCGGAGGAATCGTTCCAGCATGTCCGGCGTGAAGTGTTGTTCAAGCGCCACATTCAGTTCGGCGCAGGCGATTTGCGATGTCGACGCCTGAGAACGCGCACTCCGGGCCGTGTCCGCCGCCTCGGCCAGGATCATGCTCGCAGGAAGCGGCTCAAAGAGGCTGGCCGGAGCGGGGAGGGGCGCTTCCGCGGCCACATGCCCTTGGAACACCCATCCCTTGCTCCCATCCGTCCGCAACGCAAGAATCCAGTTCCCCTCCGCCTGCAGCACGCGCACGGCCTCGCCCCGGCCAAGCCTCGCCAGCACTCCGGATTCCGCCGAAGCGCTTGGCCGCAAGGGCGCCTCGTCCACCACAGTCCAGCACACCTCCGATAACGCATCGCTCCCTGCGCCCGCCCGCGCTTCGCGCGGGGCGTTAGCGCCGAATGCGACGGCCGCCAGCAGACACGGAACGGCAAGCGCCAGGACCAGGCGTGCGCGGAACATGCGCTCGGCCTCCTATTTGTAATCCCCCGTCAGGGTGAAGGCGCTCCAGTAGCCGGGGTGCGGGAAGCGCGTCCGCACATGCAGCATGGCCCGGCGTAGGCTTTCGGCCTTGGGGCGTTGCTGGTACTCTCGATAGAACTGCTTCATGAGCATGGCGGTGGCGATGTCGCTCACACGCCAGAGGCTGGAGACGAGGGCGTGCGTCCCCGCGTACAGGAAGGCCTGATTGAGGCCTTGCACCTCGTCGCCGCTGGTCACTTTGCCTAGCCCCGTCTGGCAGGCGGAGAGCACCACCAGGTCGGCGTTGATGTCGAGGTCGAAGACCTCCCCGGCCTCAAGGTCGCCGTTGTCGTTTTTTACCCCAGCAAGCTTGAGGGCGGAGAACAGCGGATTGGCGGGGTCGAACTCGCCGTGGGTGGCCAAGTGGATGATGCCGAACTCGCCAATGTGCCGCGTGAGCCACTGTTTCGTGGCCTTTTCGCCCACAAGGGCCGTCATGTCAGGATATGTCCAGGCCATCTGCTCCACCTCGCGTTCCGCAAAGGGCAGGTCCAGGGAACTGTCCCGCAGGTCGGGGTTGCCCACTGCCAGCACGCGGATGTTGCGCGCATCATTGCGCCGCGCCACCGTGAATCGGAACACGCTGGCGCTGGGCAGTTGGAAGAGGGCGTGGCGGTCCAGCAGATGCTCCTCGCCATTGCCAAGGCTGGCGAAGGACAGGGTGTGCAGCGCATCGTGGGGCACGATGCCCAGGGTCCGAACTCCGGCGAGCTTCGGCAGGGCAGGGGCCACAAGGAGATCGTAGAGTTCCTTGGAATGGGCGTCCGAAGGCTCCAGATTCTGGAGCATCCTCCGGTAGGTGAGCACCATGCGGCCCAGGGTCTCACGACCCAGGCGCGTGCGCACCAGCTCCGCCCGGCCGGAGTCCACGGTCCAGCAGAACACTTCGTCGGCGGTGACGTAGTAAGTCAAAAGCCCCACGCCTGGCTCCAGCAGCTTCTGCACCTCGCCCAGCCTCAGCGGGTTCACCGAGACCAAGCTCGCCAGGTCTGGACGCCGGGCCTGGAGGTCCAGCAGGGCGTCGCGGTATTCGTCCTGGGCGCGCTTGACGCCGCGTTCGTAGACGGCGCGTTCGGCCTGCGCCTGGGCTCCGGCGAGCAGCGTCTCCTGGTCGTGCAGCTTGCGGCGCAATGCGTTCATGCGTTCGTAAAGGGGCTTGTCCTCTGGTCTTTGTGGATTTCGCCGCGCATTGCCGAGCAAGTCCATGAGGTTTCGCGCCCGGGAGCGTTCCGCCGTGCGGAAGCTCTCCGCCACCTCGCCCAGGTCGGCCAGCACGGTGACGAGGTCTTCGTAGGCTACGGCCTTGTCGGCGATGAACCCGTCCTTCAACTGGTCGACCTTGAGTTCGGCGCGCATGTCCTCAATGACCGTCACGGCCTGCTCCAGCAGGGCGCGGGCCTCGGGCAGCCGCCGCGCCGACATGGCGATGCGCGCCAGGCCGTGCAGGGCACGCCAGCGGCTGTCGCGCAGGTTCATGTCCCTGGCCAGGGCATCGGCCTGGGAGAAGGCCCGGAACGCCGAGTCTGCGTCGCCCGTTGCCAACAGCGCTTCGCCTTGCGCCAACACGATCTTGGCCTGGTTCACGCGGTTGCCCGTTTGCGACACGATGTCCAAGGCCTCGCCGAGCAGGGGCAAGGCCTTCTTGGGGTCGCCCATGCGCGCGTAAGTTTGGGCGATGTTGCGCAGGTCGTAGGCGATGGCCCAACGCGAGCGGATCTCGCGGTCAATGTCCAGGGCCTCGTTCAGGGTCTTGAGGGCCTTCTCCGGTCGGCCCATGTCGCGCTCCACAAGGCCCCTGTTGTTCAGTGTGGTGGCCACTTCGTCCTTGCGGATGCGCAGGCTCCTGGCCAGGGGCAGGGCCGCGTCCAACTCGCGGATGGCGCGCTCGTGGTCGCCAAGGCTCCACCAGAGCAGGCCGGCAGTGTTGCGGGCGATGACCTGCTCCAGCGCCCAGCCGTGTGTTTCGGCGCTAGAGAGCACCGCGCGGACGAGGTCGAAGGCCTCCTGGTAGCGGGCCTGGCTCCATGCGTTGTTGGCCTGCTCGATGACGATGCGCAGGCGCAGGCGTTCCTGGTCCTTGCCCGTGCCGGCCAGCTTGAGGGCCTCGGCGTAGCGGCGGTCGGCCTCCGGGAAGTCCCCGGTGAGGCGCGCTGAGCGGCCCATGTCCAGTTGGGCCTGGGCCATGTCCGCCCGTTTGCCCAGCTCCGTATAGATGCGCAACGCTTCGCCGTAGGCGGCCCTGGCCTGCGCATATTGCGAAAGCCGCATGTCGTGGATGCGGCCGATGCTCATATATTGTCTGGCCACCAGTTCCTTGGTTCCGGCCTTTCGGGAAAGCTTGGCCGCGCCTTCGAAGCGTGCGAGGGCCTTGTCGTACTGGACGGCGTTTTCCAGCACCGCGCCCAGACTGGACAGCGCTTCGATTTCTTTTGGCGTCAGCTCAAGATTGGCCAGCATCTCCGCCGCTTGCTCCATGGCTGTGATGGCGGCGGGGTAGCGCTCAAGCCTTGCCTCCACCAGGCCCAGCCGCAGCAAGGCCTCGGCATGGGCCGGGGTGTCCGGCTGGATTTTCGCCAGAAGCACGGCCAACTCCCGCGCGTAGGCCAAGGACTTATCGTATTCTCCAGCGCCGTATGCGCTCTCGCGCGAGTAGGCCAGCAGGTCGGGCATGTGCTTTGCGAATTGTCCGGAGGAGCGGGCCACGCGCAGGGCGTTTTCAAAACGCGCCAGAGCCTCTGCGCTGCGGCCCGACTTGAAGGCCTCCATGCCGGAGTGCACGTAACGCGCGAACTGCGTCACGGCGAAGGCCTCTGCCTCCTGCACGGAAAGGCCGGGATCGCCCAGCAGCAGCCAGCGGGGAGCACCCGTGCGCCCAGAGGCGTCGGCGGCCGTTGTCTCGGCATAGGCCGTCAGGAAGGACTCCATGCGTCTTGTCGTTTCGCCGGGAGCGGACGCAGGCGGAGCCGCAAGCACCGAGGGAACCCCATAGAGCGAGAGCAGTTGCGCGATGAGGGGCAGGTCCTGCGCTTCGGGGTGCGCCAGCACGGCCAGGGAAGTCTCGCGCAGGGAGGCGGCCAGGGCAGCCAGGCCAACGGGTTCGGCCTTGGGGTCGTTCAAGGCCAGGAATTCCGTGGCCTGTTCGTTTTGCCGACTAGGCGCGCGGTGGAGCTGCCGTACGGGTGGCGTGGCCACAACTGTATGTGCTTGCGCCGCCAGAACCGCGAGTTCCGGCTGGGAGGCCTGGGCGTTTGTCGCGGTGAACGGCTTCGGCGCGGCATAGGCGCCGGACACGAACAGCAGGTTTGTCCGGAAGGGCTTGCGCGAGGCTAGGCTGCGTCGCATGTGCGTGCCGGACAGGCCTAGGGACACCGCGTGGCTGATGTCTTCGTCGGCCAAGACGGTCGGCTCCTCGAAGAGGAGCAGGCGCTTTTCGCCTGGGGCGGGCGGAGGAAGAACCGGAACGGGCCCATTCGGCAGTGGCAGCACACGCACGGAGTCCGCGTCGAGCCGCAGCGCAGCCCAACCGCCGTCCGGCAACAGGGCGACACGAAGGGCGTGCGTCCCCTTTGGAAGGGCGTCCATGAGGTCCATGGCCTCGACGGGTGCGGGCAACGCGAATCCCAGCGCGCCAGGGGCGTCTTGCCTCCCCATGTCGCGGACCGCCTCGGCTTTGAGAGCGGTCAGCCGCGCGGCCAGGGCCGTGTGGCGCTGGCGCAGCGCGGTCGCGGAGTGCGCGTCCGTTGTGGAGACGACCGAGGCGGCCGTGGCCGAGAGTTCGGCCGACAGGCCATGGAGCATGAGCAGCCAATCCTGTTCGGCTTCGCCTTGCCCGGCGCGGGCGACTCCGGGCAGGCGTTCTCGCTCGGGTCCAAGCTCGGCGGCGAGGATTTCCCGCTCCTGCTCCAGGCGGCGCGAAATGTCGGCGCGCTCTTGGTCGCGCACAGCCGACAGCCGGTCCGTCAGATCTCGAATGGCCAGCAGGCGCGTGCCACACCTTCGCAGCAGGCCGCGTTCCGCCTCCGCAGGGGCGGCTCCTCCCAGGGCACCCATGCGGGAGACACGCTCCAGCTCCGAGAGCCGCTCCAGCAGGTTGAACGCGGCCTCGGCCTTGCCTGTGCGGATGAGAGCGTCGACCTTGGGAGCGAAGGTTCGCATGACCTCCCCCGGACCGCAGGTCGGTTCGTCCAGGGGCAGTGCTTCCAGGGTGGAAAGGGCTTCGTCCAGGTGGCCCAGCCCGGCCAGTGCGCGCCAGCGAACGCCTGGCAGCAGTCCGCGTTCCGCAAGGGCCAAGGCCGCCTCAAAGGCTTGGGCGCGGCGACCTGTTTCGCCAAGGCGCAGCGCGAGAGCCGCCTCGTTGAGGCGCAGGGCCGCGTTGACGGCCACGGCGCGGCGGTCGGTCGGCGGGTGCGCACGGAACCATTCCAGGCCGTCCGCAAGGCGCTGGCCGACGCGGGCAAGGGTGTCCATGCGCAGGGCGGCAATCTGGGCCGGGTCGGCTCCGGGGGCGAGGTCGAAACGTTCCGCCAACGCCATGCCGTGGGCGGCCATGAGGTTGTGGAAGACTGGAACGGCCAGAGACTCTCCGCTCGGCGGCGCGCTGCGCAGGCTTCGACGCACCAGACCCTCCAGGCTGCGCAGTTGGTCCATGCGCTGGGCGAAGCGTTCGTCCACGGGCAGGGCGGCCTGCACGGCGGCCATGTCGGCCGCATTGAGGCTGGCGCTGACCACGTTTCCAAGTTCCAGGGCCAGTTGGGCCGAGCGGCGGAAGCGCTCGAAGGCTGCGGCCTCGCGTCCCAGTCCGGTTTCCAGCAGCCCCGCACGATGCAGCAGCAGCGCCGCGCCAAAGGCGTCCCGGGGGGCGATGTCGCCCCGCTCGAAGGATTTGGACTGGCGTTCCACAAGGCCAAGGGCTTCGCGCGGTCGGCCTTGCTCCGCCGCAATGCGCGCCAGGAAGGTGTCGGCCAGGCGCAGCTCCTGCTCCGCGCTGAAGCCGTAAGCTGCCTGGGAGGCCGTGGTCGCGTCCAGGGTCACGTCGAAATCCAGGTTGACAAGACCTTTGCCCCGTCCGCCGCCACGCTTGCCAACGACGCCGTGGCGCGCCACAAGCTCCGGAACCCGTCGGAAACCGGCCTCCGCAGCGTCCAGCAGGCGGTCGCGCTCAAGGCCGGTGGTAAGCCCCGCCTCCATGAAGGCGTTGTAGGCTACGGAGCGCTGGTTGGCGGCCAGGTTGCGGTTCAGGCCAAGGGCGGTGTTCATGGCCAGGGCCTTTTCAAAGGATTCGCGGGCCTCCTTCCAGCGCCCGGTTTCCTGAAGCGCCAAGCCGAGGCGGTCGTGAAGCTCCGCCCGCAGCTCCACGAAGCGCGGCGGGAAGCCCAGCGCCTCGCGCACCTTGTTTGTCATCACCTTGAGGTTCAGCATGTGCGTGTCCGCCTGCCCAGGCATGAGCGGGGGCAGTTCGCGGATGATGGCGTCCTGTTCGGAAAGCAGCCCCTGGATGGCCGAGGCGTAGCGTGCCCAGGCGGGATCGGGCGGCGGTCCGGCTGGGGCTGTGCTGGCCTCGAAGAGTCGGTTGTTCAGGTCGGATTGGCGCGTGGCCAGCTTCTTGGCCGTTTCGGCGAGATTTTCTTGCCCAAGGGCCGGAGTCAGGACGCGATCGAACACGTAGCGGCCGATGCGACCGAAAATCTCCGAGGCGAATTTGGGCTGGATGCGTTGTTCCACCAGTTCAAGGGATTGCGTGTAGGCCAGGATGGGCTTTTCCGGTTCGCGCACCTGGAAGGCCGATGCCCCGAAGCGCTGCAAAAACAGGATTTCGGTCTCCTCATTGTCGAAAGGAACCCCGGAATCGTGGCGCTTCTGGTATTCCTCGAAAGCGTCGGCATATTGCCCGAGCAGGAAGTGCGCGTTGCCGATGTTCAAGTCCAGGTTGGCGGCGTTCTCCGGATTCTGCTCCCTCGCGTTGAGAAAGCGCGCGCGCCGGTATGACTCCAGGGCGGATTCGAGTCTGCCGCGTTCCTTGTGCACGGTCTCCAGCACCTCGTCCACATAGCCCAGGGTCTGGTGGAAGTATTCCATCTGCCCGTTGCGCTGGATGGCCCGGACGATGAGTGAGCGGGCCTCCAAGAGCGGCGCTTTGCCGTCCTGGTAGGTCAGGGCCAATCCTGTGGCGTAGAGCAGGGTCGCGTCGTCGGGCTGTTGGGCCAGGCGTGTCCGGTATTCGGCCACCGTGGCCGGAATGGTGCGCAGGGCGGCGCTGGCGCGGATCATGCCCCGGTGGGCCGGCACGAAGGAGGGATCGTCGCGCAGCAGCCCGGCGAAGATCGCCTGGGCCGATGAGACCTCGCCCACGCGCAGCAGGTAGTCGCCTGCGGCCACGGACTTGCGCAGGTGCGCCGTCTTGGCCAGCCGGTACAGGCGGTCCTCGAAGGGGCGGGCGGCCATTTCCGTTTCATAGAGGTCCAGGGCCTGGTGGAAGCGCTCCTCCAGATACAGGATTTCGGCGAGCGCCATGCGCGCGGCGGCAAGCTGCGTGCCAGCCTGGGGAACGCTCTTGGCCCTGGCGATGCATTGGCGGTAGGCGTCCTTGGCCCGCGCCCGCTCGTCGGCCGCGAAGTACACGTCGCCCAGGCGGTTCAGCGCGCCCAAAGAAAGCTTGGGCAGGCTTTGGCGGTATTGCTCGCTTAACAGCGTCAGGGCCTGGGCCTTGTCTTCAAAGCGTTCTCCCGCACCGGCCAGACTGCGGTCCAGCACGCGCGAGACGGCGAGGTCCGCCCAGCTGCCCTCTTCCGGATGCTGGCTGATGACCTGGGCGTACAGCGGCAGCACCGCCTGGATGTGGCCGATCTTGGCGTAGGTTTCAGCCTTGAGGAACAGGGCTTCGGCCTGTTGCTCCCGGTCGCAGCCCGGTGCCGCGAGCAGGGCGTCCAGGAGTTGCAGGCTCCCCGTGAGCGAAGCCGAGTCCATGCCTCGCTCCATGAGCAGCCGCGCCAACTCCAGCTTTGCCTGGCAGCGCACGCGAGCGTCAGCGCCGCTTTCGTTGGCGATGGCGTCCAGGGCCTGCTGGGCCTTGTGAAGGGCCTGTGCGCGACCGGCGTCATTGACGGCCTTGCGGCGTTCTGCCTTGGCCGCGAGCAGGGCGAGACGCACCCGCGCGAGCCCGGAGTGGGGCTGCTTGCCAAGCTGTGCCGCGTCTTCGTGCGAGGTCTTGGCCTGGGCGTCGAGCCCCAGAATCTCGTATTGGCGGCCCTGGGAGTACAGGGCCACGGCTGCAAGGTGGGCCGCCGCCCCGGCGGTTTGCGCCGAGCGGGCGTAGCCGAGGATGGTCAGCGCCCGGTCCACCGGGAGTTGGTTGGCAAGGGTGTCGGCAAGGCCGAGAAGTTCTTCGGATGGGCGGTCCGGTATCTCGCCCTCTGGCGGCAATGACCAGACATTGGACGGACCTCCCCGCTCGGAGAGAAAATAGAGCCTGTCCGCCGTCATGATGGGGGAATCGGCTGCGTGCCCCGCACTGGTGAGCTGGCTCGCGGACGAACCGGGGCGCGATGGGGCCTGGGCGATGAATGGCGACAGCTTTCCGCTCGCATCGGCCGGGGAGACGACGAAGAGAATGCGCGACCCATCCGGAGTGAAGCGCGGCGCGGACTCGTTTTCCGCGCCGCTGGTGAGCTTGCGGGCTGGGCCTCCGGGAAGGTCCATGAGATGCACGGCGCTTGCGCCGCTTCGCGTGGACACGAAGGCCAGGCGCTTGCCGTCCGGAGAAGGCGCGGGATTGGATGCGTCGCCGCCGGTGTCGAGCACGCGCGGGGAGGCCTTTCGGGCGTCCAGGGCAAGGGCGACGATGCGCCGGTCGCCATGCCCCGGCAACCGTTGGTGGAAATAGAGGGTCTTGCCGTCGGCCGAAAACGCGGGGGCGCCATCTTCGGTATCGCGGTCGGTGAGTCGGCGGAGACTGGCGTCGGGGGTGCCCAGGTCAAGAAGGTAGATGTCGCCCTTGATGTCGTCCTCAAGGCCGACGAAGGCCAGTTGCCGCCCGTCCGGCGAAAGGGCGGGCGAAAGCCTGTCGGCCAAGGCCGGGGCCAGGCGACGAGGCAAAACCGGGACGCCCGTGACCAGGGAGCGCAGCCAGAGTTCGCTGTAGCCGCCGGAAACCCTGGTCAGCACGAGCCACTTGCCGTCGCGGCTCACATCCGCCTGCCGCACGGCCCCGGTTTCAAAACTCGCCTGTTCGGGCAGGTTCACATCGAGTTTTCTGGGCGCCGTGCGCATGGCTGCAGGGCGAAGAAGCCCCGCAGCGGGCGTTTGGCCGGGCTGGGCCGTTTGGTCCAGTGCGGCATCGGGCGGAGCTGCCGCACTGGGCCGGTCCGGGCAGATGAGCAGGGCGGTCGCAAGCAGTGCGGCCAGGGCGGGGCGCGTTGTCCGGGCGTTCATCGCTTCACCGTCCAGGCACCATCGGGATTCTGGAACTTGTCCCCCGGCTGCGAAGCATCGGCCGCGAGCTTGGCGAACACGGCGCGCACCTTGGGCATGTCCGCCCGGGTAAGCCTGGCGTTGGTCTCCATGGCCCGGCGCATCACCACCTCGCGGGCGGCGTTGACCTCGGCGACGACGTTGTCGAATTCCTTCTGTCCGTAGCGGGCCGCAAATTCCTTCAAGTCGTCCGGGGCGTTGCCGCGCGTCAGGGGGAAGGGTTTCAGAAGGCCCTGGTTGTCCTCTCCCGCCCATCCCAGGCGTTTGAAGGCGTCCACATCGTCGGCATGGAAGGACAAGAGCTGCATGGCGGCGATGGCGTCCTGCTGCTCGCCGCTCTTTGGAGGCGGCGTCTGGATGCGGCCGAGCGGGTCCACCCCGCGTACCGAGGCCACCAGCAGGGTTTCGTCGGACAAGGCATTGTAGGAGCCAAGAATCTGGTTCTCCAGGGAGGTGCGTTCGCTGGCCACGTTGACCTTGACTTCGGCCAGGGTGCAGCCGACGAGGGCCGAGCACAGGGCCGCGGCCAGGACACAGGTGCGAGGGGCGGAGTGGCGCTTCATCGTGATCCTCCTCGTTTGGCTGGTTCCACCACGCGCAGGGCGCCCTGAGGGTCCGCAGGGTCGCGGCAGATGTGCGTTCCTGATGCGGCGTCCAGCAACCGTATGAACCCGGGCACGGCGGCAAGCGGCGTGGCGAGCTTGTCGCGCAGGGGCAGGTTGGCGATGGGCAGTCGGTCCACGGGAGGAAGGTCCAGGCGGAAGCCTTTGATCTCCACCGCCCCGGTGACGCTGAGGTTTCCGTAGGAGGCCGCAACGCGCAGATGCCGCGGGTGGCCCATGTCCATGAGGCGGCGTTGCTGGACGATGGCCTCGTTCTGTTCGTCCGGGTCCAGGGCGTAGAGGACGCGCTCCAGTGTGCGCGGCCCGATTTTGGTGATGTCCACGCGCAGCACCAGCCGTCTGAGCAGCTCTTCGGGATCAGGGGTGAGGGGCAGCGAGACGGTGACGCGGCCGGAAGCCTCGGCCTGGTCGCCCGCATCGCGTGCGGTCCCGCCCTGCACAAGGTTGGCGGCATCAATGCCCGTGAAGCCGAGGTCTGCGTCCAGGGTGTAGCGTCCTGCCGTTTTGCGCAGCATGGCGCTGCCGAGAATATCGCCCCCCAGCAGTCCGCATCGGAAGGACTTGAGGCCTGGAACCGGCCCGGTGTCGTCGAGGCGTGCCGCAAGGTCGCGCAGATCCACGGCCAGGCGGCCTGCTCGAAGCCGGATTCTTGCGGCTGTGAGCGCTCCGCCGACAGCACCCGCGTCTCCGGCGTTGTCTTGAAGCAGCACGCCGCCAAGCGGCGCTTCTGCGGAGGACTGGAACTCCCCCTGGGCGGGGAAGAGGTCGAACACCTGTTCGGAGAGCGGCGCGGCTGCGGAAGGGGCATCACCTGGGCAGGCGAGCCCTGGTGCAAGGCGGAAGCGCCGCCCCAGGCGCAGGGTGCTGGTCATGCCCTGCACGGCCATGTCCGGGCCGAGGCTGAGGTCCAGGCCGGGGCTGAGCAGCCTGGCTGACATGTCAAGGGTTCTGCCCCCCGTGAGCCGACCTTGCGCCTGCGCCTCAAGCTGTCCCGTCCCGCCAAGTCCCTTGGCCTTGGCGCGTGGTGGCAGGGCGGCAAGGCTTGTTGCCAGCCGGAAAGCGAAAGCGCCATCCAGACGTTCCAGCGCGGCGGCCAGGATGTCCGGAGCGCCAAGCAACGAGTCCAGCTTGTCCACAGTGAAGGTGAGGTTCTGGTCGAGCTCCAGTCCGTCCAGATGGAGCATCTGGGACAGCTGCGCCGAGCGGAGGCTTTGCTGGGCGGCGTTTATCGTAAGCAGGCCGCTGATGGGCCGCGCAAGTCTCCCTGCCCCCGGAACGGTTTCAAGGGGGCCGAAAGCCACGCTCCCCTCCAGATTCGCCCTGCGCAGCCCCTGGCGAACGGCAAGCCGCATTGGGCGCGGCGTGGTCAGTCCACGCAATCGCAGCGGTTCAGGCTGGCCCCCGCTTGGCGCGGCGAGAGGCAACGAGATGTCGAGCCTGTCCAGCCGCAGGGTGGCGTGCAGCTCATGCAACGCTTCAAGTTTTTTAAGCTTTTCTTTTAGCGAGTTGGTGATGCTCGGGCCGCCTGCGTTGGTTGCGGCGGGGAGCTCCGCGTCAAGTGTCCAGGTGGCCTCAGCCGTCCCGCTGGCCGCAAGCCCGGACGGGACGAGCGGGGCGCAAAGGGCCAGCGCCCTGCCAGCATCGATGCGCAGTCCGCCCGTGCTGCGCAGGCTGCGTGCGGCAAGGCTTGCCATCGCGTCGCCGTGACCGGCCCGGCCAAGGTCAAGCCTGACCGACGCGTCCGTGAAGCCCGTCAGGCCATCGTGGCCCAGAGTGATCTTGGGCGCCACGGCCAGCAGTTCCAACGGGGTGGATATGTGTCCGGAAGGGTGCTGGATGCGGAGTTCGGGTGCGCTGACGGACAGCGACCGGACCGCAACCGTGGCGGTTTTGCTGGTGGGAAGCTGGCCTGTTGCGGCAAGCGCGATATCCATATTCGGCACGGACGCCGTGTCCGTTGCTTCCAGTCCGTGCAGCCGCACATCCGCCTTGAGGGCCAACTGCCCGCTTACGCCGTAAAGGGCCTCTGCGGTCGGGAGCAGGTTCGTGAATTCCAGCGAAGCGTTCGGCAGGCGGAACGCCTTGAGAGTCAGAGTCTTTTCACCATCCAGAAGAAGGGAGTCGGCTTCTACGGCCGCCTTTGCACGGATGTCCCAAGGTTCGGAGGCTGGCAGGTTTGCGGCGGCTTCATGCACCAGCAGCCCCACGTTCCGCGCCTGCAGGCGGGCGGGGGGCAGGGTCGCCCTTTCCACGCGAAGGGAGAAGCCGCGCAGGACGAGGCGGATGTCTGGTCGTCCGCCTTCTGATGAGATTTCCGAGGCGAGGTCCAGTCGGTCCAGGCCAAACTCGGCTCGCTTGAGGCTGAGTCCAGCCGGGAGGAAGCCCTGCAGTGCGGGAAGCAGCGGCGCGAGCTGCAGCCTGACATCGGACATGCCGACCCCCAGGCGGACGCTGTTTTTCTGGAGGCCGTCGAGCTGTGCGGTCCAGCCCAGGCGCGAGGCTTCGCCGTTTTGGAAGCGCAGCTCCATACTGCCGGGCATGGCCGCCGTTTCGGAAACGAGGTCAAGCTCTGCCTCCTGTAGCAGATTCAGGCTCAGCGGTCCTACGGACGTGGAGCCGAGGGGCCCCTTTGCGGCGCGCAGCGCATCAACAAAGAGCGCCAGCCCCAACTGCGCACCTTCGGCTCCCTGGCGCTTGATGCTTGCGGAAGCGGCAAGCGAGCCGCTGAGTTCAGGCAGGGGGGCGGGCACAAGCGGCGCGAAGGCGTTGCGGACTGTGCGCGCATCGGCTCGCAGGGACGCCGTGATCCCAGCGTCCATGCTGCCTTGGACCAGCAGTTCGGTTCCCGGTGCGTCAAGCCGCGCATCCAGTTTTGCCTGCGCCGGAACAAGGCGGCCGTTCGCGTCTTTGAGGTCGGTGAGCTTCGCCTCCAGGCTGATTGGAACGGGCATCGGCTGAGCGTTGTCGGTAATGGGGCGCAAGCTGAGTGAGGCCGCGACATGCAGGGGGGCATGACGCAGGCCAGAGGATTCGACCAGCGAGTTGACCACGCACAGTTCAAGCGGCTGTCCGCCCGGCTCCGGCTCGATGCGCACGATGGCGTCGGTCAGTTCGAGGCGCATGTGGGCGTCCACGTCGGCGTCGACTGGAGCCACGCCCGTACGCAGCAGGGCAAATGCCTTGCGCAGGCTTTCAGGGAGTGGCGGGTCGGGTTCCTTGGGCGTGTGGGGCAGCCGCAGCCGCAGGCCGCGAACGGCCAGGTCCATGCGCAGATCTCCGCTCAGCAGCGCACGGTAGCCTAGGTCCAGGCGCGCTTCTGCAACGCGCGCCAGAAACGTCGGCGACGGCAAGTCACCCTGCCCAATGCGCAGGGATGTGAGGCGTAATCCGCCAGCCCAGCTGAACTCCAGTCGTTCCACCGCCACGGGTTTGCCCAAGGCGGACTCCAGTGCGCGCGTGGCAAGCCCAAGGCCAAAATCGGAAGACATAAGGGGCGGCAGGGAGAGCCCAGCGAGCAGGACGAGGCCGAGCAACGCCAGGACCGCCACGGCAAACACGGAAAGCGTTCGCCGTATGGCCTTGAACTGCTGAAATTTTGTGACCCTGCTCAACCAGGACATGGACATGCTTGCTCCGGTGCGGCTTGTGGCCGATGCGGGCCTGGAAAAGGATGATTTCTGATCCTCCCTCTAATTTTGCAAGAAACGGGGCGTCCATGCAACGCATTTTCCTCGGTTCGGCGTCAGACGTCATCTTGGCCGGATTCTTGCTTTTTGGGTTCAGTCGTTCCCCCCAATGCAAGGAGACAGATTTTCATGAATTTTCAGTCACTCCAGGTCAAACTTGGCGCTATCGCGTGCATTCTGCTCATGATCGCTTCGCTCCAGCTCATGCTGCCCGGCGATTCCGCACTTCAGGGTGGGGCTCGGCAAATGACAAATGTGCAAAGCGTCCTGCTGTCGTATGGAACCGTTGTCGCCGCCGCCCTTGCTTTGGTCGCGTGCGCGGTTGTGGCCAGTGTTCTCGGCCAATTGAGTAAAGGCGTGCATGAGTTGCTCGGCTGCATTGAACAGGCTGATGCCACGGAGGATGCGGGTTTAAAGACAGTTTTGAGAGTTGGCGGCGACAAACTTGTCATGCTTTTTGATGGAATAGATAAAATTGTTAAGTCTTGCCGACAGCTACGCCGGGAGCGTGAAAGCTTGTCCATGCGCGTTGTCCAAGCGGAACGCGCGGTGGAAGAGGCCATTGCCAGTGCAGTCCTGTCGCGTGAACGAGCCGAGGCGTCCCGCCGTGATGGTCTGCTTTCCGCCGCCCGTACGCTTGGCGTCGCCATCGACGGCATCCACGCCTCTTGCGACGAGTTGCGCGCCCTTTCCGAAGCAAGCGGCGCTGGCGCCCAGCGGCAGCAGGATCTTATGCTCGATGCGGCGGCGGCGACGGAATGCCTGGACAAAGCCGTGCGCCAAATGCAGACCCGCGCCACAAGCGCGGTGGACCAGGCCGGGCTTGCCCGGGACAAGGCGCAAGATGGTTCCGGAACGGTGGAGGAGACCGTATTCGCCATCCGCGAGGTGGAGCGCAAGGCTCAGGATCTTGCCTCGGTGGTGCGCGAACTGGGCGGCCAGGCCCTGGCGGTGGAGAAGATCATGGACGTCATCAGCGACATCGCCGACCAGACCAACCTGCTTGCCTTGAACGCCGCAATCGAGGCCGCGCGCGCTGGCGATGCGGGGCGTGGCTTTGCCGTTGTGGCGGACGAGGTGCGCAAACTGGCGGAAAAGACCATGAGCGCCACGCGCGAGGTTGCACAGCGAACGCTGGACATCCAACAAGGGGTGGAGCGCACCGAACGAGACATGGAGGAGACGGCCAGCCGTGTGGCCAGCGCCGTCGGGCTGGCGCAGGTCTCGGGAGAATCGCTTCGCGAGATCGTCAACCTTGCCGACGACACGGCCCGAAATATTCGAGACATGGCCGAAGCCGCCGACGAGCAGGCGCAATCAAGCGGCCGCATCGGCGACATCGTGCGCCAAGTCAAGCGCATATCCGAACAGAGCCACGCCGGGGCCCAGAGCTCCTTGTCATCGGTGACCGGCCTGCTTGGTCGCGTGGTGGAGCTTGAGTCCATGAACGCGGTGTTCCAACTTATCGGCGGCGGAGCCATACAGGCTGTCGTGGACGGTCTGGCTGCGGACAGTCGGATTCTCTCCATGGACCGCGCAGAGCAGGAGGCCGCCCTGCGCCAGGCCCTGACGACACATGCCTCCCTTGAGCTGCTGTACCTTACGGATGCCCGCGGCCGCCAAGTGGTGTCGAACATGGGCCGCGGAAGCGGTGGAATCAGCGCGGACGCATCGGCCTTTGGCCGCGACTGGTCACGCAGGCCTTGGTTCACGCAGCCTGTTCAGTCGCGCGGGATGGCCGTAAGCGAGGTGTATGTGTCAAGCGCCACCGGAGAGAACTGCATCACCGTTTCCGCCCCTGTGTACTCCAAGTCCGGAGATCTGCTGTGCGTCATCGGCGTGGACGTGAACCTGGGCCGCGCAACGGCAAGCCGTGCGGCCTGAGGCAACGCCTTGCCCCCATGCGTCGGCTTTCCGGGGGCGTTTGCTCAGCGCGACTGGCCGATGACGCCGCAGGCCACGGCAGGACCGGAATTCCCGTCCGGCTGCGTGGTGAAGTCGTCGGGCCGGGCGGTGACGATGACCGTGCGTCCGTTGATGGACATGGGGCCGCCGTCCAGGCTCAGGCCGGCCATGCGCGCCTGGAAGCGCGCCGTGCCATCGGCCCCTGCCGTGACCATGGGCAGGTCGCCCGCGTGGTGCGATGCGGCGCCTGGGCTGCCGTGGCGAGCGCCGGTTGGATTGAAGTGTCCGCCCGCGTTGCGCGCGGCGGGCCCGCCGCAATCCCCGCCCTCGTGAATGTGCAGGCCGTGCGCGCCCGGAGTCAGCCCCGTGAAGGTTCCCAGTATGAGCAATTCCTTGCCTTGCTGGCGGAAGGTCATAAGGCCGGAGGCCTTGCCGCCTTTAACTGGGGCGAGGCGGGCTTCCACCTGTGAGGGGCTCATGAGACGCGCTGCGGCGCCGCAGCCGCCGACCAGCAGCGAGAACAGCGCCAGCATGGGCAGGAGCAAAAGGCGTGATTTCGGCATTGGGGCTCCTTGGGGTGCATTTGTGAGGGCGAGCAGCCGTTTTGGCATGTCGACCAGCCGGAGGGTAGCATGATCGAACCGGAAAACAAAGACGGGCCGGATGAGGCATGGCGTTACGGAGATGCACGTAAAAAAAGGCCACATCTACGCGGATGCGGCCTTTTATGTGCTGTGGTGGGCAATGCGGGATTCGAACCCACGGCCTTCGGCTCCGGAGGCCGACGCTCTATCCAACTGAGCTAATTGCCCGTGCGGGTTGCCTAGCTATCCTTTTGGCGTTGGCCTGTCAAGGCGGTATCTACAGCCCCAGGCTGGCCAGCAGGTCGTCCACGGAGCCCTGCGTGGAGTCGAGCTGCGGGCCTTGCAGTGTGGAGAGCTGGGTCTTGGCCTTGGCCTGAAGGTCGTTGAAGTCAGCCTCCTCGGCAGGCGCCTCGGCGCGGGCCTTGATCATGAGCCCTGTCGTCATGTACACATCAAGGACAATTTTTTCAATCTTCTTAATCGTTTCAATGATGATCTTGATGCGCTGCCCCGTGAGGTCCTGAAAGCTCAACGTGGTCATTATGCTCATGAGATCGCGGCTCAGGGCATCGTTGATGCGGCCGAGGGTCTCCCGTTCCGACTTGGATACCCCGCCCCTTTCGAAGGACTTGACGATGCCGCCCAGGGTGTCGCTCATTGTCTGCAGGTTTTCTATGGTTTCGATGATCTTGACCGTGGCGTTTTCCGTGGTCTGCAGGATGGCGTCAAGCTGGTTTGAGGCGCGGCTGAACAGTTCGTTGGGGTCTTCGCTCACAGGGACCGGCGCGCTGTTGCCGGATTTGGCGACTTTGATTTCCTGGTAGATTTCCTTGAAGCCTTTTTGCAGGTCCTCGTTCACGCGGCGATAAAACTCTCCCTCAAGCAACGCACCGGAGAGGGTGCGGGAGATCTCGCGCTCCACGGCGGCGGTTAGCGTATCGCGCAAGTCGGCGGTGAGCTTGTCGGCCACCTTCTGCATCAGTTCGCGCATGATGGGATTCTCTTCGCTCACGGTCGCCTCCTTGGCATCGGGGTCAGCTGAGATCGTCATCGTTCATATCGACGATCATGGCCCGCACAGGGCATACCCGTGTGCATATGCCACAGGCCGAGCAGCGGTCCACATCAAAAAGCACCTTGCGGGTGGTCAGGTCTACGGAAAGGGCTTTTGTGCGGCACAGAGAGGTGCACAGCCCGCAGTGCATGCAGGCGTCCTCGTCTCGGGACACCTTTTGCGAGGCCGGGGTAATTTTGACCCCGTTCTCTTTCAGGTAGGAGAGGCCCTTCTGATAGTTTTCCTCCCGGCCGGACACTTCCAGGGTAAGGCTTCCCTCATGTCTGGGGCTGATGTCGGCCTTGAGGATGTTGAAGCGCAGGTCGAAGAGCATGGCGAGGTTGCATACCACGGGCCTGCCGCTGGTCTCCGGCGGGAAGGAAAGGTAGATGATTTTGCTGAAGCCGTTGCCATCTGCTGTCATGTGGCGCCTCTAGCCCTGTTTCCGTCGTGACGGGCGGACGGGCGGGGGTTACTTGTGGTCCTTGAGAAACTTCTTGGCGCTGATGGATTCCGGGGCGCTGGGGAAGCGGGAAATGAGGTCCTCCAGCACGGCGCGGCCAGCCTTGTCCTTGCCGATCTTGAAGAAGGCCATGCCCTGCTTGAGCACGGCGGACTTGTACTTGCCGCTCTTGGGAAAGCGCTCGATGACTTCCTGATAGGCGAGCACGGCCTTGCCGTAGTCCTGCAGGTTGTAGGCGCTCTCGCCCACCCAGAAGATCGCGTCGGATGTCTTGGGATGCTTCTTGAAATTTGTGGCGAACTCCGAGTAGTACTGGCGCGCTTCCTCGTACTTCCGGGCCTTGAAGGACGCGTCCGCCTTGGCGAATAGGGCCTCCGCCGTATCCGTGGTCTTGATGGGCTCGGCCTTGGGCGCGGCCTTGACGGGCTCGGCCGGCTTGGCGGACGGCTGCGCCTTGTCCTGGGCGGGGGCGTGGACCTCCGCGTGCTTGGCCGGGGCCGGGGCCGGGGCGCCAAGGTCCATGCCGAACTGGCTCTGCAGCGCGACTTTGATGTTTTGCACATCGCCCGCAACCTCGGCCAGGGTGGGAGCGCCCTCTCCGGCGGAAGTCATGGCGTTGTATTTCATGGTGAGGGTGTCGAGTTTTTCCTGCATCTTGGCCACCTGCATCCGCATGGCCTCAAGCTCCGCCCAGGTGTTGGCCTGTTTGGCCTGCACCGGGCTCGTGCTCTTCTGTATCTCCTCGCGCAGCTGGTCCTGAGTCTGGGTCAGCTGCTCTTCCAGCTTCTGGATGGTGCGGCGGCTTTCCTGACGATCGCGGTAGGACTGGTTTTGAAGGGTTTCCAGGTCCGACTTGGTGGCGCAGCCGAACAGCAGGGCGGACAGGCCCACGGCAAGAAGCGTAGTGCGAGCGGTCATTACAGTCTCCTCCCTCTTTTTCTGCCAAAAATCAGATACGCCAGTCCCCCAAAAAAAGGAACCATGACCGCCAGCTGAATCCAGCCGAACTTGGCGTTGCTGGATCCGAAGTCACGGTGGAAGGCGTCCCATATTGAATAGAGGCTGATGGCGGCGAACAGCCCCACGGCCCCGAGGATGACGGCCCACTGCGATGGGGCCAGGTTGGGGAGCGCAAACATGCGGTTATCCTCCGGTCCCTGAGCGTCTGGTTTCGGTTTTGTGTTCGCGCCGGTTTTTCATGTACATGGAAACGATGACCGAAAACGCGCCGCAGGTGATGGCGATATCGGCCACGTTGAAGGCCGGCCAGTGATAGCCGCCCACATGGAAGTCCAGAAAATCCACCACGTGCCCGAAGCGGATCCGGTCGATGAAGTTGCCGAGCGCCCCGCCCAGCACAAGGCCCAGTCCCCAGATGAAGAACCGGTCGCCGGGGTCGGCGGTGGCGAGCAGGTAGGAGATGAAGCCCACAGCCAGCACGGTGACGGCAACGAAGAACCAGACCTGCCAGTTGCTGTCCGGGTTGTTCAGAAAGCCGAAGGCCGCACCCTTGTTCAGCACATGGGCCATGTTGAAAAAACCGGGGATCACGGGGTCCGTCTCCCACAAGGCGTACTTTTGCTGGATCACCGCCTTGGTGATCTGGTCCGGAATGATGACGCCTGCGGCGAGCAGGGACGCTGTTTTGAGGCGCGAATCCATTGCCGCTCCTAGTTTCCCAGAACCACCGCCGTACACCGCGGGCAAAGGTCCGGGTGCCCGGCGTCCTGGCCCAACGCTTCGTCGTAGCGCCAGCAGCGTTGGCATTTGTCGCCCGGGGCGCGGTCGACCGTCACCTTGAGCCCGGCCAGTTCCTCGGAAGCGTGCGCATCGGCCGGGGCCTCCGCCAGCGGGCGGACCTGGACCTTGGAGACGATGAGGAACTCGCGCAGATCGAGTCCTGGCGTCGCCAGGGCGTTGGCCATGTCGCCATCGGCGTAGAGGCTTACACTGGTGTCCAGGGAGTGCCCGATGCCTCCGGCCTTGCGCATGGGCTCAATGGCGCGGGTCACCTCGCCGCGCGCGGCCAGCAGCAGTTCGAAGCCTTGCCGTTCAGCGTCAGACAGGCTGGCCGACGCATCAGGCAGGCGCATGGTGAATACGCTTTTGCCGCCGGGGCGCGTGGCCTCGGGCAGTGTCTGCCACGCCTCTTCCGCCGTAAACGACAGCACCGGGGCCATGTCGTGCAACAGAATCAGCAGCGCCCTGTGCAGCACGGTTTGGGCGCTTCTGCGCTCCAGGCCTGCGCACACGTAGAGCCGGTCCTTGATGATGTCGAGATAGAAGGCCGAGAGGTCCGTGGTGCAGAGATTGTGCAGGGTGTGGTACACCTTGTGGAACTCGAAGTCCTCGTAAGCCTGGGCGATGGTCTTGTGGCGGCGCTCCATCAGGTCCAGGGCGAAGCGGTCCAGGGGGAGCATATCCTTGGGCGCAACCGCGTCAGCAGCCGGGTCGAAGTCGGCCAAGTTGCCCAAGAGGAAGCGCACCGTGTTGCGGATGCGGCGGTAGGCGTCCACCAGGCGTGAAAGGATCTCGTCGGAGATGCGCACGTCTTCCTGATAGTTCACGGCCGAAACCCACATGCGCAGGATCTCCGCGCCGTGCTTGTCGATGATCTCCTGCGGGGCGATGACGTTGCCGATGGATTTGCTCATCTTGCGGCCGTCGCCGTCCACCACGTAGCCATGGGTGAGCACGGCCTTGTATGGCGGAACCCCGCGCGTGCCCATGCTGGCCAAAAGCGAGCTGTGGAACCAGCCGCGATGCTGGTCCGAGCCCTCCAGGTACAGGTCCGCCGGGCAGGACAGCTCCGGGCGCTGCTCCAGCACAGCGGCGAAGCTGGTGCCGG
The DNA here is from genome assembly GCF_900188225.1 of Humidesulfovibrio mexicanus. Taxonomy (NCBI): domain Bacteria; kingdom Pseudomonadati; phylum Thermodesulfobacteriota; class Desulfovibrionia; order Desulfovibrionales; family Desulfovibrionaceae; genus Humidesulfovibrio; species Humidesulfovibrio mexicanus. The sequence goes on along the minus strand of NZ_FZOC01000001.1, from coordinate 251,900 downwards.
AGTCGAACCAGACATCCAGGATGTCGGTCTCACGTCGCCAGTGCGAACGTCCGCATTTGGGGCACTTGAGCCCGGTCGGCACGATTTCCTCAAGCGGCGCCTCGAACCAGTAGTCACAGCCAGTGGGATGCTGCGCGAACTTCTCCACAACGCCCATGACCCAGGCTGGGTCGAAGTAGGCCTCGTCGCAGTCCTCGCAAATGAGCGCCACGATGGGCACGCCCCAGGTGCGCTGGCGCGAAATGCACCAGTCCGGGCGGTTCTCGATCATGTTGCCGATGCGCTCTTCGCCCCAGGCCGGAATCCAGCGCACGTCGTTGTGGATGGCCGACAGCGATTTTTTGCGAAGCTCGTTCGCCTCCATAGAGATGAACCACTGGGTGGTGGCGCGGAATATGACCGGCTCCTTGCAGCGCCAGCAGTGCGGGTAGGAGTGGCTGATCTTCTCCTGCGCCAGCAGATGGCCCACCTGCTTGAGCTTCTCGATGACCTTGGGGTTGGCCTCGAACACCGTGAGGCCAGCGAAGAACTCAACGTCCGTGAGGAAGCGGCCCGCATCGTCCAGGGGGGAGTACACCTCCAGCCCGTACTTCAGGCCCACTTCGTAGTCCTCGCGGCCGTGGCCGGGAGCGGTGTGGACGCAGCCGGTGCCCGCGTCCAGCGTCACGTGGTCGCCCAGGATGATGGGCGACTTGCGCTTGTAAAAGGGGTGGCAGGCTTCCAAACCTTCCAGGTTCGCGCCGCTCAGGCGAGCCACAACCTTGGGCGCGTCCCAGCCGAAAATCTCGGCGCAGGGGGCAAGCAGGCGTTCGGCCATGAGGTACAGGCAGCCGTCGGCCTCGGCGAAAACATAGTCGAACTCCGGGTGCACGCACACGCCCATGTTGTCCGGCAGGGTCCAGGGAGTGGTGGTCCAGATGGCCACGAAGGTCTTGGCGGGGTCCCACTTGGTCCCGGCGGGCAAAAGCTCCTGCACGCGCTTGTCCGCCAGGGGGAAGCGCACATAGATGGATGGGGAGGAGTGGTCGGCGTATTCCACCTCGGCCTCGGCCAGGGCCGTGTGGCAAGAGCAGCACCAGTAGATGGGCTTCTTGCCGCGGATCACCGATCCCTTGGCCATGAAGTTGCCCAGTTCGCGCGCCGTTGCGGCTTCGTATTTGGGGTCAAGGGTCATGTAAGGCTTGTCCCATGCCCCCAGTACGCCCAGGCGTTTGAATTCCTTGCGCTGGATGTCGAGGAACTTCAGCGCGTACTCGCGGCACAGCTTGCGCACGGTGACGGCGGGCAATTCCTTTTTCTTTTTCTTGAGCTCGGTCTCCACCTTGTGTTCAATGGGCAGCCCGTGGCAGTCCCAGCCAGGAACGTACTGGGCTTGCCTTCCGCCCATGTTGCGCGACTTGACCACGATGTCCTTCAGGGTCTTGTTCATGGCCGTGCCCATGTGGATGTTGCCGTTGGCGTAGGGCGGGCCGTCGTGCAGGACATAGGTCGCGTATCCCTCGTTGGCCGCAACCATCGCGCCATAGGCGTCGATTTCCTCCCAGAACTTGAGGATTTCCGGCTCCTTCTGCTTCAGGTTGGCCTTCATGGGGAAGCCGGTCTGCGGCAGCTTGAGGGTCTGCTTGTAGTCGCTCATTTCTTTGTGTTTCCTCGTCTTGAGGCAGGTCGTTCAGCGGCCTGCACGGGGTTTCATCGGAACGGGTAAATTTGCTGCATAGCCGACTGGAAGTCAAGCAGGGCCGCTCCCTCGGCCCGGGGTGACGGCAGGACATGCGGAAGGCGGCTGGATGAACGCCTATTTGCTGGTGTGGGTGTAGACACCGTCCCAGTCTGCTCCGGGCGGGCGCTCGCTGAGGGCGCGGCAGCGCTCGGCGTACATGCCGTAGAGGGCTTCGTTGCCGGTGGATTGTCCAAGCGCCTCGAAGGCCGCCTCGGCTTCTGCGAAGCGTTGGGACTTGTAAAGCGCAAGCGCTGCTTCGTGTTCGCGGATCTCCCCCGCGCGGGCAGCGGCTTCCTCGTGGGTCATGGCGGTGTAGATGGTGATGGGCTCGTGTTTGCCCTTGACCCGCACGGAGTCCATCTCCACATAGGCGTAGGCGTCGCCGCAGGCCTCCACCATGGCCTGGCTGACGAGCAGCTTCTGGCCATAATACTTGGTCAGGCTTTCCAGTCGCGAGGTCAGGTTCACGTTGTCGCCGATGAGCGTGTAGTCGAAGAGGTCGGCCGAGCCCATGTTTCCCACACGAACGCGTCCGCAGTGCAGCCCCACGCCGATTTTTATGGTGAGCCCGAACTTCTGCTTGAAGCCTTCGTTCAGTTCGTCCAGGTGGGTGAACATCTGCAAGGCCGAGGACAGCGCCTTTTTTTGATGCTCCGGCACGTCCACCGGCGCGTTCCAGAAGGCCATGATGGCGTCGCCGATGAACTTGTCCAGGGTGCCCATGTTGTGCGTGATGACGCGGGTCATGGGGGTCAGGTAATCGTGCAGCAGGTCGGTCACTTGTGTCGGGGTGAGCTTTTCGCTCATGGTGGTGAAGCCGCGAACGTCCGAGAACATGACGGTGACTTCCTTTTCCTGTCCCTGGAGGCTCAGGGACTCGGGGGAGTCGTAGATCTGCTTGATGACCGCAGGCGCGAGATAGTGCGAGAACGCGCCGTGGATGAATTTCTTCTGCTTTTCCTCGCGCCAGAACTTCATCAGGGTGAGCAGGGAGAAGTTGAGCCCCAGCGCGATGTAGGAATACAGCGGCGAGATGTATACCCGCGCCGTGTCCATGAGATGTGCCGCGCCTTCCCACATGCCGTAGGCCATGGCCACAAGAGGCGCCACGATCCAGACCGCCCTGGCCCAGCACACAAGCAGGGTGATGGCGATTCCGGCCAGCAGGGTTGCGAAGAGCTCCACGGCCGGCGCGTAGTCCGGCACGGTGAGGAATTCCTGGGTGAGGATGTTGTCGAGGACTGTGGCGTGGGTCTCCACGCCGGGATATACCGACGTGAAGGGGGTGGCCCGCAAGTCCTTGAGTCCCGCGGCGGAGGTGCCGATGAACACGACCTTGCCATTGAGCTGCGCCGGGTCCGCGCGGCCTTCGATGACATCCACGGCGCTGATGTAGGGGAACATTCCGCCGCCGCCCCGATAGTTTACGAGCAACTGCCCGGCGCGATCCAGCGGCGCGACGGTCCCGGCCACGCGCATGGATTCCACGCCCTGGGTGTCGAGTTTGAGCAACACGCCCTGTTCTCCCGTGGCCTGCATGAGCGTGGCCAGGGCAAGGCTGGGGTAGAACCGCCCATCGTAGTGTATGAGCAGGGCGACTCGCCGCAGAATCCCGTCCGCATCCGGGGTGGCGTTGAAGAATCCGGTGGCTGAGGCGGCGCTACCCAACACAGGCAGCGGACATACCGCGCCGAAGGCGCTGTGCAAGGCTTTGTCGGCGGGCATGGCGCCGGGCGCCTCCAGCACGGCCACCTGTGCCGGAGTGATGGCGCTTTGCCCGTCCTGGCGCTGTTGGTCGGCTTCCGCGCGGGAAAAGGAGAAATAGAAGCCCAGCACATAGGGCTTGTCCTTGAGGACCGAAGCCAGCAGGGCGTCATGGTCTTCCAGGGCGGGCGGCAGGCCCTGGAAGGTGACGTCAACCATCAGTTCCTTCTTGATTTGCGAACGCAAAAGCGATGGGGAAGTCCGGTCCGGCTCGGCCAGCACCATGTCCATGCCCACTGCAAGCGCGCCGCCCTGGCGGATCTTTTCCAGCATCAAGGCCACGCGGTACCGTGGCCAAGGCCATTGGCCGAGCGCCGAAAGACTTTTTTCGTCGATGTCCACAATGACCGGAACGCCGGAAGTCTTGGTGGAATGGGTCCGACGCAGGAGCTGGTCGTAAATCTTGTAGTCCAGAAACCGCAGCATGGCGGGCTGCGAGACGTACAAGGCCCCTACGAGCAGCGACAGGCAGAAGCCGGTGAGCAGAAGCGCCGCCTTGTCGCTCGCAAACGCTTTTTTGAGCTGTTCCAACATTCCGTTCCCCGCCCTGCGTCCAGATTTGAACGTTGATGTCATTAAAGGAATACTTTCACTTGCCATTATCGTTTACATGGGCTACGAATCCCGTCAAGTCAGTAGCCATCGGAACTGTCGATTTCATATTTCGTTTTTTCAACACGGGTGCGGCCACATTATGAAACATTATGCCGTGCGGCTCATTCCCTTTTTGCTCACCACCATGGCGGCTGTTTTCGTCCCCGCCGACCCGGCCCGATGCGCCGATGCTCCCAAGCCCGACGTCGCCCTCCCGGTGACACTGAAGGAATCCGTTGCGCACCTGATGCGCATCCACGACCGCATCAAGGCCGCCGAGTCGAATCTTAACACTTCGGAACATCTGGAAAAGCGCGCCAAGGGCTTGTGGTATCCGCGCGTGAACGCGCAGGTGGACGCCGGGGTTGAGGACATCACCCAGCCTGATCAGACCAAGAACACCAATTTGAACCGCAATGTGGAGACGCTTTCGGCCAACCAGCTTCTGTATGATTTCGGCGGTGCTGGCGGCAGCATCGCCCAGGCCAAGGCGCAACGGGAAGAGTCCGCGACCAAGCTCGAGCAGACCCGCCAGGAAGTGACCATGCAGGGCGTGGGCGCGTATCTCGGCCTCATCCGCGCGCGGGAGATGCTGCGCTACGCCATCCTTTCGGAGGAGAATATCAAGAAGCTTTCCGGGATGCAGGAAGCGCTTGTCGAGCGGGGAGTGGGCCTTTCCTACGAGGAGTTGCAGATCAAGGCGCAGCTCGCCGGAGCGCAGGCGCACCGCGTCAACGTGGAGCGGGCGCTGGTGAACGCCAGGAACAATTATCGTTCCGTGTTCCAGGCGGATATCGCCGATTCCCAGATTGACTCCTTGCTGTTGCCCGCCATGCCGGGCGCCAAGCTGCCCGCGAACCTGGACGCCGCCGTTGAGCAGGCGCTTGACGGCAACCCTTTTCTGTTGGAATTGCAGCACGGCATAAACGCCCGAAAGGGTGAACTTGCCGCCCGCGAGTCGGCCATGTTTCCCAAGTTCGAGGCAGTTGCCGAGGCCGTTCGCAAAGAGAACGACCAGGGCGAAAAGAGTGTCCGCACGGAAGGTCGGGCCGGATTGCAAGTCACCTACAATCTGTTCCAGGGGTTCCGGGACCAGGAGGCCACGCGCGCGGCCAAGAGCGACATCGTCGCCATCCGCAAAACGCTGCTGGACCGACGCCGTACGGTGGAGGAGCGGGTGCGCAACGCCTGGAACGACATGAGCACGCTTTCGCGCACGGTGGCTCTGTATGACAATCAGGCCAACATCACCTGGTCGTTTTTGGAGCTCATCAAGAAAAAGAAGGCCATGGGCGGCGAGGTGAATCTGCTGGACATCCTCGTGGGCGAACGCGACTACGTCTCCGCCACCAGTTCCAAGGTCACCGCGGACATCGACCACATCACCGCCGCCTACACCTTGCTCTATCAGATGGGCCAACTGCGGCCGGAAGCCGTCGAAAATTAGGCCGGGCGCCCATGCCGCGCCAAGCTGTTTTTCCCCTCCCCGCGCACGGCCCCTTTGGGGCGGTCTGGTCATGAAGGAACTCCTCCGACGCCTCTCGTTGTGCCCGCGCGTGTCGTGGGAGATTCTGGCCGCCTCGCTGCTGGCCAACCTCATGTCCCTGGCTTCTTCGGTCTACGTCATTCTGGTGCTCAACCGCTACGTGGGCTATGGCTTCGACGGCACGCTGTATACGCTCACCATCGGGGTACTCATCGCCTCCGCTCTTGGTTTCGCCTTTGGCGAGGTGCGCACGCGCTTGGCCGGGGTTGTCAGCCAGGGGCCGGATGAAGAGCTTGAGGAGCGGAGTCTGGCGGTGGTGACGCGCGCCCGCCTGAGCGACCTGAACCGTTTTCCGCCGACCCGCCACCAAGAGCTGCTCGGGGCCATGGGCCAGGTGCGGTCCGCCTTTGACGCGGCCAACGTCTCCGCCGTGCTGGATGCCCCGTTCATGCTGCTGTTCCTGATCGCCATCGCGCTCATCAGCCCATGGCTCATGCTCGTCACCGTTTTCGCCGTATGCCTTTCGGCGTTGTTCAGCGTGCTGGGACTGCGCAGGGCCGAGGCCGATGGCCTCAAGCTCCAGCGCGAGACCCATGTGCACCGCGCCCAGCTTTCCAGCGCACTCTCGGGGGCGGAGACCGTGCGCGCCTTTTCGGGTGGTGAGTTTCTGCGCAACGTCTGGCGCAGCAAGCGCGAATCCCTGGGCGCCTTGCGCGCGCTCTTGGCGCGAGACCAGCGCAAGAGCCGTCTGCGGCAGGAATCCGTGGCGGTATTCTTGCGTGTGTTCGTGTACGCCTTTGGCGCAATGCTTGCGGTTGCCGGAGAGATGACCGTGGGCGGGCTCATCGGCGCAAGCATTCTGTCGGGCAAGGTCCTTGCCATGGGGGCGGCCTTCATGCAGGCCTACATGGCCGCGCGCGGTGGGGAGCAGGCGCTCGAACGGTTGTCGGAGCTGCATTCCCTGCCCCTTGAACCCTTGTCCGGGACGAGCTTGCGCGAATTTTCCGGCAGGCTGGAGTTCCGTGACATCGGCTTTGCCTATACCGGGACCTCAAGCCCCCTTTTCGAATCCCTGAGCTTTGTGCTGCAGCCTGGCAGCGTGCTCTGCGTCACCGGCTTCAACGGCACGGGAAAGTCCACTTTCTGCAAGGTCGCGGCCGGGCTGCTGGAGCCGGGGCGCGGACAGGTGCTGGCCGATGGCGTGGATTTGCGGCAGTTGGCGCCGGACTGGTGGCGTCGGCAGCTCATGTATCTCCCGCAGGAGCCATCATTTTTGGATGCCACCCTGCGCGAGAATATCGCCCTGGCAGACCCCGAACCGAAGGGGCAGGCCAGTCAGGAGCGCATGAATCAGGCCGTGCGAGCCGCCGCTTTGCGCCGTTTTCTCGATACCTCCCGCCTGGGGCTCGACATGCCGATTCAGGATGGGGGCAAGGCGCTGCCCCTTGGCATCCGCAGGCGCATCGCCCTTGCCCGCGCGTTGATGACGCCCGGCCGCCTGGCGATTTTCGACGACCCGACAGAGGGGCTTGATTCTGAGGGACGCCTCGCCGTCTACGCCATTCTCAACGGGCTGGCCAAGGCTGGGAGCACCCTTGTCGTTGCCACGGCCGACGTCAACATACTCAAGGGCGCGGCCCTTGTGCTGGACATGAACGTAAAGCCCACGCCGAGCCTTGGCGCCTCTGCACCCCGCGGGCCGAAGCCGGAGGACGCATGAGCGAGCAGCCGCTTGACGCCGTGCTTGGTCCCAAGGCGCGCACCTGCGCCGACGATGCCGCGCTTGTCGCCCATCGGCGCTTTCTCTATCTGTGTTTTTCTCTTTTCGTGCTGGCTTTTGCCTGGGCGTCCTTTTGTGATCTCGACATCGTGAGCGAGGCCGTCGGGGAGGTCATTCCCCAGACCAAGGTCAAGCGCGTGCAGCATCTTGAAGGCGGCATCGTGCGCGACATCCTCGTGCGGGAAGGGGATCGGGTTGAGGCGGACCAGCCGTTGGTGGTGCTCGATTCCGCCGCCGCAGCCGCCAGCACGGACGAGTTGGACGTGCGGCTGGTGAGTTTGCAGATCGAAGCCCTGCGCCTGGATGCCGAGTCCAAGGGGCTTGAAAAGCCGGTGTTTCCTCCCCAGTTGGAGGAACTCCACAAGGACCTGGTGGACCAGGCGCGCAATTTGTTTCAGGCCAGGCGCAGCCGCTTGAATACGGACCTGGCGGCCTTGACGGAAAAGGTCCGCCAACGGGAGCAGGATATCCGCGAAACCAGCGCCAGGCTCGACAATCTGCGCCGCAATCTTCCCCATGTCGTCCGGCAGGTGCAGCGCAGCGAGGAGTTGCTGCGCGAGCGCCTGGTCAAGGAGGACGAGCTGATCGGGAGGCTGAAGGAGCGCAACAACACCGAGAGCGCCATTCTGGAGCATTCCGCCGCGCTTTCGCGGGCCAGCGCCGCGCTTGCCGCCGCCAAGGAGGAACTTGGCCTTGCGCAGAACACCTTCCGTGAGGAGGTGGAGAACGAACTCAAAAAGGTTCAGCGGGAACTCATGGAGTTGACGCAGCGCATGAAGAAGTTTCGCGACAGCCAGGAGCGGACCGTGTTGCGCGCGTCCGAGGCCGGGGTGGTCAAGCGCCTTTCCGTGGTGAGCGAAGGCGAGGTGGTCATGCCGGGCATGACGGTCGCCGAAATCGTGCCCGCAGACGACAAGCTGGTCATTGCCGCGCATCTCCCCATTCAGGACATCGGGTACGTTCGGCCAGGGCAGCGCGCTGTGGTTAAGCTGGCTTCACGCGATGCCAGACGCTTTGGCAGCATCGAGGGAAAGGTTTTGCATGTGAGCCCTGATGCGGTGACAGAAACCCTGCCAAGTGGCGTGAATACGTATTATGAGGTAATGGTGGAGACGCAGGCCGACCATTTTTCCAGCAAGGCGAACCGCTACGACCTGTTTCCGGGAATGCGCGTGCTGATCGCCATCCACATCGGCAAGCGCTCGGTGCTCGGCTATTTCCTTGATCCCTTTGTGGACGCCCTGAGCGGCTCCTTGCAGGAACGCTGAGCCGATGCCCGGGCCACGCAACGCCGTCAGCCGCCCGTTCCCTGTCCGCTGGAGACAGGGCAAGGGCGCTGAACCCCGGAGCAGGGCAAAGGCGTCTGGTCGCCGGACAACCGCAGCCCAGGAGGCTACGCCGGGTTGTTCAGCAGCACTCCGGTCATTTCCTTGATGGAAGCGGAGAGCTTGAGCAACTCGTCTTGCGGTATCTTCCGCAGGACCTTATTGCTTTGCGTGTCCACGATCTCCACCTGGATCTGGTCCTCGGAGTTGTCCAGGACGCGGATCTTGAGAGCGGTCCCGGTGGCGTTGAGCCGTTGTTCGAGGATTTGGGCCGTGCCCAGCGCGGTCGTTCTGTCCGCGGTTGCGGCCACTGCCTGGGAGCGGGCGTCCGTGCCGTTTGGCTCCTGGCTTGCCGTCTGCCGCGTGGCCTGCTGGCCCACGGTCGCCTGTGCGGCGCTCCGCTGCGTGTCGGCCGTCTGTGGATCCACGCTTTGCGCGTGTGTCGCCACGGCTTGCCTTGCAGGGGAGAACCCCTGCCTGACATCCATGTCCGAGGGGCTGATGTTCATGACGTTCACCTCATGATGATGGAGACCTGTGTCCGGGGGGAGCCTTTCCTTTACGATAGGTGTATCGACAGAATTGACACGAATCTTTAGGTCTGCGGTTATGGATGTATTGGTATTGTAAATTTTTGACAGATGGTTTCCGCGTAGCAAAGCTGCTGTGTTTGGGACGAACGTGCGAGCCCGGCTTTGGGGCGTGGCGCGGAGGAGAGGCGACATGTGGCGAGTTTTGGGGATAGTCTGTCTCATCGTCAGCTTCGTGCCGTCAGCAATGGCCCAGGGCGCGGAAGTCTCCGTCCCCGCAGATGAAGCGGTGCAACTGCTGAAGGGAGGCAATTCGCGCTACGCGGCGGGGAATCCGCAGGCGCATTTCACTGCCGAGTCCGTCGCGCTTCAGGCTGGCAAAGTCTGGCCGCAGCCACTTGCCGTGGTGCTTACCAGCTCCGACATGACGGCCCCGGCCGAAGCCGTGTTCGATCAACCCCCCGGTGGAATCTGCTCCGTGCGTGTGGCGGGGCTTGCCGCCGGGGCGGAGGTCCTTGCATCCCTGGAGTACGGTCTGGCCCATCTGGGCGCGCCAGTCGTTCTGGTTCTGGGCAGTCTCGATTCCCGGCTGATTGACGCGGCGATGCGCAATGCCCGGTCGGTCGGGGTGCCTGCCGCGCTATATGCCGACCTGCGCAAGGCCGTGACCAAGGCGCATGAGTGGAGTCCGACAGCCACGGGCGGTGATTTGCGGGAAAAGGCGGTCCGGGCGCTGGTGTGGCAGGCTATGGAGACAATCCTGCGCAAGAGCGTTGTGGTCCGCAGCCATGTGCAGGATGGTCGCGCCTTGCTGCTTGGCGGCGTGCACGACCCCGCGACCGGCCAGGTCGCCTGGCTGGGGCGGCACCCGGAGCAGGGACGCATCCTTGCGGCCCTGTGGGCCGCCGCGCACAGGCCGAAGCCCAAACCAAAGCCGCAAGCGGAACCGGCCCAGGCGCAGGGCGGCCCCGCTGATGCCGGTGAGGCTGCACAGCCCATGCTTCCGGAGGCCGCGGACGCGGCGGTTCCGGCCACAGCGGGTGCTGTCGGTTCGCAGCCGTCGCAGGCGAAGGGCGGCGGGGAACGGACGGTCGGCGCAACCGCCAAGCCACAGGCCAAGGCGCAAGGCAAAACCCAGGCCAAGGGGCAGGACGGCGCATCGGCCGAGCCCAACCCTGATCCCAATGCGCGTTCCCAGGGGGAGGGTGAGTTGCTGTTGCCCGAATCCGAAAAGGTTCAGGCCAAGGGCCAGGTCAAGCCCGCACAGCACAAATAGGTTCAGGCCGGACCGAAAGTCGAGTGCTGTTCCGGTTGGAGCAGTGCGCCGAGTCGTAGGAGTTCGTCGGCCACGACCTGCGGATCGAAACCAGGAGAGAGCGGGTTCATGAAGCCGTGGCCCGTGCCGGGAAGCACAGCGGCCTCGACCCCTTGGGCGCGCAACTGCGCCGCCAGCGGCACGGGATCGAAGGACGCTTCGCGCTCGGCGAAGATGAGTTGGACGGGGCGGCGGGGCTTCAGGCTGGCGTGGTCGCGGATGCGCGAGCCGTAGTAGAGCGCTGCGCGGCAGGGCAGGTGCGCGTCAAGTGCGGCTTCGGCCAGGCAGAGCCACAGGGCTGTGGCTCCGGCGCTGAAACCTATCGCCACGTCATAGGATTTTTTGTGGCCCGGAGCGCCGGAGCGCAGGCTTTCGGCCGCCCGGCGCGCATAGGCCTCCACGCCGCCGGCCTTCAGGAAAGCCGCGTAGCCTTCCTGCTCGCGAGCATACGCGACGGCGTCCCTGTAGGGGGAGATGCACACGACATGGGCCGACAACTGGCGCACCAGGGCGCGCAGCTCTGCTGTAACGCCGAAGACATCCGTGGCCAGCAGCACGGTGGGACGATCATTTTCGCGCATGGGGGCACATAGCCGCATGAGGGGCGGAGGGCAAGCATCCCCTTCGCCTCGCGCCGCCCTTGACCTCGCCGTCCCTTTTTTTTAGCCTGCATGACTTCGTGAGCCTCGGCCGACTTCTTGTTCGGCAGGGCGTGGCTCGCACATATTCGCGCACAAGGGAGAGTAGGGAGATGGTGCAGAAAGCGGAGAAAATCTGGTTCGACGGCAAACTCGTGCCCTGGGATGAGGCCAACGTGCACATCCTTACCCACACCCTGCATTACGGCTGCGGCGTGTTCGAAGGCATCCGCGCCTACGAATGCACAGACGGCCGCAGCGCGGTGTACCGCCTGCCCGAGCACATGCAGCGCCTCATCGATTCTGCGCACATTCTGGGCATGAAGATCCCGTACACCCTGGACGAGCTGGTCAAGGCCGCGCTCGACACCCTTGTGGCCAACAAGATGAAGTCCGCCTACATCCGGCCGCTGGTGTTCATCGGCGACGGCGTCATGGGTGTGCATCCGGGGACCAACCCCATCCGCGTGGCCATCGCCACCTGGCCTTGGGGCGCGTACCTGGGCGATGAGGCGCTTGTGAAGGGCATCTCCATCAAGACCTCCAGCTTCTGCCGCCACCACGTGAACGCCATGATGACCAAGGCCAAGGCCTGCGGCAACTATGTGAATTCCGTTCTGGCCAAGACCGAGGCCGTGGCCGACGGCTACCACGAGGCCCTCATGCTCGACACCCAGGGCTACGTGTCCGAGGCCTCCGGCGAGAACATCTTCATCGTCAAGGACCGGATGATCAAGACCACGCCGCTCACCAGCGTGCTGCCCGGCATCACCCGCCACAGCATCATGACCCTGGCGCGCAAGCTGGGGTACGAGGTGCAGGAGCAGCTCTTCACCCGCGACGAGCTGTACGTGGCCGACGAGGCCTTTTTCAGCGGCACGGCCGCCGAGATCACCCCCATCCGCGAGGTGGACCGCCGGGTCATCGGCGCGGGCCAGGCCGGTCCGGTCACCCTTCAGCTGCAGAAGGAGTACTTCCGCATCGTGAAGGGCGAGAATCCGGAATACGCCTCCTGGCTTCAGGAATACCGCTTCTAGCGGCTGCATCAGGGCCGGGGCGCGGGGGAATCTTCTCCTGGCCCCGGCCAGCAACGACCATCGGGAGAACGCCATGTCGAGCCTTACCGCTAAATACCGCCCGCGCCGCTTTGCCGATGTGGCCGGACAGGACGCGGTGAAGGCCATCCTCTCCCGCGCCGCCGCCACGGGCAAGGTGGCCCCAGCCTACATGTTCAGCGGCACGCGCGGCGTGGGCAAGACCACCATCGCGCGCATCTTCGCCAAGGCGCTCAATTGCGAGAAGGCCCCGGCCCCGGAGCCCTGCAACGAGTGCCGCCTGTGCAAGCAGGCCAACGCGGGCAACGCGGTGGACATCATCGAGATCGACGCCGCGAGCCACGGCGGCGTGAACGATGTGCGCTCCCTCAAGGAGGACGTGGGCTACGCCCCGCTTGAAGGGCGCTACAAGGTCTTCATCATCGACGAAGCGCACATGCTCTCCACCGCGGCCTTCAACGCCCTGCTGAAGACCCTGGAGGAACCGCCCGCCCGCGTCACCTTCATCCTGGCCTCCACAGAGGCCCATAAATTTCCGGCCACCATCCTTTCCCGTTGCCAGCACTACGTGTTCAAGATGCTGCCCCAGGCCGAACTCGTCGCTCACCTGGAGGCCGTGCTCAAGGCCGAGGGCGTGGACTACGAGCCCGGCGCCCTGCGCATCATCGCCCGGCGCGGGGCGGGCAGCGTGCGCGACAGCATGTCGCTACTGGGACAGGCCCTGGCCTACAGCGCTGGCGTGCTTGCCGAGGCCGAAGTGCGCGCCTGCCTTGGCTTGGCTGGGCAGGAAGTGTTCTTCACCCTTATGGAAGCCATCGCCTCGCGCGATTTGCCGCTTCTGTCGCGCACCCTGCGCGGCGTGCTCGACCAGGGCCTCGACCTGGGATTTTTCCTGCGCGAACTCTCCGGCTGCTGGCGCAACATGTTCCTGCTGCGCCAGGCGGGCGAGGCCATTGCTTCCGAGATCGGCCTGCCTGAGGAGGAGATCGCCCAGTGGACGCAGTGGGCCGGGCGTTTCGCGCCCGCGCACATCCACGCCTGCTGGCAGATGACCCTTGACGGCCAGCAGCGCGTGGTCAAGAGTCTTGAGCCGGCGCAGGCCCTTGAGCTTTTGCTGCTCAATCTGGCCTGCCTGCCGGACTTGCTTCCCCTCGCGGCCCTGGGCGGAGCCTCCGGCGCTGCACCGAGACCTGTCGGCGGTGGCGTTCCATCCGGTTCATCCTCTTCCGGCCAGGCCAGCTCCGGACCATCCCCATCGCGTTCCGCCGCACCGGAGCAGGCCTCGTCACGGCAGGCCGCCCCGGCCGTAGCGCAGGCGGTTTCCGCGCCGCAGCAGCCACAGCGGCGGTCTTTCGCCACGGCCGACCATGCGGAACGCTCGCCCAAGGACGCGTCCACCGCTGCGCCAACCGCCACGTCGGACAGCCTTCGCCCCGGCACTCCCACCGATCCTCCTAGCGTTGGGGGCGCAACGCCCTCCGACCCCGAAGAGGCGCCTGCCGCTGCGGAAGGGCAGAGGCCCGCTCCCGCACAGGGGAGGGGCGCGCCTGGCGCCATGGGCGGAAGCGGCCCGCGCAGTTGGGAGGGCTTCCTTGAGTTTGTGGCGGGCAAGAACGGCAACGGCTTCGTCACTGGCCTTGCGCAGGCGCGGGGCGAGTTTTCCGCTGGCGTGCTGACCCTTACCTGCCACAACGAGACCCATTGCGGCATGATGCAGAGCGGGGACAACAACGCCCGGCTGGTGCGGCTCGTGGCCGAGTACTTTGGCCCCGAGGCCAGCGTGGCCCTGCGGAGCATCGAGCGCGAACCGACGAAGAGTGATGGGCTTATCCAACGCGAGATGCAGGAGCATCCCCTGGTGCAGCGCGTGCGCGAGACCTTCGAGTGCCGCGATCCGGCCCTTGTGTATCCGCGGGGCCGCTAGGACGACATTTTCGACGCCATTTTCGCGTCGGCACAATCAAGAACCAATCCGGAGGAAGACATGCGCGGAATGCAGGATATGCTGCGCCAAGCCCAGATGATGCAGAAGAAGATGACCGCCTTGCAGGAGGAGCTCAAAACCCGCGAGGTTGAGGGCAGCGCGGGCGGAGGCATGGTCATCGTGCGCGCCACGGGCGGCCAGCAGGTGCTCTCCGTCACTATTGACAAGAGCGTTGTGGAGGCCGGGGATGTGGAGATGCTGCAGGATCTGGTGCTGGCCGCCGTCACCGACGCCCTCAAGAAGGCCAAGGGCATGATGGAGGACGAGATGGGCAAGCTCACCGGGGGTTTCAAGATTCCCGGCATGTTCTAGATGTCCCTGGAACGACTGCCCGCCCCCCTGCGCGAGGTGGCCGAGCATCTGGCGCGGCTTCCGGGGCTTGGCCCCAAGAGCGCCCTGCGGGCCGCCCTCGCCCTGCTCAAGCTCCCGCGGGAGCAGGCCGAGGCCGTGGGCCGCTCCATTCTGACCCTGCGCGAGCGCCTGTGCCTGTGCTCCACCTGCGCCAGCTTGGCCGAGAGCGACCCGTGCCCCATTTGCTCCGACGCCACCCGCAACCGCGAACAGCTGTGCGTGGTCTCGGAGTGGGATTCCCTGCTCGTGCTGGAGGAGATGGGCCTTTACCGGGGGCTGTACCTTGTGCTGGGCGGACTGCTTTCCCCGCTGGACGGCGTCGGTCCGCAGGCCCTGGAATTCGGCCTCCTGCGCCGCCGCCTGGCGGAAGGGGGCGTGCGGGAGCTGATCCTGGCCCTGGGCTCCACCCTTGAGGCCGAGAGCACCGCCTCGCATATCAAGAACCTGGTGGCCCAGGCGCACCCGGACGTGCGGGTGTCGCGCTTGGCCCAGGGCATTCCCATGGGGGCCGAGGTCAAGTTCATGGACCGCGAGACCCTGCGCCAGTCACTCATGCACCGCCAGGCCGTGTAGGCGCCGGGTCAGGCAAGGAACGTCATGCCCGCCGCGATCAAGGCCGAGGTGCAGACCGTCGTGTACCACAATCCGGACAACGGGTATGCGGTGGTGCGCGTGCGCGCAAAGGACGAGCCTGGAATCGTCACCGTGGTGGGCTGCCTTGGCCAGCTTCAGCCTGGCGAATTTCTGGAGATCGAAGGGGAGTGGAAGACGCACCCCAAGTTCGGACGCCAGCTTGAGGCCAGCCATTTCAAGCAGACCTATCCCGCCACAGAGCACGGGGTGGTGCGTTTTCTCAAGAGTTCCTTGAAGGGCGTGGGCGAAAAGACCGCCGAAGCTTTAGTCAAGCAGTTCGGTGTGGCCGTGCTGGACATTCTGGACACGGACCCGGAGCGTCTGCGCGCCGTCAAGGGCATCACGAAAAAGCGGCTGGAGGGCATGGTGGAGTCCTGGCGCACCCAGCGCGAGGTCAAGAGCCTGATCGTGTTCCTGCACAGCCACGAGGTTCCGCCCACCTATGCCTCGCGCATTTTCAAGCTCTACGGCGCGCAGAGCGAGGAGAAGTTGCGCCAGAACCCCTACGAGTTGGCCTACCTCATTCGGGGTATCGGCTTTCGCACGGCCGACGCCATGGCTTTGAAGCTCGGCTTCGCCGAGGACGCTCCCGAGCGCGTAGAGGCTGCTCTGGCCTACGTGCTCATCTCCAAGGGCGAGCGGGGCGGGCACATGTTTTGCCCAAAGGAGCAGCTCCTCCGCGAGTGCTCGCGGATGCTGGGCCTGGACGATCTGGCCCTGCTGGAGGAAGGCCTGGAGGCCCTGGAGCGTAAGAAACGCGTGCATGTGGAGGATCTGCCGGAGCAGAACGTGGAACAGGCCGTGTTCCTCATGAGCGGCTACCGGGCGGAACGCGAGATCGCCCAGCGGCTCTTCGGCCTGGTGAGTCACCCGGCCCCGGTATCCCGCGCGGAGGTCAAGCGGGCCCTGCCCGCAATCGAGACGGCGCTGGGCTTCGACCTCTCCCCAGAACAGCGGGAGGCCGTGTTTGAGGCCTGCGTCAACAAGGTGTTCATCATCACCGGTGGCCCGGGCACGGGCAAGACCACCATCACCCGCGCCATCGTGGCCGCGCTCTCGCGGCTCAAGCTCAAGGTCAAGCTGGCCGCCCCAACGGGCCGCGCGGCCAAGCGGCTTTCAGAGGCCACGGGCGAGACCGCCCAGACTTTGCACCGCCTGCTGCTGTATTCCCCGGAGCATGGCTTTTACCATTGCGAAGACCAGAAACTGTCGGCCGAGGTGCTGCTGGTGGACGAGGTCTCCATGCTGGATGCCGGTCTGTTTCTCGCGCTTTTGCGCGCTCTGCCCGCCACATGCCGCCTGGTGCTTGTGGGCGACGTGAACCAGCTGCCCAGCGTGGGGGCGGGCAATGTCCTCTCCGATCTCATCAAGAGCGGCGCGGTGCCCAAAGCCGTGCTCACACACATTTTTCGTCAGGCGCAGGAAAGCGCCATCGTGGTCAACGCCCACCGCTTCAATGCCGGGCAGTTCCCTGTGGCGAGCGGCAAGGAGCCGCCGGACGCGGATTTCTACTGGATTCCCCAAGACAATCCGCAGAAGGTGCAGGAGATGATCGTGGAGATGGTCACCGCCCGCATTCCTGAGCGCTTTGGCCTGGATCCCATGCGCGACGTGCAGGTGCTGACCCCCATGCACAAGGGCGAGGTGGGCACGAGCGCCCTCAACCAGCTGTTGCAGGAGCGCCTGAATCCGCGCCGTGGGGTGGAGATCAAGCGGGGCTACGCCGTGTTCCGCCCCGGTGACCGCGTGCTCCAACTGCGCAACAACTATGACAAGGACGTTTTCAACGGCGATCTGGGCTGGGTGAGCGATGTGGATCCGGAGGACGGCTCCCTGTCCGTGGATTTCGATGGCAACTTGGTGCCGTTTGACGCCACAGAGCTGGAGGATCTGACGCTGGCCTATGCCGTGAGCGTGCACAAATCCCAGGGGTGCGAGTATCCTGCCGTGGTGGTGCCCGTGGTCACCCAGCACTATGTCCTGCTCATGCGCAACCTGCTCTACACGGCCCTCACCCGCGCCCGCAGGCTGGCCGTGTTCATCGGGTCCGAGAAGGCGCTGGCCACGGGCCTGGCCAACATCACCTCGGGCCAGCGCATGACGCACCTCATGCATCGCATCCGGCACATCTTCACCGGCAATGCCCTGCGCTGATTCTTTGCTCTTGTCCTCTCTTCCCATCCGCACGCAAAGTGTGTAGAACTACACTCGCCTCCCCACCACCACCGCGCCTCGTGCGCCATAGGAGACGAGCAGATGCTGAGCAAAAAGATGGAGAAGGCCTTCAACGACCAGATCAAGTGGGAATACTATTCTGCGTACCTGTATCTGTCCCTGTCGTCGTATTTTTCAAACGCCGGACTTTCCGGTTTCGCAAACTGGATGGATGTGCAGTTCCAGGAAGAGCAGTTTCATGCCCGCAAGATGTTCGACTACGTCAACGAGAAAGGTGGGCGCGTTGTCCTGCAGGGCATAGAGGCCCCGCCGAGCACCTGGAAGACCCCGCTTGCGGCCTTCGATTATGCGCTGAGGCATGAATTTGCCGTCACCAAGCGCATCAACGACCTCATGACCCTTGCCCAGAAGGAGAACGACCACGCCTCGGCCATTTTTTTGCAGTGGTTTGTTTCCGAGCAGGTGGAAGAGGAAGCCAGCTTTGGCGACACCGTCAACAAGCTCAAGATGGTGGGCGATGGCGGCGGCATGTTCATGCTGGACCGCGAACTGGCAACTCGCGTGTTTACCCCGCCTGTCGCATAGGCGGCCGTGCGGCCCAGGCGCGCCCCTCTTCCGTGGCGGAGCATAGGGCTTCCCGCCGCGGGGGAGGGGGCGCTGTCGGTCCTTACACCGCAGCAGCAACCGTCTGCGATGGTTGGGTCCCCAGGGCGGGCCGCCGGTCCCAGGCGTACACGTTGCCGGGCATGGACTTGGCGTATTTCTTCACGTGCGCCGCACGTTCGCCGATTTCAAGCAGGGTGCAGGCGCCGCCGATCTCCAGAATGCCGATGGACAGGGACACCAGCGGATAGGCGCGTTCGACGCCGTCACGCCCTGTGGCGCGCACCTCGCCGCTTTGGCGATCCTTCTGGCAGTAGCAGGTGCGGATGAGCCTGCGGAAGCAGCGCGTGGCCGACCGGCAGATGCGTTCCACCGTTTCCGGCTTGCAGAGCATGACGAAGTCGTCGCCGCCGATGTGGAAGAGCTTGTCCTGCCCTTCACCGAAGCGACGCAGCGCGTGGTCCAGAATATCGGCCGCGAGTTTGATCACGCGGTCGCCGTTCTTGAAGCCGTAGGTGTCGTTGTAGACCTTGAAGTTGTCCAGGTCGGCGTACGCGATGGTGAAGCGCTTGCCCGCGCCGATTCCGGCCTCCACCTCGCGTTCCAATGTGACGTTGCCGGGCAGGCCGGTGAGCGGATTGGTGCCCTTGGCCATTTCCACCTGCACATGGGCCAGGGTGTTCAGCAGGCGCTGCACGGTAACGATGCCCAGCACCTTGCCGTGCCGTGTGACGATGATGTCGTCATAGGCCTTGATCTTCTCCCGCTGCATGGCTGCCTTGGCCGTGTGCTCCACTGCCGTGGCCTCGTCCACGATGAGCGGGCTCCTGTCCATTATGGCGTCGATGGGCCGCTTGGAATACAGCGCCGCGCCGAACTGACCGGAAAGCTGGCGGTTCAGCTGATACTCCATGATCAGCCCCACTGGCTGGGCGGATTCCTGGTCCACCACCACGATGCTGGCCTGCTGGCGGCAGGTTTCGAAGCAGTGCTGCGCTTCGGGCACAAGGGTTCCCTGGCGGCGCGTCTGGGCGGCCTCCACCAGGTTGCCCACGGGAATGAGGCAGCCTGTGATGACGCGCGTGGGTTCCTGTGTCTTGCGCAGGTAGGCGGTATCCAGGGAGAGAGCCGGTTTGGGTGCGGCGGGCCGGGCAAGGTAGAAGCCCTGGCCGTAATGGACGCCGATGTCGATGAGGCAAGCAGCCTGGGCCTGCGCTTCGATGCCCTCCGCGATGATCTTGGACCCGATCTTGTCGGCGAAGGTGACGAAGGTTTCGATGAGGGCGCGCTTGACCGGATCCTTGTCGATGCCCTGGATGAGGGACATGTCTATCTTGATGAACTCCGGGCGAATCTGCGCCACCGAGGTGAGGCCGGAATAGCCCGCTCCGGCGTCGTCCACAGCCACCAGGTAGCCCTGGCTGCGGTAGTGGTCGAGCGTGCGGTGGAACAGCGCGAATTCATGGATGCTGTGGCGCTCGGTGATCTCGAAGACGATGTTCTCCGGGGCGAGGCCGACTTCTTCAAGGAGCTCCAGTGTTTTGCCATGGGTGAACTCCGGATCGGCCATGGTCTTGGGGTGGATGTTCAGGAAGAGCTTTTGCCCCTGGCCGATGCCTCCAAGCGATCGGATGGCTTTTTCACGGCACAGGCGCTCCAGGGCGAAAAGCTTGCCGCTTTGCTCGGCAAAGTCGAAAAGCACGGCGGGCGACTGGAACGCGCTGCCCTCCGGCCCACGCGCAAGGGCCTCCCAGGCCATGATGGTGCCGGTGGAGAAGTCGGCTATGGGCTGGAACAGGGCGCGTACGGTCCTTTCGTGCAAAATGGCGTTGAATTCCGAGGAAAGGGAGAGCTGGCTCAGGTCCATGCGCATCTTGGCGCGCAGGCGCGCCTCGCCCACGGCCTGGAAAAGCCTGGCTTCGCGATTGGCGTCCGCACCCATGGCGTCGCCTTCGTGTCGCGCACAGCCAAAGCCGAGCCCCAGCTCGCGACCGGCCCAGCGGAGCAGGTGGGCGTTGGCCTCTCGTTGGGCGATGAGCTTGATCTCGTAGGCCGTGTCGTGTTGTGAGCGGGGGTCGTCCCCGCGCGAAGGCCAGCACAGCAAGTATTCGCCGGGTTCAAGGGCCATGCACGTGGGGGACGTGCGCAGGCGCTCGTTCACCGCGCGGCGCAGCACGGTCTGCAGCTGGTTTTCAATCTCCTGCGCAAGATCGCGTCCGTACAGTTCGCGCAGCAGGGCGAAGTCCCGGACGTTGATGAGCAGGATATCCAGGTCACGTCCTGCGCGCAGCAGTTCCCTTAGGCGGTGTGGCGGCTGCGGGGCAGGCTGGGGGATGCTGATGAACCCGCTGTGCAAAGTGCCGGAGCGCAGGCGTTTGAGCACGGTCTTGAGCATGGCGAACCTCGTGGAGACGTGGTGGAGACGCTGTTTCGGCCTGGAAGATTAGGTCAAGTGCGGCGGGAGCGTGTGACAGCAGCGTGACGGAAGGGTGATGATTGGCTGCTGTGCTACGTAAAAAAGCAAAGGCCCGGCGGAACCAGTCCGCAGGGCCTTTGCGTAAAGCCTCCACAGGGGAATTAGCGGTAGTAGAGGTTGCGTCCGCCCATGGTCAGGAAGGCCTGATGCAGGTTGGCGCGCACGTCGCGGCGGTCCCAGATGTCCTGAATGTGCCCGCGCGAAAGCGCCTTGTAGGCGCTGTGGTAGTCGGGGGGGATGTCCATGCCGGTGGTGTCGCGTATGACGCCGGGTCCGGCGAAGCCGATGCGCGAGCTGCGCACCGCGTACTGGTAGGGGGAGCAGCCGAGGAAGCTGGCCACCGGTCCGGCGTAGGAGTTGGTGTCGTAGAGCACGATGTACAGCCCGCCTTCCTCGATGTAGCGGCGCACGGCCATAGTCACGCGCGGCATCTGGATGAGGCCGTTGACGCCTTCCTGGATGCGGATGCCGGCCGTGCCGTGCACATAGGCCAGGAACGGCTGGTGGCGTTTTCTCGCCAGGTCCAGGGCGCGGATGAGCTTTTCGCCTTCCGCGCTGCCCACGGTTCCCCCGCGGAAATTGGCCACGAGCATTCCGCAGGTGATGCGTATGCCCCGGATGTTGGCGTTGAAGGTGACGCAGGAGGACTGCAGGTGGGTGCTCTGTTTGGCCTTCTGGATGCGCTCGTCGAATTTGGGGAAATTTGTCGGGTTGCCTGCGGCGATGGAGAGGTTGAATTCGCGCGCGCTGCCCCGATCGAAGACGTTGGCCATGTACCACTGGTATTCCATGGGAAAGTGGTAGCCGCAGTTGGGACACACACCGGCGAATTCGCCGAACAGGTCGCGGGCCCATATGTCCAGGCAGCCGCGTTCCGCGGAGTGGGGGCAGGTGAACTCGCGGTCTTCCAGCGACTTCGGGCTCACATAGCCGGAGTTGGCTACGCGGGAACTGTCCCGGGTGGGCTCGGAAAGGCAGGTGAGGGCGCTTTCGTCTTCGCCGCTCCCCCACTGCGGAATTCCGAGCACCTCCATGGCGCGGCAGGTCATGCGGTCCATGCGGCTGGTCACCACGTGGATCTCGTCGGTGACATCCGTGGCCACGCGGGCGATTTTCTTTTGGTAATGCTTGAGGATTTCAAAGCGCACGGTGGAATAGACGGAAAAAAGGAACTCCATGTGCTTGGCCGCCAGGCGCTCCAGAATGCCTCGCTTGTCGATGTAGGCGTGACGCGCCATTCTGCGGTACTTTTGGTAGCGTCTCCACACCAACAGTTCGCGATCGTCCGGGGAGAGTTCCCAGCGCACGATGACATCCTCGCCCACCTGCCTGCGCTTGGAGCCGCGCATGGCCAGCCGCCGGAGCAGGCTCACGCTGCGCACGTTCACCACGACCTCGTCCGTGGCGCGGATGACGGCCGAACGCAGCATTTTGAAGAAGTCGAAGTGCTCGTTGCGCGCGCCAAGGGGCGGCTCCTGCAGTATGGCGTCAATGTACCCGTTTCTGAGGTTGTCCTGGGCGGTGATCTGCTGGTGCTTGGCGCACATTTCGATGAGTTCGGGAGTGGCGCGCGTTTCGCCGTGGAACTTGCACTCGATGGCCGCCGCGCCCTCGGGCGAGATGACGGAGTAATAGCCGTGGGAGAACATGAGGCGCTTGTCCGCCAGGGCTATGGCCTCGGCCCCGCCGGAGCCGCCCTCGGAGAAGATCGCCACAACCGGCACGTCGAGCCCGGCCATTTCGTATATGTTTTCGGCGATCTGCTGGGCCGCGCCGGGGTAGTCCTCCACCGGGTAGGCGCCGGGGGTGGACACGTAGGCGTGGATGGGGATGTTCTCCTGCGCCGCGACCTTCATGTACTTGAGGGCCTTGGCGTTGCCCCAGGGCTTGATGGACCCGCCGTTGCGGAACTCCTGCCCGTGGCCTTTTTCCTGGCCCACCACCATCACTGGATGGTGGATGACGCGCTTGCCCACGCGCCGGGTGATGTAGGCGCGGGCGATGAGCATTCCCGGATCGATGGAGACCTCGTCGCGGCCGCCGATCTCGGTGTAGTTGTCGTACACGTTTTCCAGGATGTCCTTGAGGCATACGCGTTGGGGGTGCCGGACAATGCGCACCTTGTCCATGGGGCTGAGCTGCTTGTCCAGCTCCTCCTCAAGGGCGCTCAGCCGGGCCGAGAGCCCGGTCGCCTTGTCCATGGCCTCCTCTGCATCAAGGTTGTCGGCCTTTTGAGACAAGGTTTGGATGTCCTGGCTGATGGACTCCAGACGTTCGCTGACGCGGGCGCCGAGAATGTCGCGGGCATAGGCCACGCGCTGGGAAAGAGTTTCGAGGCTTTTTTCAATAACCATTCGGAGGTCCCTGGCTGGCTTTAAAATTCCAGCAGATCCTGTGTTTTCTCGCGCAGGAAGGCGATATTCGACTTGAGCTCCAGGCCTTGGGCGTCCACGCCGGTCAGCACGAAATCATCCAGGAAGGCGGCGCCGCGCGCCTTGGCCTCTTCGAGATCCTTGCCCCAAACGATGGCGAGAGCCAAGTTGGGGTCGTACTCGGTGGGGATCTGATAGGGGCGGTCCTGGGGCACATGGGTGTGCAGCTTGAGCCAGGGCTCATCACGCCAGGCGATCTTCTCTATGCGGCCGGTCCAAGGGGCGAAGCGGTTTTGCGTGTCCTCGGCGATGATGCGGTACTCGATGCCCACGCCGTCGAAGCTGACGTCCTGCTGGGTGTAGCCCATGGGCTCGCCAAGTCCCAGGCGAATCTGCTCCCGGATCAGGTTGACGCCCGGCTGGCCTTTGATGCGGGCGATGGCGGCCGAAACTCCGTTCTCCACCTGGATGCGCGTGTTGACTTCCATGAGAAAGGGCTCGCCCTTGGGGGTGACGATCCATTCCCAGGTGCCGACGTTGTCGTACTTGATTTCGCGCGCGATGGACAGGGAGTGGCGCACGATGTCGTCCATGACCTTCCGGGCGTCGAAGCTGTAGGCGAGGCTTTCCGGGGCGAATCCTGGTGCGGTCTCGATGCGCTTCTGCCTGCCGGGGCTTTGCACAGAGCAGTTGCGCGTACCGAAGTGCACGGGGTTGTCCCCGCCTCTTGCGGAAACGATTTGCACTTCCAAGTGGTTGTAATTGAAGATGCGCTGCTCGATGAGCACGCCGGGGTCGTTGAACTGGCGCTGGGAATAGTTTCGAATGCGCCGGTAGGTCTGCCGGAAGCGGTTCATGCTGTGCACTTCGTCAATGCCCATGCCGCCGCCGCCCGCGCTGGCCTTGACCAGCACCATGGGTTTGGCCACCCCCTGCCGCTCCTGGTAGTCGAAGAGCTGCTGGGCGATGGTCTCTGCCTCCATCTCGTCGTAGATGGCGCGGTCGCTGCCCGGCACAGTGGGGACACCCAGGCGTCTCGCCAGCCGCTTGGTGTTGATCTTGTCGCCCAGGTCGCGGATAACGCGCCAGGACGGGCCGATGAACACCATCGGGCGGGAGCGTTCCTCGACCCGGCGTGCGAAGCGGTAGTTTTCCGAGAAGAACCCGTAGCCGGGATGGATTGCCGTGGCGCCGCTGGCATCGGCAGCGGAGAGGATGTCGCCCGCGTCGAGATAGTTGTGGATGCGCACCAGGGCCTGTTCGCCGCCCAGTTCCCTGGCGAGGGACACGTGGCCGGAGGCTGCGTCTTCCCGGGTGTAGACGGCGACGAAACCAAGTCCGAGGTCGCGGCACGCCTGCATGATGCGCACGGCGATTTCGCCCCGGTTTGCGATAAGTACTTTGTGCTGTTCCCTGCTCACGTCTTGGTGTTCCTTGGGCTGTTCGTGGGGGGAGGTTGGAGGACGCCCTTTAGCCGTTCTTGGTCCGTCTGGCAAGTGTACGCCCCTGGCCGCGGCATTTCCAGCATCGTGCAGGGGGCGATTTTAGACACGACAATGCCCCGCCAAGGACTGGCCTCGGCGGGGCTTTCGAACGGCGTCGTCAGGGCTGGGCGCTTAGATGTTGTAGTCGGCGAACTGCCCTATGCCGGACATGTAGCCGGAAAGGACGCTCTTGTTGAAGTCGTAGGTCTGGGCCATGTCGGAGCCGCCGCTGCTGCCGCCGCTGTTCATGTAGTCCAGGGTCTTGGAGACAACGGCTGCTCCGAAGCTCTGCTTGTCGGTTATGGCGTAATCGCTTCCGGAGCCTTGGTTGTTCATGTAATCCAGAGTCTTGCTCACCACCTGGGCGCCGAACAGGTCGGAGCCGTAGCCGGATGAGGACCCGCTGATGGAGCTGATTGACATGCCGTGACCACCTCCTTGACGCCGCAGGTTAAGACAACGCCTTCTTCGCGTCCTATCGGTCTTTCCTTAAAAAACTTTAGGGTCGGCCAGAAAAAGCCGCCTCTTCGTTTGACAAGTCCGTCTCCTTCGATAATACACGCCCCAGGCGGCAATCTCCCGCCAATATCTTTGCGGAACATCGCACAGGAGCAGCAGATGACGGATCAGGCACAAAACAACGGGGACATGGAGCAGAGCTTCGCCGAACTCTTCGAGGCCAGCTACGCCGGGCAAGGCGAACCCCTGAACGTGGGCGACAAGGTTTCCGCCCGCATCATCAGCATCGGCGCCGACAGCGTCTATTTCGACACCGGCACCAAGATCGACGGTGTGGGCGAAAAGAAGGACCTTCTCGACGCTGAGGGCGAGTTCCCCCACAAGGAAGGGGATACCATGGACCTCTACGTGGTC
Source organism: Humidesulfovibrio mexicanus (assembly GCF_900188225.1). Taxonomy (NCBI): domain Bacteria; kingdom Pseudomonadati; phylum Thermodesulfobacteriota; class Desulfovibrionia; order Desulfovibrionales; family Desulfovibrionaceae; genus Humidesulfovibrio; species Humidesulfovibrio mexicanus. The sequence goes on along the minus strand of NZ_FZOC01000001.1, from coordinate 226,742 downwards.
TCCAAGACCCGCAGCGAGATCGTTCTCTCCCGCGCCCTGGCCGGGGCCGGCGGGCTTGAGATGCTCCAGAGCGCCAAGGATTCCGGCCTGCCTGTGGACGGCCGCGTGAAGGAGACCTGCAAGGGCGGCTTCTCGGTGGAGATCATGGGCCGCCGGGCCTTCTGCCCCGTGAGCCAGATCGATGCGCGCTTCGTCGAGAACCCCGAGGAATACGTGGGCCAGACCCTGCCCTTCCTCATCAGCAAGCTTGAGGAGCGCGGCCGCAACATCGTCGTCACCCGCCGCGCCCTTCTTGAGCGCGAGCGCCAGGCCGCCACCGAACAGTTCCTGGCCAGCGTGAACCCCGGCGACGAGTTGGAAGGAAAGGTCGTGCGTCTGACCGACTTCGGCGCTTTTGTGGAAATCGCCCCCGGCCTTGAGGGCATGGTCCACGTGAGCGAACTTGGCTTTGCCCGCATCGCCAAGCCGGACGAGGCCGTGAGCGTGGGCGACGTGATCCGGGTGAAGGTGCTGGGCGTGGAGCCTGGCAAGAAGCCCGGCCAGATGAAGATTTCCCTGTCGCGCAAGCAGACCATGGGCGACCCCTGGGCCGATGTCGCGGGCAGGCTGAAGGACGGCGACAAGGCCACCGGCAAGGTGGTGCGTCTGGCCGACTTTGGCGCCTTTGTGGAGCTTATGCCCGGCGTGGACGGCCTGGTCCACGTGAGCGAGATGAGCTACAAGAAGCGCGTGAACAAGCCCGGCGACATGGTCGCGGTTGGCGACGAGGTAGCCGTGGTCATCAAGGAGATCGACCCGCTGAAGCGGCGCATCTCCCTGTCCATGAAGGACGCCGAGGGCGATCCCTGGCTGGAGGCCGCGGCCAAGTACGCTCCCGGCACGCAGGTGTCGGGCACTGTGGAAAAGCGCGAGACCTTCGGCATTTTCGTGACCCTTGAGCCCGGCATCACCGCGCTTTTGCCCAAGTCCCGCATCGCCGCGGCGGTTGATCCCAAGCCGTTTGACAAACTCCAGCGCGGCGACTCCGTGACTCTCTTGGTCGAGGATCTGCGCGCGGGCGAGCGCCGCATCGCGCTTTCGCCCCTTGAGGTTCGCGAGGACGCCAAGGGCGAGGGCGGCGGCGGACGCGAAAGCGGCGAATGGAAGCAGTACGCCAGACCGCAAAAGGCCGCCGAGAAGCCCATGGGGCTTTTGGGGGAAATGCTGGCCCAGGCCATGAAGGCGAAGAAGTAGGAACGCAACGGGGCCGGGTCATACCGGCCCCGCTTTTTTAAACGACCAGGAACAAGGGACAGGCATGGCCGAACCGTACAAGATCATCTATTCCATGATGCGCGTGAGCAAATTTCACGACAAGCGGCAGGTGTTGAAGGACATCTCCCTGTCGTACTTCTACGGCGCCAAGATTGGCGTCCTGGGCTTGAACGGCTCGGGCAAGAGTTCTCTGCTGCGCATTCTGGCCGGTGTGGACACCGATTTCCAGGGCGAGATCGCCCTTTCTCCCGGCTACACCATCGGCTTTCTGGAACAGGAGCCCAACCTGGACGAAAGCAAGACCGTTCGCGAGGTCGTGGCCGAGGCCGCCCAGGAGACCGTGGACCTGCTGGCCGAGTTCGAGCGCATCAACGAACAGTTCGCCGAGCCCATGGACGACGACGCCATGCAGAAGCTCATCGACCGGCAGGCGGCCGTGCAGGAGAAGTTGGACGCCCTGGACGCCTGGGATCTGGATTCGCGCCTGGAAATGGCCATGGACGCCCTGCGCTGCCCCCCGGCGGACACGCCCGTGAAGGTCATCTCCGGCGGTGAGAAGCGGCGTGTGGCCCTGTGCCGTCTGCTTTTGCAGAAGCCGGACATCCTGCTGTTGGACGAACCCACCAACCACCTGGACGCCGAGAGCGTAGCCTGGCTTGAACACCACCTGCAGCAGTACGCGGGAACGGTCATCGCCGTCACCCACGACCGCTACTTCCTGGACAACGTGGCTGGCTGGATTTTGGAGCTGGATCGTGGCCGGGGCATTCCCTGGCAGGGCAATTACTCTTCCTGGCTGGAGCAGAAGCAGCAGCGGCTCGCCCAAGAGGAGAAGGCCGAGAGCGACCGCCAGAAGACCCTGGCGCGAGAGCTGGACTGGATACGCATGAGCCCGCGCGGCCGCCATGCCAAGGGCAAGGCGCGCATCAGCGCCTATGAAAACCTTCTTTCCCAGGAAACGGAGAAGCTTGCGCCGGAGCTTGAGATCTTCATCCCCGCCGGGCCGCGCCTGGGCAATGTGGTCGTCGAGGCCAACGGGGTCAAAAAGGCCTTCGGCGACAACCTGCTGGTGGACGGCATGACCTTCAGCCTGCCGCCGGGAGCCATCGTGGGCATCATCGGTCCCAACGGCGCGGGCAAGTCCACGCTCTTCCGGATGATCACCGGCAAGGACGCGCCCGACGAGGGGAGCATCCGCATTGGCGAGACCGTGCAGTTGGCCTATGTGGACCAGGAGCGCGCCATGGACCCGGACAAGACCGTGTACGAGGTCATCTCCGGCGGCAACGACGTCATCAAGCTTGGCAACCGCGAAGTCAACGCCCGCGCCTACATCGGCAAGTTCAACATTACAGGTGCGGACCAGCAGAAGAAAGTCGGCGTGCTTTCCGGCGGCGAGAGAAACCGCGTGCACCTGGCCTCTCTGTTGCGTGAAGGGGCCAACGTGCTCCTGCTCGACGAGCCCACCAACGATCTGGACGTGAACACCATGCGCGCGCTTGAGGATGCGCTGGTGAACTTCGCAGGCTGCGTGCTGGTCATCAGCCACGACCGCTGGTTCCTGGACCGCATCGCCACGCACATTCTGGCTTTCGAGGGCGATAGTCAGGTAAGCTTCTTCGAGGGCAACTGGAGCGAGTACGAGGCGGATCGCAAGGCGCGCCTGGGCGCTGCCGCCGAGCAGCCGCACCGCATCAAGTACCGCCACTTGACCCGCTGACGGATCATTCCCGCCGGGGCGGACGCCCTTCCGCCCCGGCGCATCCACAAGGGGGAAGGCATGGACCGCATTCGCATTTCGGGCCACAGCCATGGGGCAGTCACGCAGCGGTCCGCAATCCTTAGAACTCCCGCGACTCCATTCCGTACATGCATCCTGCGTCGGGGGGCGCAATGAGCCCGGAGCGGCCCAGCCGCTTGTGGGCCGCATTGCCACGACCGGTCCGCATTCTCGCCGCACGCGGCTCCACTGGCCGAGACCATCTCGCCGCCCTGGCCGGGGAATGCCTGGCCCAGGCGGGAGTTTCCACCGCTTCCGAACGCTGCCGCTTGGCTGTCATGGGCCGGGACATCCTCGCCGCGGCCTGGTGCGCTGAGCCCCTTTCCGGCGACCTGGGCTTGTTGCTCTCCGGTCTGCGCGGGCCGGATCTGCCCGCTCCTCCAGAGGCCCTGCGGCCCGTGCTCGCCGCCTTGCCGCGCCATTGGCGGGTTCCGCACGGTGACGATCCCTGGCATGGACGTGTTCGGTCAGAGGCCAGAGAGGCCCTGCCCGGCCTCATGTCCCGCGAGCCCGAGAATCTGTACTGGAAGGCCCAGGCCTGGAATGTGTCTTGGCCCATGGCAGACTGGTCCCTGGCCGAGGCGGCGCTTGCCCAGGCGCAGTGGCCTAGGCCCCTTGCGCCCCTGCGTCTGCACGCCCAGGCCCTGCTTCGGCTGGCCCAGAACCGCGCCGAGGAGTCGCTGGCCCTGCTGGAGGCGCTGGGCGAGTTCTTCCCAGGAGGAGCGCCGAACCTGCGCGCAGAGTGTCTGCTGCGCCTGGGCAGGGTGGAAGAGGCCGCAATCCTCCTTGCAGAGGCCGTGCTCTCCGCTCCCTGGCGCACCAGCGAGCTGCTGCGCCTCGATGACATCCTGCGCGGCGTGGATCGCCTGTGTTCGCCAGTTCCCGGCAGCGCCGCCATACTGCTCTACACTTGGAACAAGGCCCGCGAGCTGGACGAGACTTTGGCCTCCCTGGCCGCGTCCGACATGCACGACGCGGGCGTCTGGGTGCTGGACAACGGCAGTTCCGATGCCACGCCCGAAGTCATCGAACGCTGGCGCGGCGTCTTTGCTGAACGGCTGACCTCTTTGCGTCTGCCGGTGAACGTTGGCGCTCCCGCAGCCCGCAACTGGCTTTTGTCCCTGCCGGAGGTGCGGCGCCGGGAATTTCTTGTCTTTTTGGATGACGACGTGAGCCTGCCCCATGACTGGCTGGGCCGCCTGGGAGCGGCGGCTGCGCTTGCGCCCCGGGCCCAGGTGTGGGGCTGCCGCGTGGTGGACGAGGCCAACCCGTTGGTGGCGCAGAGCGTGGACTACACGCCTTTGGCCCCTCGTCCACCCCACGAGCAGAGCCTGCTCATGCACCTGCCCTCCATGCACCTTCGCCAGCCCGATTTCGGGCAGTTCAGCTATCTGCGCCCGTGCGTCAGCGTTACGGGTTGCTGCCACATGCTGCGTTCCGCCGCCATCGATGCTGTAGGCGGCTTCGACATCCGGTTTTCGCCCTCGCAGTACGACGACCTGGAGCGCGATTTGCGGGTGTTTCTTTCCGGGGGCGGCGTTGCGTACCAGGGGCATCTGTGCGTGCGGCACAAGCGCCGCAGTGGCATGGCCGCAGAGCGCAGCCCGGTTGAAATCGCCTGTGCCGGCGCCAACCTGCGCAAGCTGGAGGCCAAGCACGGCGAGGAGGGCCTTGCCCGCATCAGCCGCGAGGGCGAGGAGCTGCTGGAACGCGACATGGCCGAACGTTTTGCGCGGCTCGATGCCATGACCGAAGTCGGCTGAGCCGCGAAGGGGAGGGCAGGATGAACGCCGTGCCGTTGTTTTCCTGCGTTATTCCGGTGTTCAACAAGTGGGAACTGACGCGGGCCTGTCTGGAGAGTCTGCGCCAACACACGGTCGGCGTGGACTTCGAGGTCGTGGTGGCGGACAACGCCTCCTCCGACGGCACTGCCACGGACTGTCTGCCCTTGGGCCAGGCACTTTTTCCGGGGCGCTTCCGCCTGCTGCGCTTCGAGACCAACCGGAACTTCGGCCCGGCCTGCAACGCAGGCGCACGCGCGGCCGCCTCGCCACTGCTGTTTTTCCTGAACAACGACACCCTGATGTCTCCGAACTGGCTGCCCCCTCTGTTGCAGTCGCTGGAAGCCGACGGGCGCATCGGTGCCGTCGGCCCGCTTTTGCGCTATCCGGACGATCCGCTCCTTGGCGCACGGGTGCAGCACTTGGGCATCGCCGTTGGGCCGCAACTCTATCCGAAGCATGTCTATGAATTTTTTCCCATCGGGCACCCTCTTGTGCGCAAGCGCAGGGCCGTGCAGGCGCTTACCGCCGCGGCCTTGTTTCTGCCCCGTGTGCTTTTCGACGAATGCGGCGGCTTTTGCGAACAGTACCGCAATGGCGGGGAGGACGTGGAGCTTGGTGTCCGCATCAACCGCAAGGGGTTCCAGCAGTTGTGCGTGCCGGAGAGCGTCATCATCCACCTGGCAAGCCAGACTCCCGGCCGCAATGACCACGAGGCGCACAACGCGCGCGTGCTCAAGGAGCGCTGCCTCACACTGCTCGTGCCGGATCTGGCCTTTCACGCTGCGCGCGATGGCTACGAGTTGCGCCTGAATGCCGTGCTGCGCCCGTATCTTGCGCTGCCGCCACGCAGGGAGCGGATCTTTGCCGGGAGGCTCTCGCAGGGGCTCGGAGCTGCGGAGTGCGCGGAGCTGCTCCAGCGCGAGCCCTTATGGCTTGCCGGGTATGGACATCTCGCCGGGATGCTTGAGGCCTGGGGGGATGTGGCGGGCGCCTGCGCCCAGCGGTTTCTGCAAAGCCGGTTTTGTCCGGATGCGGAGTGCATGGTCGAGTTGGCCCGGTTGGCCAGGCTGTGCGGGGACGCCAAGCGGCTGTCCATGGCTGAAAACTGGCTGGCCTGGCGGACCGAGATCACGCGCAGCGGAGAGCTGCCGAAGGTGGCCGCCGAGGTGGCTGTGTTCATGCAGTCCCTTGGCCTTGAGGACCTGGCCACCCTGTACCGGTGTTGGCCGCAGGGGGAAGGCGTCTAGGCGTCGGAGATGCCGGGTTGCACTTCCGCAACATGTCCCGGAACGGTCATGCGGCCTTCGAGCAGGGCCATGAGCTTCATTTGATCCTCCACGCTCTCCAGCCGGAAGGACAGCCCTATCTGGTAGCTCCTGTCTTCTGTCTCCACAACGCGCCGCACCTCTGCCTGCAGAGGGAGGTGGACGAGACGCTCGGGATCGGAGAGCACCAGATGCAACGTTGAGGCCTTGGGCAGGGATTTCCGAACTTTGCAGGAGAGCCCGCCCAGGCTCATGTCCAGGACGTCAGCATCGATGCGGCCAGTCTGCCCGCTCATGATCCGGAAGGGCAGGGGAGTGCTCAGGGTGTACCGGGGGTGGCTGCGCTGGCTGTCCTGGAATCTGCGCACCCTGTTGCGTTCCTGCTTGGCGAGATAGAGCGCCTTGTCCGCGTTGCGCACAAGGTCCGACATGCTGAGCGCGTCTTGGGGGAAAGCGGCCACGCCGATGCTGATGGTTATGGCTCCGAGATCCTCCCCCGCGTAAAGCACATGGTGTTCAGCCATTGCTTCCCGGATGCGCTCAGCCATGAACAGCGCTTCTTCTGCCGAGGTCTGCGGGAGAATGACGGCGAATTCTTCGCCCCCGTAGCGAACCACCCGGTCGTACAGCCGGGCCTTTTCCTGCATGATTCTGGAGACATCGCGCAAGGCTTGGTCCCCGGCCGAGTGCCCGTGACGGTCGTTGAATATTTTGAAATGATCCAGGTCCAGCATGAGCAGCGAAAAGGGCTGCCCGAAGCGACGGAAGCGCTCCATCTCCCTGGGCACCTCCTGGTTGAAGGAGCGGCGGTTGAACAGGCCGGTGAGCTCGTCTCGGTACGCGCATTCCTCTTTTTGCTGTAGCAGGCGCACCTCCACGAGGATGGGGTCGCGCAGCAGCGGGCGAACGTGCATGAAGAAATCACAGGTGGCGGTGATCAGGCTTACCGGACGGCCGAGCTCCTGGCAGAGGCTTTGCTGGTGGGACACGATGCCGAGCAGGTTCTCCTTCGCTTCTTCAGGCGGCAGTTCGAGCCGCGTCAAGCGCTGCATGGCTTCGACATACGCGCCTTGCCCGGTGCTTGCTGCAAAATCCTCCCATTGCGGCACCCCGACCATGCACCCCATGGCAGCCTGGCGCAACAGCTCGGAGAGGCGTTCCGAGGCTTCAGCGTGTTCTTTTTCTGGGGTCAGCATGGGGATTCCTTTGCCCGTGGTTGTTCTTTTGGGAATAGCTACGTATATTACGTCCACTCCCTTGGCTGTGTCAATTAGGTGCGCAGGAGTTTGGGGGTGGTGTTGACGTGTTTTTGAGTTGCGCCCGAGGCGCGGGGAGGCTGCATGAGTGTGGGGTTTCGCAATGACGATACCGAGTTGCGCAGACGTGTGGAGCAGGTGGACGCAATGCGTCGGGACTCAGGCCTCGCAGGACTTGTCGGCGGGCTGGATACAGTCGTGGTCAGTGTGGCCCCGGACCATCTTGAAGACGCTGTTGTAGAATTTTTAGGAACCACAGGCTACGGTTACGGCGGGCATTTCCTTTTTCCAGATGGGCAAGGGTGTCTGCTGACCCTTGCCGGATCCGCGAATTTTCTCTTGCGCACCCGCACCGCACCCAACTGGGCATTCGCATCTGAACCTTTGGGCCCAAAGTCTTTCCATGTGCCGCGCAGTCGCGTGGAGAGCATGGTTTTCGCCTGTCCCGACCTGGAGCGCTATGTCGGCATACAGAAACGCCGTGGGGTGCGGTTTATGACAGAAGCGCCCGTGCGCTCTGACGGTGGCCTCTTCATCCGGACCGCAGTGTCGACATGCAGCGCCCTGTCCTACGGATTTGTGCAACGGGAAGTCGGATCGAACTCGCGGGCATTGGAGCCCTGTCGATCGGGCGGGCTGCGTTTCGCAAAGCCCGACGCGCCACATTTGCGACAGATCGGCGTGTTCGACCATGCCTCTGTTCGCGTACGGGCGCGGGACCGCGACGATGCCATCGTGGAGTTCTTGGAACTAACCAACTACGAGTTTTCCATGGCCGTGTACGTGGACAACTTGAATTCCATCACCAATGTTGCACGCCTGCCGGGCGAGCCCTATGCCATGGTCATCACCTCCGGCCTGGGCGATTCAGCTGACGGGCAGGAGGGGCCCACGGAGAAGTTCATCAGGAACTACGGGCGGCGCATCCACCACTTGGCCTTCCGCACCAGTCGCATCGAGGAGACCTTCGCCGGGCTCAAGGCCCAGGGAATGGAGTTCCTGCTTGAACTGGTGGGCTCGCCGGAGGAGGGCCTCAAGCAGACCTTCAGTCGGCCTTCGCCGCACACGCTCATTGTCAATGAATACATCCAACGGTACGAGGGATTTGAGGGCTTCTTCACCAAAAGCAACGTCACCCTGCTTACCGAGGCCACGGCGAGGCAATAGGTTTGACAAACGTGAGGGTGAAGGGTATCTTGAATATATGAGCAATCGTTCATGCGAAGTCGGTCCGAGTGCGGACAGGGCGCGTGCGCAGCCGCAGGACAGCCTCTCCGTACCGGAGCAGTGCGAAGACGTTTGTGTCCATCAGGACAGGGTGGCTCGTGTGCGCTCCTCGTTTCTCGATGACGCCACGGCCGATGGGCTTGCGGAACTATTCAGTTTGCTTGGAGACCGAACCCGCGTCCGCATTCTGCATGCCTTGAGCCTGGGAGAATTGTGCGTGTGCGATCTTGCGGCGGTGTTGAACGTGAGCGCCTCAGCCGTGTCGCACCAACTGCGGCTGTTGCGCACGGCAAAACTGGTTCGCGCCCGCAAGGAAGGGAAGAACGTTTTTTACGCCCTGGACGATGGCCATGTGCATAGCCTTATCACCCAGGGTCTGGAGCATGTATTGGAATAGGGCGCTATTTTTTTGTTTTACGTATGAATAAGTGCTCAAATGTTTGTTCATCTAGGGGGCCACGCATGGAAGGCGGGTTGGTATCGGCCTATTTGATGCAATGCTGGGGGGTGCTGCGAGAGGCCGCGCCGTATGTCCTGCTTGGGTTTCTCTTCGCCGGAGTGCTCAAGGGGCTGCTGCCGGACGGATTGCTGACGCGGCATTTGGGCGGGCGGGGGCCGCTTTCGGTGTTCAAGGCCGCGGCCCTGGGCGTTCCGTTGCCGCTGTGTTCCTGCGGGGTCGTGCCCGCCGCGCTGGGGCTCAAACGGCAGGGAGCTGGTCCGGGAGCCACCACGGCCTTTATGATTTCGACGCCGGAAACAGGAGTGGATTCCTTGGCCGTTACCTGGGCCATGATCGATCCGCTGATGACGGCGTTGCGGCCCTTGGCCGCGTTGATCACGGCCGTGGCCGCGGGATTGGCCGCCAACCTTTTGCCTGAAAGGCTGCTGCGACAGGAACCGCAGACATTGTCGCCTTTGGCTGGTGCGGATTGCTGTTGCGGTGGCTGCTCTGCCGGGAATCAGCACGATCATGCGGCGGGGATGTGCGTTCGGCTGCGCGCCGGAGTTGGCGAAGCCTTCGACGAGATGCTTTCCGACGTGGGGGGCTGGCTGTGCATCGGAATCCTCGTGGCCGGAGCCATCTCGCTGATTTTGCCTCCTGATTTCTTCAGCGATGTTCCGGGCGGCGAATTGTCTTCCATGCTCATCATGCTGGCGGCGGGGATTCCAATGTACGTCTGCGCGTCAAGCTCCACGCCCATCGCGGCATCGTTGCTTCTGAAGGGGCTTTCCCCTGGCGCGGCGCTTGTGTTCCTGCTCTCGGGACCAGCCACGAACGCCACCACCATCACCGTCATGGCCCGCAGCTTCGGTCCCGCGCTTACGGCGGTCTATGTCGCATCCATCGCGGCGTGTTCGCTGCTGTTCGGTGTTCTGGCCAACCGCCTGTATGCCGCTCTTGGTTTTGACATCCACGCCATTCTCGGCCAAGTGGGCGAGGCTCTGCCCGCCTGGGTGGAAACGTCCAGCGCCATTTTGCTTTTGGCGCTCATCGCGCGGGCGTGGCTCGCGCGCGGCGCAGGGCATGGTCATTGACGGAAACGGCTCGCGGTCTTGCGGGGCGGCGCCGATTGCGGTAGCCAATGCCATTGGCAGCACACGGAGGCATTCGCAGGGCATGAGCATGGAAGGCGGCGCCAGCCGCAAGCTGGAGTTTCAGGATTCTGGTCTGGCCAACAAATTGTTTGGTCCGCAGGGCGCCAACCTGGCCCTGCTCACCGAGAAGAGCGGCGTGGCCATTGAAACGCGTGGGACCAGCGCCACCTTGCGCGGCGAGACCGACCTTGTGGAGGTCTGCGCCGGAGTGTTGACGCAGTTGTACGGGCTGCTGCGCGAGGGCAGGCAGGTGCACCCGCAGGACGTTGACTGCGCCTGGCGCATCCTGCTGCGCGAACCCGGAGCGGACGTTCGGCGCATCTTCATGGACACGGTGTACGTGGCCTCGCCCAAGAAGACCATCGCGCCCAAGACCATCAGCCAGCGCGACTACCTGGAAGCCATCCGTGCAAACGACCTCGTGTTCGCCATCGGCCCGGCGGGCACGGGCAAGACGTATCTTGCCGTGGCGCTGGCCGTTTCCGCCCTCATGCGCAGGGAGGTCAAGCGCATCGTGCTGGCCCGCCCGGCGGTGGAGGCCGGGGAGAAGCTCGGCTTCCTGCCCGGCGACCTGGCCGAAAAGGTCAACCCGTATCTGCGTCCGCTATACGACGCCCTGCACGACATGCTGGACTTCGCCCGCGTGCAGGACATGCTCGAGACCGGCGTCATCGAGGTGGCCCCGTTGGCCTTCATGCGCGGCCGCACCTTGAACGATGCCTTCGTCATCCTTGACGAGGCCCAGAACACCACGCCGGAGCAGATGAAGATGTTTCTCACGAGGCTGGGCTTCGGTTCCCGTGCGGTGGTCACCGGCGACGTGACCCAGATCGACCTGCCGAGCCAGGCCCGCTCCGGGCTCGTCGACGCCAGCCGCATCCTGCAAGGGGTCAAGGGTATTGGCTTCGTGCGGTTCCATGAGGAGGACGTCATCCGCCATCCGCTGGTGGGCCGCATCGTGCAGGCCTACGAGCGCGAACAGCGGCAGGGCGGGGGGCGCGAGGCCGAGAGACGCGACGTCGAGAGGGGCAAGGAGCGCGCATGACCGTGGCGCGCGTATCCAGAGTCGCCTTGAGCATCGAGGCCGCGCCCTCCTGCCTGGACCCCCGCTTCCCGCTCACCCGGCGCGAGTTGCTGGAACTCGTCGCCATTCTTCTCGCCGCCCTGGACCTCTCCGGTGCGGGGCTTTCCCTGACCGTGGTCGACGACGCGGCGCAGGCCGAGCTCAATGCGGAATTTCTGGGCTGCCTTGGGCCCACCAATATCCTGAGTTTCCCCGAGGACGATCCTGCGCGGCCCCGTGACCTTGGGGCGCTGTTTCTTTCCGCGGAGACCCTTGTCCGCGAGGCCTTTCTCTATGGGCAAGGGCCCCGCGAACACACGGCCCGTCTGCTTGCTCATGGCATTCTGCATCTGGCCGGGCATGACCACGGACCGGAGATGGACGAGTTGACCGAGCGCGCCGTGGCGCGCGCCTGTCTGGCCTGAAGCCAGGACCTGCGCCGTCTTGGCGCGCTTTCCCTTTACAAGCGCAGCTGCCTTGGGCAAAATGCCCTTTTTCCACAAATCGCCACGGGGCGGCTTTTGAGGAGTATCCGTCATGCCCAGACACTTTCTGAACATCCTCGACCTCTCAAAGGAAGAGGCACGCGCCGTGCTGCTGCGCGCCAAGGCTCTCAAGGATGGCGACATCCGCACCAGGATGCTGGACGGCAAAACCGTCATCCTCATTTTCGAGAAGGCCTCCACGCGTACGCGCGTGTCTTTTGAGGTGGCCGTGCGGCACCTGGGCGGCCAGACGGTGTTTCTGACCCCGCACGAATCACAGCTGGGCCGGAACGAGCCGCTCAAGGACACCGCCCGCGTGCTTTCGCGCTACGCCGACGCGCTTGTGGTGCGCACCTTCGGGCAGGAGAAGCTGGAGACCCTTGTGGAGTGGGGCAGCATTCCCGTGGTCAACGCCCTCACCGACGAACACCACCCCTGCCAGGTCATGAGCGATGTGCTCACCATGTACGAGCGCACGCCGGACCTGCCCGCCCTCAAGGTGGGCTGGATCGGCGACGGCAACAACATGGCGCATTCGTGGATCGAGGCCGCGGCCCTGTACGGCTTCGACCTCACCCTGGCCTGCCCCTCGGGCTACACCCCGGATACGGACATCGTGGCCAGGGCCAAGGCGCTGGGCGCGCGCGTCACGTTGACGGAAGACCCCGCCGTGGCCGCCAGGGACGCCGACTACCTGAATACCGACGTCTGGGCCTCCATGGGGCAGGAAGCCGAGCAGCTCCGGCGCGAGGCCGCCTTCGAGGGGTACCAGCTGAACGACGGCCTTATGGCACTGGCCAAGCCGGGCTGCAAGGTCATGCACTGCCTGCCCGCGCACCGGGGCGAGGAAATTTCCGACGAAGTGTTCGAGGCCAACGCGGACATGATCTTCGACGAGGCCGAGAACCGCCTGCACATGCAGAAGGCCGTTCTCGAGTGGGTCTTCGAGGCCCTGTAACCACATCGCACACGCGGAGAAGCCAATGAGTTCCATCAAAAAGGTCGTGCTCGCCTACTCCGGCGGCCTGGACACCTCCATCATCCTCAAGTGGATCAAAAACACGTACAATTGCGAGGTCGTCACCTTTACCGCCGATCTGGGGCAGGGCGAAGAACTTGACGGCGTGGAGGCCAAGGCGTTGGCCACCGGCGCCACCAAGGCCTACGTCGAGGACATCCGCGAGGAGTACGCCCGCGATTTTGTGTTCCCCATGCTGCGCGCGGCCGCCTTGTACGAGGGCCGGTACCTGCTCGGCACCTCCATCGCCCGGCCGCTCATCGCCAAGCGCATGTGCGAAATCGCCGAGGCCGAGGGCGCGCAGGCCGTGGCCCACGGCGCCACGGGCAAGGGCAACGACCAGGTGCGCTTCGAGCTCACCACCATGGCCCTCAATCCCAAGCTCAAGACCATCGCTCCCTGGCGCGACTGGGACATGAAGTCCCGCTCGGACTTGGTCGCCTACGCCGAGAAGAACGGCATCCCCGTGCCCGTCACCCAGGCCAAGCCCTGGAGCCAGGACGCCAACCTTCTGCATGTCTCCTTCGAGGGTGGCGAATTGGAAGACCCTTGGAACGAGCCCGCCAAGGGCTGCCACCGCTACTGCACGCCCATTGAGGACGCGCCGGACACGGCCGAGGAGATCACCCTCGACTTCGAGGCGGGCAACGCCGTGGCCTTGAACGGCAAGCCCCTTTCGCCCGCGCAGATGGTCCTCACCCTGAACGAGGTCGCCGGTCGCCACGGCGTGGGCCGTGTGGACATGGTGGAGAACCGCTTCGTGGGCATGAAGTCGCGCGGGGTGTACGAGACCCCTGGCGGCACCGTCATCCACATCGCCAAGCGCGACCTGGAAGGCATCTGCCTGGACCGCGAGGTCATGCACCTGCGCGATTCCCTCATCCCCCGCTATGCCGAAATGGTCTATTACGGCTACTGGTTCGCGCCCGAGCGCGAGGCCCTGCAGGCCCTTGTGGACAAGACGCAGGAAAAGGTCACCGGCACCGTGCGCTGCAAGCTCTACAAGGGCAACTGCATCCCCGTGGGCCGCAAGTCGCCGTTCTCGCTCTACCGCATGGACCTCGCCACCTTCGAAGAGGACGAGGTCTACAACCAGGCTGATGCGGCCGGGTTCATCAAACTCGTTGGCCTGCGCCTCAAGGGCCGCATGGCCGACAAGTAGAAGCGCTTCGGGGCGCTTCCCCTGGGCCCCGGCGCGGGGGCATACCCCTTCTGGGTTCCCATGCCCTCCGGGTGTTCACGGCCTCTGGGCAGCGAACACCCGGAGGGCATGAGGGGGCCTTGGAAAGGCGGCGCCTCACCCTGTTATCGCACGCGACGCCAGGAGACGACACCATGACCAAGAAGATGTGGGGCGGACGTTTCGCCGAGGCCTCGGCGGCTTCGGTGGAGGAGTACACCCAGTCCGAGAGCTTCGACAGGGCCTTGTATCGCGAGGACATCGCCGGGTCCAAGGCCCATGCCAGGATGCTTGGCGTGACCGGCATCATTTCGCCTGATGAAGCCGAGACGCTGGTGCGCGGGCTGGACCAGGTGTTGTCCGAAATTGAGGCGGGAACGTTCGTCTGGAAGCGCGAGCTGGAAGACGTGCACATGAACATCGAGCGCCGCCTGACGGAGATCGTCGGGTCTGTTGGCGGCAAGCTGCACACGGCGCGCAGCCGTAACGACCAGGTGGGGCTCGACTTCCGCCTGCACGTGAACGCCCGTCTGGAGGTGTGGCGCTGCGAACTGGCGCGCCTGGTGGATGTGCTGGCGGGCAGGGCGGAGGAGCACGCGCAGACGCTTCTGCCCGGCTGTACGCACTTGCAGCCCGCCCAGCCTGTGAGCCTGGCCCAGCATCTGCTCGCCTACGCGCAGATGTTCAAGCGGGACCACGAGCGCCTTGCCGACTGCCTGAAGCGGGTGCGCGTGTCGCCGCTGGGCGCTGCGGCGCTGGCCGGCACCACGCATCCCATCCGGCCCGACCTGGTGGCCGAGGGCGTGGGCTTTCCCGCCACCTTCGCCAACAGCATGGACGCCGTGAGCGACCGGGACTACGCGCTGGAGGCGCTGTTTTGCGGCAGCGTGGTGATGATGCACCTGAGCAGGCTGTGCGAGGAAATCATCCTGTGGGCCAATCCGAATTTTGGCTACGTCAAGCTGCCGGACGCGTATTCCACGGGCTCGAGCATCATGCCGCAAAAGAAGAACCCGGACGTGTGTGAGCTGATGCGAGGCAAGACCGGACGGGTGTACGGCGCGCTCACCACGCTTTTGACCATCATGAAGGGGTTGCCGCTTACCTACAACCGCGACATGCAGGAGGACAAGGAGCCCTTCTTCGACGCGGACCGGACGGTGAGCGCCTCGGTGTCCATCATGGCCGACATGTTGGCCGTGCTTGAATTTCGGCCTGATGCGATGCTGGCGGCCCTGGACAAGGGGTTTTTGAACGCCACGGAGCTGGCCGACTATCTTGCGGCCAGGGGGCTGCCGTTTCGCGAGGCGCACCACGCCACAGGCGCGGCTGTCGCCCTGGCGGAAAAAAAGGGCGTGCGGCTTGAGGATTTGAGCCTGGAGGAATTGCGGGGCTTTTCGCCTTTGGTCGATCAGGATGTGTTCGTCGTGTTGGGGCATGGTGCGGCTGTGCGCAGACGTTCTCTGCCCGGCGGCACCGGGCCGGACCCTGTTGCGGCGCAGCTTGCCGCCCTGCGGGGGTGGCTCGTCTCCGTCCGCTGAGGCGCTTTGCGCTGGAGCGCGCGGAATTGGGGAGGACATCTTTGGGTGTTCCTCCCTTTTTCTTGGAAAACCATGTGCATTTTTGAACGCGGCTTGCCATTTCCTGGGAGAATGACCTAATGTGGTACGGAGCAACGTTACAGCCCCGACCCGGAGGGAACAATGACGACGTACACCGTCTACAAGGAACAGCTGCCCGTGCTGTTCGAGAGGTGGAGCGAGAACCATGCGCTTTATGTCCCGGCCAGGTTGCGTGAAGGATTCTATGATCTGGTGCCGTGGAAGCCGGGCCTGGAGATCGCCTGGGATTTCGACGTGGCCTACAATTCCCCAAAGCGGTTTCTGCTCCCCCCGCATGAGGCGCTGATTACTTTCAACCGCAAGACCTGCGAGGCCGCGCCAGTGTTCGACGCGCCGCCGCAGATCCTTTTTGGCGTGCACCCCTACGATGTCAAAGCCGTCAATCAGCTCGACCAACTGCTGGAAACCGGCGCTCCTGACCAAAATTATGTGCGCCGCAGGGCCGC
Source organism: Humidesulfovibrio mexicanus (assembly GCF_900188225.1). NCBI lineage: Bacteria > Pseudomonadati > Thermodesulfobacteriota > Desulfovibrionia > Desulfovibrionales > Desulfovibrionaceae > Humidesulfovibrio > Humidesulfovibrio mexicanus. The sequence continues at coordinate 210,766 of NZ_FZOC01000001.1, read as the reverse complement.
CACGGTGATCATGGGCTATGAGCCGCTCACCGTGTCGTCTTCGGCCTTCTGGGCCACTGTGGGCGCAGGCAGCGTGGACCACGGCTTCGATCTCTACTGGACCAAGATCGGCCCGGCTTCGTTTACCGTGGAAGTGGGGTCCGCGCGCGGCGAGGAACTTCTCGCCATGGGCGGTCCGCTGCTTCCCTCCACGCCCGGAGACAAGGAAGGCGCGCGCAGGGCAAAGGCGCGCATCCTGTTCAAGGCCCGCAAGAGCGGCTTGCGCTACAACTGGGAGGAAACTCCGCTTTTGCTCGCCAAGTGTTGGGATTCCCCGCTGTGGCGTCGCTATTCCCAGATGTGCCTGGCCTGCGGATCGTGCAACCTGGTGTGCCCCACCTGCTACTGCTTCGACATCCGCGAGGAGGCTGACGACCGCCTTGAGCAGGGCGTGCGCTACCGCGAGTGGGACGGCTGCATGTTGGAAGGCTTCGCCAAAGTGGCGGGCAATCACAATTTCCGTCCCAAGGCCCAGGACCGATACCGCCACCGATATTTTCGCAAGGGCAAATACATCTACGACAAGATCGGGGAACTGGGCTGCGTGGGCTGCGGGCGTTGCGTGCGCGCCTGCACGGCGGGCATCGCCAATCCCCTCAAGGTCTTCAACGAGCTTTGGGAGGAAACCGCGCATGAACACTAAGCTCTTCTCGCCCTACGTGCCGCGGCCGGTTACGCTGGTCGAGAAGACCAAACTGTCGGATTTCGTCACCCGCTTCACCTTTGAGCAGGACAACGGCAAGCCGCTTGCGCACAAGCCGGGACAGTTCGTCAACCTCTCGGTGTACGGCGTTGGCGAGGCTCCGTTTTCCATCAGTTCCCCCCCCAGGCGCACCCACAACACTTTCGAAATCGCCGTGCGCAAGATCGGCGCGGTGACGGGCGCGCTGCACGCCCTGGAGCCCGGAGCGAAGGTGGGCATCCGCGGCCCTTACGGCACCAGCTTTCCCGTCATGAAGTTCGTGGGCAAGGACGTGCTCATCGTTGCGGGCGGCCTGGGATACATCCCCTTGCGTTCCCTGCTGTTCTATCAGCTTCGTCACCGCGACGAATTCGGCCGCATGGTGCTGATGGTGGGCACCCGCGAGCCCAAGGAGCGCATCTTCGTGGACGAGATCGCCGATCTCGCCAAGAGCGGGGATGTGGAGGTCCTGGAGACCGTGGACATGCCTGATGAGACCTGGAAGGGCAATGTGGGCGTTATCACCACGCTTTTGCCCAAGGCCGACCTCGATCCGGGCAATACCTACGTGGCCATGGTGGGGCCTCCGATCATGTACCGTTTCGTCATCGCCGAGTGCCGCAAGAAGGGAATCGCCTCGGACCAGATCTTTGTTTCCCTGGAGCGCAAGATGAAGTGCGGCCTCGGCAAGTGCGGCCATTGCCAGATCAATGAGCTCAACGCCTGCATCGATGGCCCCGTGTTCTGCTACACGGACATCGAGGCCTACCAGGAAGCCATCTAGGCGGGGGGGGGACACAATGGCCAAACCGAGAATCGCCTTCTTCGACTTCGCCGGCTGCGAAGGCGACCAGTTGCAGATCGCCAACCTTGAAGAACGCCTGCTCGACATTTTGGACCACGTCGAGGTGGTGAGCTTCCGCGAGGTGGCCACCGGACACTCCGACGATTACGATGTGGCCTTTGTCGAAGGCTCCATCACCCGTCCGGAAGATGAAGTCCGGCTCAAGGAGATTCGCAAGAACGCAAAGGTTCTGGTCGCGCTGGGCGCCTGCGCCGCAATCGGCGGGATCAACTGTCTCAAGAACTTCATTGCCGAGAATGTCTACCGCGAAGAGGTATACGGTTCCTCCGCGCGCTGGTTTCCCACCTATGCGGCGCGCCCGTTGAAGAGCGTGGTCAAGGTGGATGCCGAGGTCCCGGGGTGTCCCATCGACGCTTCCGAATTCGCCCGCATCACCAAGGAGCTTCTGCTTGGGCGCGCGCCGTGGATTCCGGATTTCCCCGTGTGCGTGGAGTGCAAGCAGGCGGGCAACGTGTGCCGATACGAGATGGGGCGCATGTGTCTGGGCATCATCACCAGGGCAGGTTGCGGCGCGGCCTGCGTTTCGCAGGGGGCGCACTGCTGGGGCTGCCGTGGCCTTGTGCCCGGCGCAAACCTTGATGCCGCGCGCATCGTCATGGACCGGCCCGGCACCAGCCGCAAGGCCATCCAGGATTTGCTGCGCTTCTTCCTGGGCGATACCGGAGCGGCCCTCTAGCACACCGAGAAACCCACCGGCCAGTCGGGCCGAGGAGAGGACATCATGGCCAAGACAGCAGCAAAGACCGCTCCAGGGGCGGCCGCAAAGGGGAAATCTCCCGCTCGCCCCATATCCGTGCCTGAGGCGGAGTCCAAGGCCGCGCCCGGACCAAAGAAGGTCCATGTGCACTATCTGACGCGAGTGGAAGGCCACGGCAACATTGTTGTGGACGTGGAGCCCGATGGCCGCGTGTCCACCTGCCGCTGGGAGGTGCCCGAGGCGCCGCGTTTTTTCGAGGCCATGGTGGTCGGGCGCGACTACACCGACGTGCATCACATCGTTTCGCGCATTTGCGGCATTTGCGCCATCGGCCACCAACTCGCAAGCCTCCAGGCCACCGAGGACGCGCTGAACATCAACGTCAGCGAGCAGACGCACCTCTTGCGCCGCCTGGCCCTGCACGCGGAGAATTTGCAAAGCCACCTGCTGCACATCGTCTATCTCGTCCTGCCCGACCTCATGGGGGTGGACTCTGTGCTCTCCCTGGCCCATACGCACAGGGACGCCGTGCTCAAGTTCATCGCCGCGCGCCGGGTCTCCAACGAATTCAGCCGTCTTGTCTGCGGTCGCACCACCCATCCACAGCGCATGACGCCGGGCGGCTTCACCATGTTCCCCACCACGGACGATCTGGTGACCCTGCGCGGATTGCTGTTGGACACCTTGCCCAATCTCGATTTCGCCGTGGATTTCTTCGCCGGCCTCATGGACCGTATGCCCCGCTTCGATCGCGAGACCGAGTACGTGGCCCTCGTTTCGCCTTCCGAATACGCCATGTACTGGGGCGAAATCGGCACCAGCAAGGACGAGCGCCGACCTGCGCGCCAGTACCGCAACATCACCCGCGAGTACATCGTCCCGACATCAACGGCCAAGTGGACCAGGAATGTGGGCGAATCGTACATGGTGGGCGCGCTTGCTCGCTTCAACCTGAACGCGGATTTCCTCATGCCGCGCGCCAAGGCCGCCGCCAAGAAGCTCGGCCTCAAAAAGGGCTGCACCAACCCCTACATGATCACCATCGCCCAGCTTGTGGAGTGCGTGCACACGGTGGAGGAATCCCTTGTGCAGGTGGAGGAGCTTCTGGCCCGCGGCATCCGCGACGAGGCGCCCGCCAGGCCTTCGCACATCTGCGCCGGGCGCGGCACTGGCGCTGTCGAGGTTCCGCGCGGGCTGTTGTTCCATTTTTACGAATACGACGACCAGGGCCGCATTTTTCAGGCCGATTGCGTCATCCCCACCAACCAGAACCACGGCAACATCCAAAAGGATTTTGACGCCATCGTGCCAGGGTTGAGCAGCCTTTCGGAACAGGAGATGGAGCTGCGGCTGTCCATGCTGGTGCGCGCATATGACCCATGCATCAGCTGCTCCACGCACTGCATCGACGCCCGCGGCCTTGACGAGAAGCCACAGAGCATGGTCCGCTTCAACCGGAAATAGACGCGAGCGCTGCGCCCGCCGTCACACCGCGCACTCTTCGTCGGCTCAAGCTGTTGACGAGTGCGCCGCTCTTGGCTAGTTGATCTCATGTCGTATTGAACAAGAGGTTTTTGTGACGAACTCTCTCATGGATCTTGTCCTTTCGGGCGTCGGCGACAGCCGCGGCCGGTAGGAGCGCCTGACCCCCGGATCGTTCCGTCTTTCTGACGGTGGTCCGCCCTGCCTGTATTTTCTGGCCGCCAGCGCCCGCATGTTTTTCCATGCGGGAAGCTGAATCTACGCCAACGTCCAGTTCCCTTTGTCCGCGTCTTGTTGCGGCCGTTTTCCGCGCTTCGCGCAAGGGAGTCTCGCCGCAGCACTTTGTGTGCCGTTTTGGTCCTGTACCAATGGCGCGCGTTTTTCATTACGCGATACGGAGCGGCCAGTGGAGCCACTGCGGCCGCGAAGGAACTGTCATGGATTTGAGGCAATTGGGTTTTGAGTTTTGGGAAAGGAACATCGGACCGATCCAGATGGACGAGGGATGCGTGCCCGCGCGGGTCATCGCGGTGGATCGCGGCCAGTGCGCCGTGCATGATGGAATCAGGGAAGTGTCAGCCGAACCTTCTGGCCGGTTGTGCTATGCTGTGGACGACCCAGCCGAACTGCCTTGCGTCGGCGATTATGTGGCCATACGGCGCTACAACGGCGGGAGCGCCGCGATCATCGAGAAGGTGCTGCCACGCCGCACCTTCCTGCGGCGCAGAGCGGCCGGCAGCGTGTCCAGGGTGCAGATGATCGCTGCGAATGTCGATGTCGCCTTCATCGTTCAGGCCTGTGGGTATGACTTCAATCCAAACCGTCTGGAACGCGCCCTTGTGCTGGCCCTGGAGGGGGGAGTGCAGCCTGCGGCGCTTCTCGCCAAGGCGGACCTCGCGGAACCAGCCGAACTCGCGCAGATGCTGACCGAGGTGCAGCGCATCACCGGCGCACCCGCCATTGCCTTCAGCAATGTCACCGGAGATGGCCTTGATGCCGTGCTGCAGCACATTGGGCCTGAAAGGACTTGCTGTTTGCTTGGCTCTTCTGGGGTGGGGAAAACGACCTTGATGAACCGCCTTGCCGGACGCGAGTTGTTCAGAACCGCCGCGGTGAGCGCCACGGGCGAGGGCACGCACACCACCACGCGTCGGCAACTCTTGATGCTTGAGAACGGAGGGCTGCTTATCGACACGCCGGGGATGCGCGAGTTCGGCCTTGCTGTCGGCGAGGTCGGCGTTGGGGCCGCTTTCGACCGTTTCGCCCAACTTGCCGCCGCGTGCCGCTTCGCGGATTGCAGCCACACAACCGAGCCGGGCTGCGCGGTGCTCGCTGCCCTGGCGTGCGGCGAGCTGTCACGCAAACGCTATGAGAACTACCTCAAACTTCAAAAAGAGGCCCAGCATACCGCATCCTCGGTCCACCAACGCCGCATGAAGGAGCGGGCCTTTTCCCGGCACGTGAAAGCGTCAAAGAAAATAATGGAGAAATAAGCCGTCGAAAACGACCAGCCGCCGGACGCATGTCCCTTCCGCGTCATGCGTCCGGCGGTGCCTAACCGCTTGGGTTTTGGCCCCGCTATCCGGGCACGCTGCCGCTGCGCCTGGCCTTGGAACCACTGGCCCAGTGTCGGGGCCCCCGCTGGTGGAGGCCCCGCCTAGGGATTGTGGATCCTTTATTTTTCTTGAGACGAAAGTTAATGTATACTGTGAAAGTAACATGTTAAAGAAAGTCATGATATAGTCTAGATTGCAAATCTGCTCCTCGATGGCTCGTCGGTATGGCGAGAAGCCCGCAGGCTGGGGCCAAAGATGAGCTTCCCCGCCATCGCGTCACCATTGGAACATGTCGGCGGATGGACGCGTCCTCGCAGCACGTTCACACTGTCCGGCTGCTCCACAAAGACAGCATGGCCAAATGGACTTTTTGCCGAGTTCCGACCAGCGGCTTCCGTGCCCTTGCCGCAGGCGACCACGGCGCCGCTTCTAGCGGCATCAAACCGGCTGCGAGGCGATTCGCCATGTTCGCCAGGCAAAACAGGGCATCGCTCGCATGACGCCAGGCCTCTCTCCCCCCTCCGGTGCGGACCGGCAGGAGAGCGTCTTCAATTTCCCCCCCAGCAGGGCGAGAGCCAGGAAAACGCTGGAGCGGCGAGGGCTTGGGATGGGGACTCTCTGCCTCCTGTCTAGAAGAGATACGGCACAAGACGTTTGGTCCGGTTGGCGTAGGCCGCCCACTGGTCACCGAAATGCTCAGCCAGGAGCCGTTCTTCGTCATGGATGCGCCAGGCGAAGGTAAGGCCGTAGAGTAGCGCCGCCACGAGCCCAGGTATGGAGAGGAACACAAGGGGCAGGCCTACCCCCCAGTAGAGACAGCCTGCATAACGAGGATGCCGCATGAAGGCGAAAGGGCCGTCTGTCACCAGCCTGTGTCCTTCCTGCAGGGTTACGCGCGTGCTGAATAGGCGTCCCAGGTGCACCGGAGCCCAGATCATGAGCACAGAACCAAGCAGGTAGACGGCCAGTCCTATCCAGCGCAGGACGTTCCCCCCTGGCAGCACGCCGATTCCTTTGGCATCGCTCCAGGGACTGAGCAGGCCGAGCGCCAGACTCAGACCCATGCTAATGAAGATCATGTAATCCTGCTGTTTCACATGGTTGTCACCCTTTGCGTTTACGTTGCCGATACGCCTTGAGGCCAACGGTCCAGCAAAAAACATGATTGCCGTGCAGGCAAGAAAGAGCGGTCTCACCGGTTGGTTCGTAAAACCGTCGATGCTGCCTCCGCCATAGGCCCAGGCGGCCAGGAGCAGTGCGGTTGAGGCAATGGCCAGCGCCGTTGGCATAATCCAGGAACGTATGTTCATCGGGTCCTCCTGTGTTTCAGCCGGAAGGATAGGCCCCGATGGTTTCCGCCTCTACCCCTTGTTGGAGCAATAATGCCCAATGAAGTGGTCTGCGTTGTGCGGATGGGCCAATTTGGCCGTTTCCTGGGCAGGGGAATGGTGCCCGACGGACATTCGGGTCAAGAAAGCTTCATGGGCGGCTCACGAAGTGATTTTGCACTCACGGATGATCCACCAACGTTTCATGCGCCTTGAGGCCGCTTTATACTGTCCCAAGACGCAGGATTGTGCGTACCCTATCCGGAATGTCTCCGCGGTCGTGGGTGACGAGGACTGCGGCCGCGTTGGTGGCCATAAGCTGCCGCTCCACAAGGCCGCGCACGTCCTGTTTGAGAGCCTCGTCCAAGCCTGTGTAAGGTTCGTCCAGGAGCAGCAGGTCCGGTTCAAGGGCCAGGGCGCGGGCCAAGCTTACGCGTTGGCGCATCCCTCCTGAAAGCTGCGAAGGGAAAGCGCGATGGAATTCCGCCAGGCCCAGGGCGTCGAGCAGCGTTGACGCCCGCCTTCCGGCTTCGTCCCGTGAGCATCCTGCCGCCCGCAACGGGAGAGACGCGTTGTCCAGGGCGCACAGCCAGGGGAGCAGCCGCGGTTCTTGAAACACGAATCCAATGCGCCTGGTCGCGATGGCGACGCGGCCTGAATCTGGCGTGGCGAGTCCAGCGGCCAATCGGAGCAATGTGGATTTTCCGGCTCCGCTTGGCCCGGTAACGGCCAAGATGTCTCCGTGAGCGAGAACGATATCCGTTGGCGGAAGAACTGTCCTCCCCGCATGGGTCTTGCTCGCTGCATGAAACGAAAGCACAGTGGTCATCCCCGCCACCTCCATGCCAGGCGTCGAACCGGACCGATAAGCACCAACTCGACCATGCCGACCACGGACATGGAGAGCAATGCCAGGGCGTACAGCCGAGGCGTGTCCAGGTTTGTCCTGGCCATGGCCAACAAATGCCCGAGCCCTTGCGATGCTCCCAGCGCTTCGGCCAGCACCACCACGCGCATGGCCCCGCCAAGGGCCAAAACCAAGGCCGAGAAGAGCGGAGCCGCCAGGGCGCGAAGATACAATTGGGTTGCGCGCAAATATGGCGGAAGCCTGTAGAGTCTCGCCATTTCGATGAGTTCCGCGTCCACGGCGGCGAGTCCTTCCAGAACCGCGACATAGATTGCGGGTGCGGTCATAAGGGCCACGATGCCGGTGACCATGGGGGTGCCCATGCCCAGCCAAAGCATTCCGAGCATGACCACCACGACTCCGGGCACGCTGGTGAGCGTCCAACGGAAGGGCGCCATAACCTGTCGGAGGGATGGGCAAATGACCGTGAGCGCCCCTGCCGTAAGGCCCAGTGACAGGCCAAGGCCGAGGCCACATGCCGTACGCAGCAGGCTGGCGGCCAAGTGCTCGCCGATGAAGTCGTCCTCTTTTAAGAGCTCGGCAAAGGCCAGCAGGGTGTCGCACGGAGAGGCGACGGCCAGTCCGGAGGAGGCGCGGGCCGCCAACTCCCAGAGGCCAAGCGCCAGCAGAACGCCAAGCACTGTCGCCGAGCGGCTTGAGAGGCGTCGCACGGTCATTGTCCAAGCTCCAGAAAGCCTGGTCCAGGAAGCTTGCCGCCAAGGGCTTTGGGGGACAGCTCAAAAAGCCGCGCCAGCAGGAACTGGGCTGCATCCCTTCCTTGCGACCCGATTGCCGGGCGCAGGTCGGAGCCTGGCACGATGCCGTCCACGGTCTGTCGTCCCAAGTCGGGGAAGACTTCTATTGCCAGCATGGCGGCCTGGTGCGGGTCGCGAGCCACCAAGGCGGCCTCGCGCAGATATGCGGCGCGCAGCCAGTCTAGGCTGTCCGGCTCCTCGCACCGGGCTACGAGCGGCCTTGGGGCCGGTATGTCGGATCTTGAGGCGAACACGGCCAGGGCGCCGTGGGCCAGTCGAGGGGATTCCGGAAATGCCTCGGCCCAGGTCTCGCGCACGTCTACCGCCTTGCGCAGCACGCAGCCTCCGGCATCCGCCGTTCGGCGAACCGCAAGGCTGGCGGCAGGTTCGCTCAGGAAGGCGTGTCGCGCGCGCCCGGCCAGAAGCAGGTTGACCGCTTCCAGGCTGCCGCCCGTATGCCTGGGCTGAAGCGTTACGTTTAGGCGGTCCGCCAGACAGCGCAGCAACAGGTCCGGAGTATCGCCAGGACCAAAGGGCAGGCACACTTCCTGGGCGTGCAGTTGCTCAAGGGATCGGAGTTCTGGGGTGGTTGAAACGATCCATAGCGAAGGTTCCGTCAGTGCGGCGACCTGCAAGCGAACGCCGCGGTTGTATAGAACCGCAGCGGCTGTGATTGTGAGGACCGCTGCATCCACCGTGTCGGCGCTGATGAGGGAGCGCAACTGATCCGGCGACTGCCAGGGAGTGAAGGCGGCCTGTCGGCCTTGGCTTTGGAGCGTGCGTTGCAAGAGCAACAACGGCAGTGACTCCGCAAGGGCCGGTCCGCTCAGTCGAAGCGCTGTGGCCGTGTCCTGCGGGGCGCCGCAGCCTGCTATCGCGAGGGCAAGCCCGGCGCCGCCGCACGTTGCGAACCGCAAGAATCCCCGCCGATTCATGCAAGGGCTCCGGCTCCTGGCAGCCGCCCCGCCTTGCGGGCGATATCCAGCCGGGCGCTTCCCAGCGAGAGCTGCACAACACGGCTTTCCACGGATTGGAAGCCTGCTTCCAGCATTGCCTTTGCGATGCGGCCAGAGTCGAAGGAGACGTCTTGCCCCTCCAGTGCGAGGCACAGGCGTGACAACACGCAATATTCAGGACGTGTCCGCCCTTGCTCCAGGCCCTCGTGCAGGCTCACGAACACGCCGCCGGGATTGAGACAATCGAGCAGCTTGCCCATGAAACCATCAAGCTCCTTGGCGTAGTACAGGGTATGGCTGGCCCATACGAGGTCGAAGCCGCCCCCCAGGTCGAGCGTATTGTAATCGCCGGAAAGGACACGAATGCGGTTGCTGAGGCCTTTGGCCGCAATCTCCGCCTGCGCGGTCTCCGCCACGTTGGGCATGTCGCACAACACCCCGGTCATGCCTGGATGGCGTTCGACGATGGCCATGCCCACAACGCCAGGCCCCCCGCCAAGGTCGAGCATATGTTTCAGGCTTGCGGATTCCGGCAGCGCGGCCACAAGGCTCGCGGCGTATTGCGCCAGTCCGGAACGCTGGTAGTTGGCCAGCCCACGCGCGGCCTTGCGCCAAAGTTCCGGGTTCTCCAACTTGTCCTCCTGCTTGAGCGGCGGCGGCCCGTTGCGGACAAGATCGGCAAGTCGAACCAGGTTTTTGTGCTGCATGGCGGTCATCCGCTGGATCACGTCCAGCAGGTTGGTTTCCGAACCGTCACGCAGATGCCGTTCCGCCAGGGGCGAGTTCGCATACGCGTTGCCGTGCTTTTCGGCCAAGCCCATCGCCGCCATGGCGTCGAGCAGCAACCGGGTGTTTCCGGAATGCGCGTCGAGTTGGCGCGCCACCTCATCCGCATCGCTGGTTGTGGCAAGGAGTTCAGGGATGCCGAGTTCGATTGCGGTGGTGAGCAGGGCCATGCGTACAGGCCCCAGAAGCCACTCGCCCAGGGGGGCGAATCCAAGAAGCATGTCGTCGTGTGCCAAGGTGTCCATCAGAAGCTCCATGCAGCGCTTATTCCGAAGGTTTGTGGGTCGCCGTCCTCAACCATGCGGTTTCCCGCCGTATCTTTGACCTGCTTTGTGGTGTATGCCGTGTCGAAAACGTTTTTGGCCCAGAGGGCGAACTCCCAGCCGTCACGGGCATAGCCCAGCCGAAGGTTCACGGTCTGGTATGGGGTCTGGAGCAGCGTATTCTCCGCGTCGAAGTACTGCTTGCCCGCACCGAGCACATCCACCCGGCCGAATACGCCGCTTTCGTGCGTATAAAGCGCGCCAAGGTTCCAGGTGATTTCCGGAGCCCAAGGTAAACGTTTACCCTTGTAATCGTATTGCGTACCGCCGACGCTTGCCTTCCAGCGGTCCACCTCGCTTTTGGCGTAGCCCGCTCCGGCAGAGAGTTCCCATCCAGTCCAGGGCAGGGCCTTGAATTCAATCTCCATCCCGTCCACATGGGCTTCCGGGGCGTTGGAGAAGGACCATGCCCCGACGCCACCTCCGGGAACTTCCTGGCGCACCTGCTTGTCGCGCACCTCGGTGTGGAACAGCGCGGCATTTGCCGTGAGCCGTCCGTCCAGCCAGGCCGTTTTGAGGCCGAGCTCGTAGTTTGTGGTGTGCTCCGCCCTGTAGAAGAAGGACGTCTGATCTGTGGCTGAAAAGGGGTTGTAGCCGCCCGAGAGATAGCCTTGCGCAAAGGTGGCGTAAGCCGTCACGTCTTTGGCAAAGTCGTAGGCCAGCGAGGCAGTGGGCAGCAGAGCCGTGTCGTCCAGATTCTTTCCATACTCTCGGGAGAGGAGGGCGGTCGCATAGCGTTGGGTCCCACGGCTTTGCGTCGCCTCGGCCCGAAGCCCAACGGTCAGGCGCAGTCCCTCCCACAATGGCACGGTGCCCTGGCCGAACAAGGCGTAGCTTGCCTCGGTCATGGACGTGTCGAGATACAGGTTGCCCACCGCGCGGATGCGGTCGAAGCGCACCGAGGTATCGTCTCGGCCGGCGTATACCCCAGCCAGCCAGGTCATCGCGCTCCCGACCGGGGAGGCCAGGCGCAGTTCCTGACTCCAGCTGTTTTGCTGCAATGCCATGTTCGAGTAGCCTTGCGCCGCCGCGGTCCTGTCCAGGTCCGTAAGAAAGCCGTAAGTATAGTCTCGGAAGGAGGATGCCGCAGATACCTCGCCGAAGTCGGCGCTCCAACGCAACTTGAGGGTCTGTCCCAGGCTGTTTTCTCTGGAGTCGTCCGCTGCATTGGAGCGGACCTTGAACCGTCTGGAGGCGTTGGTTCCGGTTTCGTATCGCAATTTGCCGACGCCGTCGGAGGAGTTGTCGGAGTCGAACGACAGGGTCATGTCGAAGTCCTCGCGCGGCTTCCAGAGGAGTGAGCCTCGCCCCATGAGGTAGGTGCTTTTGGCCGCCCTGTCGTCGTTCTTTGAAACATTGGTGGTGAAGCCGTCCGTGGCGTTGCGGAGAAGGCTGCCGGAGAGGAAGAGGGTTTGGAAGTCCAGAGGGGTGCTGAAGCTGGCCCCGGTGCGCAGCGAGTTGTACGATCCATAGTCGGCAAAGATGCGGGCCGATGGTTCGAGTCCGGGTTGGCGCAGCACCACGTTGACCACGCCGGAATCGCTGTTGCGGCCATAGAGCGTGCCTTGCGGGCCGCGCAGCACCTCGATGCGCTCCACGTCCATGAGGTCGAGGTTCTGCATATAGGTGAGTGGGCGGGCGACCCCGTCCACGTAAAGACCGCCGGAGTTGTAGAGCGAGGTGTCTATGGTGGATAGGCCTCGTATCACCAAAGCCGAACCCGATGTGGCCTGCTTGAGGTGCACGTTGGGCAGGGCGCGGACGGCTTCGCCCAGTTTTTGCGCGCCCATCTGCTCCAGAGAGGTCTCGTCCAACGCGGAAACGCTGGCTGGAACGCGCTGGAGCTCCTCTTCGCGCTTGGTGGCGGTGACGCGGACGGTTTCGAGCAAGTGCGGCTCTGTTGCGTTATCCGCTCGGAACGCTCCAGCTCCGTCATCTGCAAGGGCCAGGACTGGGACCAACAGCAGCGGCGCCAGCCAAAGCGAACGTAAAAGCATTGCGTCCTCCAAGGCCCGCACGGAGCGGACCCGATTTGAGTTTGACGTTCAAACTCAACTAGCCGAAGAGGACGGCGGGGCGCTAACCGTTGCGGGGCCGAGATTGCCCCGCGCGGCGCCTTATGGCAGTTTTTCGGAACGTCGGCGCAGAAGCTCGCTGGGGTTCATGCCGAAACGTACCCGGAAGGCTTGGCTGAAATGGCTCAAGTTCAAATAGCCGATGCTGTAGGCCACTTCGCTGACGGACAGCCGGTCCTCCTCAATGAGGCGGCGCGCATGATTCAGCCTGTGCGCGCGAAAGCAGCCGTACACGGTATCGCCGAAGAGAACGGGAAATCCTGCCTTGAGCTTTTTTTCGCTCAGTCCCGCAAGGCGCGCAAGCTGGGAGATGCTCGGAGGATGTTCCAGATCAAGCAGCAGGAGCCGCTTGGCCTCGCGCAGACGTTCTTCATCGCCTTTTGATATGCGTGGTGGCGTAGGGGGGTGCCGTTGTTCCTCGCGGCACTCCTCAAGCTGTAGCGCGACAAGTTCCAAGGCCATGCTTTCCTGCATGAGCCGCCAGGCAGGGCGATGGCGCAGGGTTTCCAGCAGCGCGCCAAGCAGGTAGGTCTTTCTGGCGTTGCGCCTTCCCCGCCAAAGCAGTTGCTCCGGGTATGGCCGCAGTACGCGGCGCAGAGGCTGCGGCGTCTGTTCCTTGGCATCGTCCAGATAGTGACGCAACACATTAGGAGAAACCAGCACGGTTACAACACAGGCATCTTCACCTGGGGCGCATTCCACTCGTCCCGTTGTTTTTGGCAGGCACACTATGCCGTTGTCGCCGCCTGTGCGTACCACTTCATGCCCCTTGAGCTGTCCGCTGGAGTAACTGCAACGGTTGCTGCCATGGAGGATGCCTCCGAAATGCACAGGCGGGTTCTCAATTTCGAAATCGAAGCTCCCGGACTTTGCTGCATCCAGACGTGATGCCACACACAGCATTCCCGGCCGCAGTTCGGCGCTTATAACCTGCCACTGCGGCCCTCCTGTTTCTGGCCGGTAGTCCACATTGGATTCCCGAACGCCGCAATACAGTTTCATGGCCGCGCCTTTCCCAATGCAATGCAGCTTTTGCGCAGATCGCCCGGAAGATCTCCGAACCGGCGCTTGAAGGCTGCACCGAAGTGGCTGACGTTTGTATACCCGATGCGCCAGGCGGCCTCGCTCACCGAGCAGTCCTCCTGTTCAATGAGCAGCCGGGCGTGTTGCATCCGTTGCTCATGGAGATAGCGGAACGGCGTCATGCCGTGGAGGGCCACGAACCCGGCCTTGAGACGCGCGGGCGGCAGGCCGACTTCACGCGCCATGTCGGCCAGGTCGGCCGGGGTTTCCAGACACTGGTCGAGCAGATCCCTGGCCGCGTTCACCTTTCTGCGCTCGAACGGGGCGATGTTCGCGCGTTCGCATCGGTCAACGCCGTGTAGACGCCCCAAGGTCACGGACAGCAGTTGGAGCACAAGCCCCTGACGGAGCAGCGGGCCGAAGGATAGGGTCGTGTCCGACTCCAGTAGCTGCCAGGCCAAGTAGCGTTCCTGCGCGGAGAGTGACGCGGTGACGACGGGTTCGGGCTGGGCGCCGGGCCGCCAAGGCCACAGGTGCCGTTCCGCCGATTCCGGAGTGAACTCCAGCCCGATAAGGGCAAGGTCGTCATCGGAGCTGCCGTGGAACACCCCTGGCAATCCGGGAGGTCTACGCAGGATGACGGTGTCTTGGGGCATATCGATGCAATACCGTTTGCTTTGGTCGCGGCTTTCCGCCCTGGCTCTGCCACGCAGCATGTAGCCGAACTCCAGCGTTTCCCGAGGGGTTTCAAACGTGCCGGATACGCTTTTGCCGTGGGGCAGCAGGGCAGGGAAAAGGGTCATGCCGGGGAACACCTCCACCCCGCCCTGGCGCAGAACCTGGGGGGGCAGCACATGTGTTTGAAGGCTCTTGGTACCGGGTTCGGAAGGCATGGGTGCTCCGTCGTTTTGTTCTTTTTGAGAATAATATTCAAATTCATGTCCGGCATCAAGCCTTTGAAGGAAGGGAATTTGATTTAAAATTGGGCAATGCTGGTGTGAAAACGGGGAGCGGCGTCGTGTGCCTTGGAGGTAGCTGGGGAGGACAAAATTTCAAGGAGATGCACATGCCCCCACATTCACGGAATATGACAACGCTGGCCTGCCTGATTGCCGCGGGCACCATGCTGGCCACCTTTTCCGGTTCGGTCGAATTGGCCCTTGCTGCGGAAGAGCAGGACAACGCCACGAGGCTGAGCCCGGTCGTCGTCTCTGCGCAGAAGGTCCAGCAGGATCTCGTGAAGGTCCCGGTGAGCGTCACCGCTCTGGACCAGCAGCAGATTGAGGACCTGGGCGTGGAGAATTTGCGCGACCTGCCCGTGTTGGTGCCCAACCTGAACATGCAGAAGTTTGGCGCGCACTTCACGGAGTTCAACTACCGTGGCATTGGTGGGGTCACCACCATGTCCAAGACCTGGAACGTCAACATAGACGGGGCCACGCTGCCCTATGTCGGCCTGGACTCGCTCTACGACGTGGAGCGCATTGAGGTGCTGCGCGGCGGACAGGGCGCGCTTTATGGGCGCAACACCAACGCGGGCGTCATCAACGTCTTCACTCCGCAACCATCGCGGATGTTGGAAGGCAAGGCCGACGTAAGCTACGGCTCCTATGGAGAGGCCACCTTCAAGGCGGCCCTGGGCGGTCCCATCAACGATGTGTTGAGCTACCGGGTGTCGGGTTGGCGGAGTTCCTCAGACGGTTTCATCACCAACGACATGTACGGCAAGAACGATGCCGACAGCTCCTGGCAGAACGGGATGCACCTGAAGCTCAGGGCGGACATCGACAGCCGGACGGACGTGACCCTGGCTGGCATTCTGGACGAGTATCACGGCGCCATGGGCTGGACCAACATGGCCAACGGGCGCACCTACCACGCCCAGAGCGACGAGCCGGGGCTGGACAAGGGCGGGCTTTCCACCGCCATGCTCACCGTGAACCGGGACATGGAAATGGGGCGGTTCACCAGCATTACCGCCTACTCCGCCTCGCGCTACAAGATGCTCATGGACATGGATACCTCTTCGGCGGCGTTGTTCAACCTGGACTACAAGGAAGACTTCAGCACACTGACCCACGAGATGCGCGTGGCCTCGCCGGAAGGGCAGGGGCCCTGGCGTTGGCTTGGGGGCATGTTCCTGCTGCACGAGAACACGGACTATGACACCGGCGGCACGGGCGCATTCGCCACTGGTGCGTCCACAGCGTCCATCGGCAACAATTCCGCCGCAGCCTTCGGGCAGGCAGGCTGGCGTTTTCTGCCGGGTTGGGAGCTCACTGGCGGGCTGCGTCTGGGCTACGAACGCCAGGCCTTCAAATGGCGCAGCCTTGACAGCAACGCCGACTTCGCCATGACGAAAGGCTGGACGAGCGTGCTGCCCAGCGCATCGCTTTCTTGGGAGTTTGCCGACAGGCAGACCGCCTACGTTTCCGTGAGCAGGGGCTCGCGCTCGGGCGATTTCACCGCCAACGAGACCAACATCACCACCTTGCGTGACAGCCCCGTGGTTTCTCCTGAGTATTCTCTCACCTACGAGTTGGGATACAAGGCCGAACTTTTTGATCGTTCCCTGCGTTTGAGCGCCGCAGCGTTCAGCATCGTCTGGGACGACATGCAGGTGACGGCCATCACCGCTGGCGGCGTGCAGTCAAGGCAGAACGCGGCCAAAAGCCACAGCCGGGGTATGGAGGCCGAGATCCAGTGGGCACCGTTGCCGGGCCTGACGGTATTCGGTCAGGGCGGCTTCATGGACGCGAAGTTCGACGAATACAAGCCCATGGCCTCCGGCGATCCTTCCGGCAAGTACATCCCCAATACGGCTGATTCGAGCTTTGGTGGCGGCTTCACCTACCAGCACGCAAGCGGCTTTTTCATGGGCTTCGACGCAACGCGCTTCGGGACCAAGTACCTGGACGAAATGAACACGCTCAAACAGGACCCGTATACCCTGGTGAACGCCAAGGTCGGCTACAGGGCCGAGCATTGGCACGCCGCGCTGGTGGGTAAGAACCTTGGTGATGAGCGTTATGTGGTGCGCGCCTTTCAATTCATGCCCGGAACGCTGGCGCCGGCGGTCATGGCGTCGCCGCTTACGGTTGGCGTGGAACTTGGCGCGACGTTTTAAGAAGAGAGGGATTCCTATGAGACCATTGACGGAAATCAGGCAAGGCGGGCGCGCCATCGTGCTTGAAGTGGCTGTGTCGGGCGTGCACGGGGTACGCATGGCGGGAATGGGCATCCTGCCTGGCGTGCGCGTCACTGTGCTGCGGAACGGGAAGCGGAAAGCCCTGCTCCTTGAGTGCGGACGCAGCATTTTTGCTGTGGCGAGAGCCCTAGCCCTGACCGTGAGTGTCGAGGAGGAGGCATGAACGCCGCCGTCCTCCCCATGGTCGCCTTGGCCGGGCAGCCCAACACCGGCAAGTCGACATTGTTCAACGCCCTTACCGGCCTGCGCCAGCAGGTGGGCAACTGGCCCGGACGCACCGTGGACAAGAAGACCGGTCTTGCCCGTATCCGCGGGCGGTCCGTCGCCGTGGTGGATCTGCCGGGAAACTATGGCCTTACTCCGGCCTCGGAGGAGGAGCGTATCGCACGCGATTTCCTGCTGGACTCCAGGCCCGACGTGATTGTCCTGGCGCTTTCTGCCATCTCGCTTGAGCGGGCTCTCTGCCATGCCTTGGACGCTGCGCTCATCGGCGTGCCGGTGGTGCTGGCCGTGACCATGATCGACATTGCAGAGCGCGAGGGCTTGGTCTTCGATGCCGAGGTTTTGGAACGCGCGAGCGGTTTGCCGGTCGTTGCGGTGAATGCTGCCAAGGGCTTCGGACTGGAGGAGCTTGAGGCCGCTGTCGACCGCGCCCTTGCGACCGGGGCCGGAACGGCGTTACGTTCCACGGCTGTGCCTTCCTATCTGCCGGACAAGGTTCGGTCTGTCTGGGATACCATGCGCGCCAGCCTTTCCATCGGGCACCCGCGTGGCGCAAGCGCCGGGCTGTTGGCGCTGAAGGTTCTTGAGGGCGACCAGGACATGCTCGCGTGGGCACGCAGGGAGCTTCCTGCGAATACCATCGTGCAGATCGAGTCCTTTCAGTTCGATGGTCACGGCATCAACGCCGCGCGCCACGCCAAGGCGGTGGAGATGGCACGCGCGGCGCTCAGGCAGGTTGGCGAGATCAGCCCGGTTTTCGGCCGGTTCGACATTGTGGCCACACATCCGCTGGCGGGGCCGCTGCTGGCGGTGCTCGTGCTCGTGCTCGCGTTTACGGTTGGGATGTTGGTCGGGTTCCCTCTGCCGTACCTTATCATGAAAGGCATGTTTTACGCCGAGGGATACGTGAACGGCCTGCTGTCGCCGGTGTCGCCCTGGCTGGGCGGACTCGGCATGGGCGTGGTGCGCGGGGTGGGCTCGGTGGTCTGCCTGACGCCGTTTTTGGTGACCTTTTACGCCATCTTCGCTTTGCTCGAGGATGTCGGCTACCTGGCGCGCATCGCCTACGTCATGCATGGCCCCATGACGCGGATCGGCCTGACGGGGAAGGCTTTCGTCGCCTTGCTGTTTTCCCTGCCGTGCAATGTGGCCGGGGTATCGGCCGGCCGCATTTGCGATTCCGACCGGCAGCGCAAAATGGCGGCCATTCTCGCGCCCTTTGTCCCGTGCAGCGCCAAGTTGGCGGTTTCGGCCACACTGGCGTCCTGGCTGTTTCCCCCGTGGATCGCCGGGGCGGCCGTGTTCGGCGTGCTGGTGCTCAACGCCTTGCTCCTGGGACTTGCCGGGACCACTGTGGACCGGCTTTTGCCCGGGCGCGAGGCACAGCATTTGCTTCTTGAACTGCCGCGCTACCAGCGTCCTCGACTTCGGGTCATCGCATCCGAGGCAGTGGCCCGTGGCTGGGCGTTCGTCCAGAAGGCTGGGACGCTGATCGTCAGCTTCTGCGTGCTGGTGTGGTTCTTCGCCTACTATCCAACTGGGGACATCCGCACCAGTCTGCTCGGCCAGGTCGGCGTGCGGCTTGAGCCCCTTGGCGCGGTGCTTGGCTTCGATTGGCGGCTTCTGACCTCGCTGTTGACCTCTGTATTGAACAAGGAGGCCGTGCTGGCGACCTTGGCGATAATCTACGGCGTTCCGTTGGACCGCCTGCCGGAGGTGCTGCGCGCGGAGATGGGCGCTGCGCAAGCCATGTCCTTCATGGTGGCGCAGTCGCTGTTTTTGCCGTGCGTGGCCACAATGGGCGTGCTGCGCAAGGAGTGCGGGCGTTCCTGGGTGGTGCTGGCCGTGGCCGGGGGAACGGCCCTGGCGGCGCTTGTGGCGGCCCTTGCCGTGTACCAGTGGCTGCTGCGCATGTTGTAACGGGAGTCTTCCTCAGGGCGCGTTTCAATGCCAAGGCCGATTCCCGCAGCGCCGGTCGCACGGGAATCGGCCTTCGGCAGCGATGTCTCGGAGGGGGACGGAGGGGCTATTGCGCCTGGGGCTGCTCCTCGTCAGGGCCTTCCTGGGCCAGTTTCATGTTTTTTGCGTACATCGCCGCGTTGCTGCCTGCCACGCAGCCCTCGCCAACGGCCTTGGCCATCTGCAGGGGCGGGCCGCAGATGTCTCCGGCGGCAAACACGCCAGGAACGCTCGTGGCTTGCCGCTTGTCCGTGTCGATGTACTTCATGCTTTCGTCCAGGGTCAGCCCCAGGGAGGAAGCGAGTTCAAGCACGCCCTTGGCGCCAAGTTCTATGAAGACGCCTGACACCGCGAGGGTCTGTCCATCGGAGAGGGCGAGACCGCTGACTTTCCCCTCGCCCTGTACTGCCACGGGCTTGACGCCTTCGTGCAGCACAACGCCCGATTGCGCCAGCTTGGCCTTGAGGACGGGAGACACGTCAAGGGACTCCGCCACGAGGTGCACGCTTCTGGCCATGGAAAGCAAGGTGAGCGCCCCGCCGGCCGCGGCGCTTTGCCCGCCGACCACGGCCACGTCCTCGCCCCGGAAGAAGCCGCCATCGCAATCCACGCAATAGGACACCCCGCGGCCGAGAAGCTCCTTTTCGCCGGGAACCCCCAGGCGGTTGCGCGTGGTGCCCGTGGCGACGACCAGAGCTCTTGCGCAGAGCACATTTCCGCTCTCGGTTTCGATTTCCAGGCAGCGTCCCGTCTGGCTGATGCGCAGGGCATCCTCTTCCAGCGTCTCCGCCCCGAAACTTTTGGCCTGCGCCAGCCCGGTTGTGAGCATTGCCTCTCCGCTGGTCTTGAACATGCCCATGAAGTTTTCCACGTGCGCCCAGAACAGGCTGCTCTTGTTCAGCCGTCCCAGCAGCAGCACGCTGGCTTTCTTGCGCGAGGCGTGAATGGCGGCCTGGATACCGGCAGGCCCGCAGCCCAGGATGACGACATCGAAGATCTTCTTTGGTTCCATGGGATCTCCTTATGGCGGTGAAAAGCCGACACCAGGGAGTTAAGCACACTCCGCCTTGCGGGCAAGGTCCTCATGCACCTGGCGCCGAAGCCTCATGACGTGTTCATTTTGGGGCAGCCAGTCGATGAGGGTGTCCAGATAGCCTTTCTCCTGCAGCATCCGTGCTGAGGAACCAAAGTTCAGGTCATAGAGCCAGCCAATGACCATCAGCTTGAAATCATTTACATAGACGATTGCTTGGTAATCTCCGTGCTGCCTGTTGAGCACGGTGTCGAGCACGGCTGGAGTGTAGCGGTCCGGTTGGTCCACAACGCTCAGGGCCACCTCGGGATGTTTGGGGTTTTCCTGGGAGAAGTGGGCGATCATGACCGAGTAGATGTCCAGCTTGTCGCTGTCCCGAAGCACCCGTGCGATTGTGTGCAGGGCCGGGGAGCGCAGCGGAGGCAGGAACCGCTTGTTGTGCAGGTACACGGCCCCCAGGACAAGCCGCCGGACAGGGCTGGGCGCGTCTTCAAGAAGCCCCTCGCGCAGGGTGTGGGTGATGCTCAAGGCCGCATGGTTGGCGGATTCCGCATCCCGGAACGTGCGGTATCGCTGGTACTGGGGAAAGCGGCCGACATCGTGCAGAAGGGCCGCCAGACGCGCGGCCTGCGTGAGCCCGGCGTCCAATCCCGCATCGCGGCACAGGCGTTCGGCAATGGCCAGAACCCGGAGCGTGTGGTCGATCTTGAGGCGATAGGCGAAGGCGTCGTCTCGGTCCGTGATGTAGCGTCCGGCAAAGGCCTTGAAGCGTTCGGCGACATGGTCAACGAGTGGGTCGTTCATCTGTCGATGGACCTCTTTTTGAGCTCATAGAGTTGTCGGCTCAGCCTCCCTGCACGGAAATCGGCGTCGAGCTGCGCGTGCTCGCGCCGCCGCATCTCTTCGGCTTCGCGGTCCATCTCTTTGTCTCGCCAAATGCCTTTGGGGCCGTAAAGCAGTCGCAGAAAAATGCAGATGACAGCCAAGATGGCGAAAGAAAACGCGTAAGTGGCCAGGCTGGTCTCCCAGTCGC
Source organism: Humidesulfovibrio mexicanus (assembly GCF_900188225.1). Lineage (NCBI taxonomy): Bacteria > Pseudomonadati > Thermodesulfobacteriota > Desulfovibrionia > Desulfovibrionales > Desulfovibrionaceae > Humidesulfovibrio > Humidesulfovibrio mexicanus. Next base: position 189,837 of record NZ_FZOC01000001.1, on the reverse strand, counting down.
CGCCAACGCCGGAGTTGAACGGCCACGCGGTCCATTTTGACGGCCCGCCGCTCTGGACCGAAACAGTCAGGTATGACATGGGGAATGTGCCTCCAGGGATGCGGCCCGAATCTGGCCGGGCCTTGAAGGCTGAGAGTACGTGGACTCGCGCCGTGTTGCAAGGGCGCGCCCGTGTGCGCCAGCGGAGATTGTGCCCGGACCGAACATCGGGTAGGAGGAGGGGAAGAGGTGGCTCCATGCGCATTCTCATAGCCGAGGACGACTGCGCCAGTGCGCGGTACATGTCCGGGCTCCTGGCCCGGTTCGGCGAATGCGTTCTGGCCGAGGATGGCGAACTCGCCCTTGCCGCCTATTGTCTGGCCCTGGAGGAGGGCCGCCCCTTCCAGCTCCTGTGTCTGGACATCATGATGCCGCGCAGGAACGGGCAGGAGGTGCTTGAGGAGATCCGCCGGTTGGAGCGGCTGGCCGGGGTGAAGCCGGGCCAGGGTGTCAAGATCATCATGACCACGGCCCTGGGGGATATGCGCTCGGTCATGAGCGCGTACAGGGGAGGGGCTACGGCCTACATCACCAAGCCGATCTTGACCGAACGTCTGTATGAGACCATCTGCAGCCTCGGATTCGAGGTGTGACGCGAGGATTTGCACAATGAACGTGACGACCAAGACTATGAGCGGCCTTCTGGCCGTTGTGCTTACATGCGGCCTTCTGGCTGATTTCGCCCTTGCCAAGCGCATGGGCGGGGGCGGTTCCTTTGGCGGCAAGGCCGGGTATTCCCGCAGCTATGCACCGCGCCAGACTTCGCCCACTTCCCCGACGCAGCCATCGCCTGCCGCGCGGCCGATGAACCAGCAGCAGTCCGCCGCGCCAGGCGCCATGTCCCAGCAGCAGCGTCCGAGCATGTTCTCCCGCATGGGCTGGGGGCTGGGCGGATTCATGGCTGGCGGGCTTCTTGGCTCCATGCTTTTCGGCCACGGCGGCATGGGCTGGGGCGCAGGAGGCGGCATCGGGATGCTGGACATCCTGCTCATCGGCCTTGTGATTTTCTTGGGATTCAAGCTGCTTCGACGCCGCGCGGCCGCTGCTCCGGGCACGGGGCCCACCGGTTCCGCTTCGCCTGATGCGTATGATCGCGCGGAACAGAGCTGGGGCCATTTGCGTTCCCGCGAGGATTCTGCGGGTGGCCGTAACGCGTCCCCCCAGCCCACGGGCGGCTTTGGCGTGGCGCCCGCCGCCGATGTCGTCGACGGTCCCGCCGTGCCGCAGGGGTTCAACGTCCACGAGTTCCTGGAGGGGGCAAAGACCGTGTACGCCCGCCTCCAGCATTCCTGGGACCGTCGGGACCTGGACGACATCGCTCTGTTCACTACCCCTGAGGTCCTTGCAGAGATCCGCCGACAGGCTTCCGCGGCCCCTCAGCCCTCGAAGACCGAACTGCTGCTCGTCAATGCGCGGCTGGTCGAGTTTCGCGAGGACAATCAGGACACTGTGGCCACAGTGCTTTTCGATGTGCTCATGCGTGAGGACGCGGCCGAGGAGCGGCCCAAGCAGGTGCGCGAGGTCTGGCACTTTTCGCGTCCCACCGCCGACCTTTCGGCCAACTGGCGTCTTGAGGGCATACAACAACTGGAAGGGTAGTGCGGCAGCGCGCCACGCAAACGTCAAGGGCCGGGAGTGCGTTTCCGGCCCTTGTTTACGCTTAGGGGAGTGTTGATGTTTCAGTTGCAGGATTGCTTCAAGGCCTACACGGCGGATCAGGACAAGGCGGTCGCCCCGGCGCAGACCGTTGCCCGAGTCAAGGCGCGGCTGGAGGAGAAATGCCCTGGCGTGCTGGAGGAGACGAGGCGGGTGGACACCGGCCGACTGGGGATTCCGGTGTTTTTGAGCGTGTGCGGACCTGCCGCGCGCGCGGTGATGCCGACCCGGAAGCAGATGGGCAAGGGCGCGAGCCCCGACCAGGCCGAGGCCTCGGCGCTGATGGAGCTCGTCGAGCGCTTCAGCTACTTCAGCTTCTGGGAGGATGCGGACAACTTTTTTCTTGGCTCCTGGGACGAGGCGCAAGAGCGTTTTGGCGACCGCCTTATGGATATTGACCGTATCCGGCAGTCCGTGGACGACGACCTGACCCGCGAGGATGCGCGGCGCCTCATGAACCTTGTGCGCTGGCGGTTTTGCGAGGTGCTGGACGTGGCCAGCGGCGAGGCTGTGGCCGTTCCCCTGGACTGGTTCAAGACCTTGAACGAGTTCAACGGCTCTTCCGCTGGCAATACTCCGGAGGAATCCGTGCTGCAGGGTTCCTGCGAACTGGTGGAGCGCCACGTGTCGGCCATCGTGGACCGGAATGCCCCTGTGCTGCCCACCATCCGCCAGGATTCCCTTACCGACCCCGTGCTCAAGGATTTGTGCGAACGGTTTCGCGCCAATGGCATCATGCTGCTCTTGAAGGATTTCAGCCTTGGGATGCCCGTGCCGACCGTTGCCGCCTTGGCCTTTGATCCCAAGACCTACCCGGCCTTAAGCGAAATCGTGTATACGGCCGGGACCGCGGCCTCCCCGGTCAAGGCGGCGGTGCGCGCCGTGACGGAGATTGCGCAGCTTGCGGGAGATTTCGAGACCGGCCGCGTGTACGAGGCCTCTGGACTGCGGAAGTTCACCGATCCCGGCCAGTTCGCCTGGTTGACTGAAGGACCGGAAGTCGATCTTGGCGATCTCCCCTGTGTTGAGGACGCCAATATCCGCGTGGAACTGTCCCGCCTTGCGGATGGGCTGAAAGCTTTGGGGTATTGGCTGTATACCGTGGATACCACGCATCCGGATCTCGGCGTGCCCGCAAATTATAACTTTGTCCCCGGGTTTGATTTCCGCGAGCGGACCAGACACCGCAGCCTGGGGCTTTTTGTCGGGCGCAAGCTGGCCGAGGAGGCCCCGGAGGCCGAGGCCGAGGCGGGGCTTGCCGTTCTGGCCGAGGTGGCGCCCGACGCCAGCCACTTGCCGTTCTATCGTGCCTTGCTGGCCCTGCGCCAGGGGAATATCGATCAGGCTGCGGACCTTTTTGCGCAGGCCGAACCGCATCAGCCCGCAGCCGAAGAACGGGCCTTGTGCGCCTTCTACCAGGCCTATGCACTTTCCCAGAAATCCGCCTGGGACGCCGCCATCGACCATCTTGACCGCGCCATCGCGCTTGATGCCGAGGTGAAGGAGTACTTCAACTTGCGCGGGGTGGGACGCTTCAAGGCCGGTGCGTTCGCACTAGCCAAGGCGGACTTCCACGCCGTACTGGCACTGGACAGCGGTTCCGCACCGGACTTGGCCAACCTTGGCCTGTGCCATAAATTCCTTGGCGAGCGCGACGAGGCGGTGCAGTGCCTTGAGGCTTCGCTTGGCTTGGATCCGTCGCTGGAATACGCGCGCAAACACCTCGATGAACTCCGCGGGGCTTCCGATGCCTAAGCCTCTTCGCCTAGGGGGATAGCTGCGGCATCCATATTGACCATGACTTCGAAATACTTTAGGAGCTTTTTGACGAACACAGGCTGTGGACTCTTCACGGCTCGAATTGGACAGGAAAGGCTGAGGCGTTATTCACAAGATCCTAAAGGAGGACGACGAATGGCTATTCTCGAGTTTAAGGGAAAAAAGTTCGAGGTTGACGAGGACGGCTTTCTGCTGAAGTTTGAGGAATGGAACCCTGAGTGGGTGGAGTTCGTGAAGGAGAGCGAGGGCATCCCCGTCATCACCGAGAACCACCAGAAGGTCATCGACTTCCTGCAGGACTACTACAAGAAGAACGGCATCGCTCCCATGGTGCGCATCCTGTCCAAGGTGACCGGGTACAAGCTGAAGGAGATCTACGAGTTGTTCCCCTCCGGCCCCGGCAAGGGCGCCTGCAAGATGGCCGGCCTGCCCAAGCCCACTGGCTGCGTGTAACGCACTACGTGTCAAGCAAAGAGGCGGGAGCGTCGTATGCGCGCTCCCGCCTCTTTTTTTGCGTGCCTGGGCCCGTTGCTGGTTTACCGTTCAGGTTCAACCATTCTGATGGCGCAGAATTTGCCGCACATGCCGCATTCCTTGCCGTGTTCGATTCCTGCCGAGCGCTGGCGCACAAGGCACGGATCCAGCGCCGTCCCGGCCATTGCGCTCCAGTCGAGCCTGTTGCGGGCGCTGCTGATGGTTCGCTCCCGTTCCATCGCCCAGGGGCGTCCAAGGGAGGCCTCGGCGGCCTGGGCTGCGATGCGCGAGGCCAGCACGCCTTCATGCACGTCCCTGGCATCGGGCAGGCACAGATGCTCCGCCGGGGTGAGGTAGCAGAGGAAGTCGGCGCCGTACTGTGCGGCAAGCGCACCCCCGATGGCCCCGGCGAGATGATCGCGTCCGGCGGCGGCATCGGTGACGAGTGGGCCGAGGACGTAGAGCGGCGCTCCGAAAGTCGCCCGCTTGATGCCCTGGATTTGGGCCTGCACCAGATGCAACGGTACATGTCCAGGCCCTTCGATCATGACTTGCACACCTGCCGCCCATGCGCGGCGGGCGAGCACGCCAAGGGTCAGCACTTCCTCCCACTGGGCCGGATCTCCGGCATCGGATCCGGCGCCTGGGCGCAAGCCGTCGCCGAGGCTGATGACCACATTGTGGACGCGGCAGATTTCAAGCAACTCGTCATAGTGGGTCAGCAGCGGGTTTTCCTGGCCCGTGCGGCGCATCCACCGGGCAAGAATGGCTCCGCCGCGCGAGACGATGCCCATTTCGCGCGAGCCGTCCTGCGCCAGTTCCGCGCCACGCCTTGTGAGCCCGCAGTGCAGGGTCATGAAGTCGACGCCTTGTTCCGCCTGCTTGGCCACCTCGGCCAGAAGCTCGCTGGCCTCCCATCCCGCGGGGTCGCGCCCGGCATCCGTACACTGCTGCGCCAAGCCGTAAAGGGGCACGGTTCCCAGGGGCAGCGCAGTGGCCTTGATCATCCGCAGACGGATGGCGTCCAGGTCTCCGGCTGTGGACAGGTCCATGACGGCGTCGGCACCGGCTGTTTCGGCGACCCTGAGCTTGTCCAGCTCGCCTGCGCCGTCGCTGGAAACAGGAGAGGTGCCGATGTTCGCGTTCACCTTCACGCGAGCGGGTTGGCCGATGAGCGTCGGCGTCACGCCTTCGTGCCTGGGGTTCGCCAGCAGGGCAAGCGTGCCCGAATCGATGCGGGAACGGATTTCCGCCTCGCCCATGCGTTCGTGCTCCATGAGCTGGGGCAGGGCTGTGTGCAGGGCCTGGGAAAGCGCCGTATTGGCTGCGATGATTGACATTGCGCGCTCCTTGTGTTCGCCTTGGCGGGCGGTAGCGACAGGGCACGCGTGAGGGAGAGGCGGAAGTCCAGCCTGTTCCATTCCCTCCAACGGCATGACCCGTATCAGGTTCCACGGTCGGCCCCGGTGTCAGAGACCCTCTCAGCCCGGTTCCCCGGACCCCCGTATGGTTGTATGCTGGCAATGAACAGAAAACCTTGCTAGCCTTAGCCAAGGATGAAGTCAACAGGTCCGCGCCCGCGTCTGGTGGCGAAAACTTGCCGACCGCCTCTTGCAATCCAAAGGCATCGAGCGTATAGCGACCTTCTTCAAGTGAACAACGCCACGGAGAGCATCATGAAAAAAGATATCCATCCCAATGTCAACGACGCCAAGGTGCGCTGCAACTGCGGCTACGAGACCGAACTGCTCACCACCAAGGGCAAGGACGTGACTGTGGAAATTTGCTCCAACTGTCACCCGTTTTACACTGGCAAGCAGCGCTTCGTCGACACCGCCGGTCGCATCGACCGCTTCCGCAAGAAGTACGCGGCCGTCTCCGACGCCAAGAAGTAGCGCGCCCGCGAGCGCGTCAAGGAATGCCTCTGTTGGATTCCCAATGGAGGCATTCTTGTTTCTCCCGTGTCTGTCCGGCCACAAGCGCCCTGGGGCGTCTTTACATCGGCCGCGGCGGACTTATCTGGAGTGGGCCTGCCGGGCGTGCCGGTTGACGGTGTATCCTTTCCGAGGCCTTTGACCTTCCAGAGGTGTCTTTTGAAACGTTCCCTGCTTCCTACCGTTGTGGCCGCCCCCACCGTTGGCGGACAGGCTGTCATAGAAGGCGTCATGATGCGGGCCAAGGACCGGCTGGCGATAGCCGTGCGCAAGCCGGACGGCGAAATTCTTGTGGAATTGCGCCCGTGGTTCTCTTTGAGCAACGCGCCGATATTGCGCAAGCCTTTTGTCCGCGGCTTCCCGGTCCTGTTGGAGACGCTCGTCAACGGCATCAAGGCCCTGAATTTTTCCGCCATGCAAAGCGTTGACGGAGAGGACGGCGAAAGCGAACTCACTTCGTGGCATCTTGTCCTTACGATGACAGTCGCCCTTGGGGTGGCGCTGGGCCTCTTCGTTGTGCTGCCGCACTTCTTGTCCGCATTCATGCAGTGGGTGGGGCTTGCCGGCGATGTGGAGTCCGTAAGTTTCAACGCTTGGGACGGGCTTTTCAAGATGCTGGTCTTCGTCGGCTACATTGCCGCAATCTCCCTTGTTCCGGATATTCGCCGGGTGTTCCAGTACCATGGGGCTGAACACAAGGCCATTTGGACTTTCGAAAGCGGCGGCGGATTTTCGGTCGACAAAGCACGCTCCAAGAGTCGGCTGCACCCACGTTGCGGCACGTCGTTTCTGCTTTTCGTGCTCGCGGTGAGCATCATGCTCCACACCATCCTTGTCCCGCTTCTGCTTGAGCTGTACAGGCCGGAGTCCACGGTGGTGAAGCACGTGTTTGTTGTTGCCGCAAAGTTGTTGTTCATGGTTCCTGTCAGTTGCGTTGCGTATGAGATGATCCGCTTCGCCGGGAAATTCAACACAAATATCTTTTGCCGCGTGCTGTGTTGGCCGGGGTTGGCCCTTCAGATGCTCACCACGAAGGAGCCTGACGACAGCCAGATCGAGGTGGCCATGGCCGCGCTCAAGTGCGCGGTGCGTGAGGAGGCCTGTTCCTGATGTTCGCCAAGCTTGAGGAGATCGAACGCAGCTTTGAGGACCTGGAGAAGGAGCTTGGCGCCCCGGAGGTGCTCTCCGATCAGGACCGCTACCGCAAAGTGGCGAAGAGCCACGCCGACCTCGGGGTCATCGTCAAGGCGTTCAGAGAGTACAAGGCGTTGTCGCAAGAGCTTGGGGACAATCAGGAATTGCTCAAGGATTCTGATCCCGAAATGCGCGATATGGCTGCCGGTGAAGTGGAGCGCATCAAGATTCGGCTTGAGGAACTGGACACCGAGCTCAAGCTGCTGCTGCTGCCAAAGGATCCCCTGGACGACAAGAACAGCATCCTGGAAATTCGAGCCGGGACGGGGGGGGACGAAGCAGCACTATTCTGCGCCGACCTTTTTCGCATGTACACCCGCTATGCCGAACGGGTCGGCTGGAAGGTCGAGCTGCTTGACGCCAACCCAACCGATACCGGTGGATACAAGGAAGTCATCGCTTCCATTTCCGGCGAACGCGTGTTCAGCAAGCTCAAATGGGAGTCCGGCGCCCACCGCGTGCAGCGTGTGCCCGCCACCGAGGCCCAGGGCCGCATCCATACCTCCGCTGTCACCGTGGCCATCATGCCCGAGGCCGAGGAAGTGGACGTGAACATCCGCACCGAGGACCTGCGCATCGACGTGTTTCGGGCCAGCGGTGCCGGCGGCCAGCACGTCAACCGGACGGAATCGGCCATCCGCATCACGCACATTCCTTCCGGACTCGTCGTCCAGTGCCAGGACGAGAAGTCTCAGCACAAGAACAAGGCCAAGGCCATGAAGGTGCTTCTTTCGCGTCTGCTCGACCAGGAACAGCAGAAGGCCAAGGCCATTGAGACGGACATCCGCCGCGCCCAGGTCGGTTCCGGCGACCGTTCCGAGCGCATCCGGACCTACAATTTCCCACAGGGCCGGGTTACGGACCATCGCATCAACCTGACGCTCTACAAGCTGGACGCCGTTATGGATGGCGATTGCGGCGAGTTGATCCAGGCGCTCACCAGCCATTATCAGACAGAGGCCCTGAAGCAGCAGGCCGCTGGAGCCTAGCCCCATGGCCGGACCGTCTTCTCCGGGAGCGGTGACGGTTGAGGCCGAGATTCTTGCCGCTTCCCGCGCCCTGGCCGAGGCGGAAGTTGATTCGCCGCGTCTCTCAGCAGAGCTGTTGGCCACCATGGCCCTTGGCTGTGATCGGCTCGGCCTTGTCATGCGCGCCAAGCAGCCGTTTCCCCCCGCCGAATTGGCTCGGTTCCGCGTCCTCTTGGCCCGACGCGCCAATGGCGAACCCATCGCGTACATCCTTGGCCAGCGTGAATTCTGGGGGCTGCCGCTCCTGGTCACGCCAGACGTGCTCATTCCGCGCCCTGAAACCGAGCGCATTGTGGAGGAAGCCCTAACCTCCTTCGACCATGCCCACCCCCTTTGTTTCACCGATTTCGGCACCGGGTCCGGCGCTTTGGCCGTGGCGCTGGCGCATGAGTTTCGCGCCGCGCGAGGGCTCGCCATTGATCTCTCCGCACAGGCGTTGCTGGTGGCCCGCGCCAATGCCATCGCCAACGGCGTTGCGGAACGCCTGCTGTTCCTGCGCGCCGACTTCACCCTGTTCGCCTGCCGTCCTGGAACATTGGACTTGGTGGTCTCCAACCCACCATATGTCACCGAAGAAGAGTACGGCGGGCTGTCCCGCGAGGTGCGCGGGTATGAACCGCGCCAGGCCCTGGTGAGTCCAGAGCATGGCCTTTGGCATCTGCGGAAACTGCTCCCCGTCGCTGCGCGCGCCCTGCGTTCAGGGGGGCGCCTGCTTTGCGAGATTGGATGCGGTCAGGGGAGGGCGGCTCTTGATCTTGTCAGGGGCTCTGCGTGTGGCTTCGATCATGCCCGGATACTTCCCGACCACGCCGGGCTCGATCGGTTGCTTTCCGTGGAGCGGCATTCGCATCTCTGCGGCATTCTGTCGTGAACGTGTCGCGTGGATGCGACGAGAGTGGTGGAAAACACACAGCGGAACGCTCTGTCGTATTCTTGTGATTGTCTTTAAAATCAAGCTGTTGTCTAACCTTTGTTCTTTGGCATCCTCCGTGCATAAAGGCCTTCGTCGGAGGATGTATGCATCAGACAACTATAAAGAATACAGTACGCTGCACGGGCATTGGCCTTCATGGCGGGAAACAGGTCGAATTGGTGCTGCGCCCCGCGCCCGAGGACACCGGCATCCTTTTTGCCTTGCGCAGCGGTTCCGGCACTTCGTTTTTGAGCCCCAAGCCGCGGCTTGTTGTGGATACCGGGCTGGCGACCAGCCTGGGCAATGGCCATGACCATGTCGCGACCGTCGAGCACCTTCTCGCAGCAGTGCGGGGGCTCGGCATCGACAACATCCGCATCGAGGTGCAAGGGCGCGAACTGCCCATTATGGATGGCAGCGCCGCTTCTTTCGTCTATCTGCTCAACCAGGCCGGGCTGCGCCGCCAAAGCAAGCCGCGCAAGGTTCTCGCCATAACCAAACCCGTGACGTTCGAGCGGGACGGAAAATTCGTCAAAGCCACTCCACACAACGGTTTTCTTGTCGACTACACCATCCAGTTCGCCCATCCGCTCATCGGCCGTCAGAATGTCAGCCTTGAGGTAACCCCGGACGCCTTCGCGTCGGAGATTTCCAAGGCGCGCACCTTTGGCTTCCTGCGCGAAGTCGAGTATCTGCACGCCAACGGCCTGGCCCTTGGGGGCACCCTGGACAACGCCGTTGTTCTTGACGAGTTCGGCGTGCTGAACACCGATGGCTTGCGCTACCCTGACGAGTTTGTGCGCCACAAGCTTCTCGACTTCGTGGGCGACATGGCCATCATGGGCTTGCCCCTGCAGGGGCGTTTCGAGGTGTTCGCCTCCGGACACGCTTTGAACAACAGCTTTTTGCGCCATCTTGAAGACAACGCTTCCGAATATCTTGAACAGCGCGTTTTGCCGCTTCCCGTGGAAAGCCCTGCCGCCGCACCTGCCCAGCCGGTTCGCGGCCTGCGAGGGCAGCCCGCTCTGGCGTAGCCCCTCATCCATCCCGTTTTTTTGAAACAGGGATGCCGTACAGGCATCTCTGTTTTTGTCGCGCCCTTGTGGTCGCGAATTGCCGGGGAAGGGCAAGAGACGCCGAAACGCGTTACACGCGGGTGTTCAGCCCACCGGAGGACCAGGAGGGGCAGGTGCCGAAGAGTTCGGCAAGCACACCCCCCAGTGGATTGGGGCGCAGACGCGTCGGCCCCGTCACGTTGGCCGACAGGACCGGTTCTCCGCAGAGCAGGGTGGCGACTTCCGCAAGCATTGCCGTTGCCGCATCGGGACGTTCCGCGGAGAACAGGAGTTTGATCCCTGCTTCCGTGGGGCTGGCGGTCAGTTCCATTTCGCCAGCCGCGGCATCCACCGCGCTCAAACGAAGCCCGCCTGAGGCCGTGCGGATCGCCTCCTGTCTGCGCGCCTGAGGCAGCAGCCAGGGTTCGTATGCCGCCGTGCGGCTGGCATCCGGAGGGAGCAGGGCGTTGACTTGCCCCAGCAGGCGCAGGACATCGGCAAGGCGCTTGGAGGCCGCGTCGTTTTGTGCCAGCGCGGCGCGGAAGGCCTCGACGCGGGCTGCCGTTACGGGCGGGAGGCCAACGAGGCCTGAAAGCAATTGGCTGTCCTGTATCTCGAATACCTCCCGCGCCGCGCGGAAGCGTTGCACAAGGCCCGGCAGATCCGCAGCGCTCATGCCCTCCGGCAGTGCCTGCAACATGATTTCCGGAGTCAAGGCACGCACAACGAACAGCAGTTCGTTTCCGGGTTCCGCCTGCACTTCCAGCCGTGCGAGCAATTCTTCGCCCCCGGCGAGAATCCAGTACAGCCCGTTCGGTTCCTTGCGGAGAATGCGCCCTTTGATGCGTTGGCCGATGCTGTGCCGGGCGCGGAAGGAGGCGGCGCGATCGCGCCCGCCGTCTTGTCGAAAACCTCCGGTGCCGTACCCGCCGATGCGCATGGCTTTTCGCCTAGGTCCCTGCTTGATCGATGATCAGCTCCACCTCGTCCACGCCAATGCCCGTGGCCTTGGAGAGTTCCTTGATGCTTTTGCCTTGCCTGTGCCCTGTGAGAATGACTTGGCGAAGGAATTGCGGCGAACGTGCATATTCGTCCGCCTGTTTGAGGAGTTTGTTCAGTGCGACGACGCGTTCCGTCAATTGGGTGTCCAGTCTCGCCAGTTCATTCTGCCTCCGTTCGAAGCTGTCCACCAATTCCTGTTCCAACTGCGCGTTGGCGCGCAGCTTGACCAGGAATTCCTCCTGCTTGGTTTGCATTCTGGCGATCAGCGCCTCACTTTTGCGCAAACGGAGATAGAAGGCGATGACCACGAAAAGGAGCATAAGCTCCGTAATGGTGAGGGCCAGTAGCAGGAGGGCGGAAATCTGCATGACTGCACCTGTTGTTCGGACGGGTTGAAGAGGAGGGACTTGCGCAATCCTGTGCTCCGCATGGACGCCTTGCGGACACGCCCCGCAGCGCGGGCCGTCTCAGCATGAGTGGCTGGCGGCCCTGCGCGGGGGAAAGAGGCGTAGCGCGATCAGGCGCTGGGGAACGATTTTTCGAAGAGTGAGGCAATAGCGGCCTTGCCGTTGGCTTCCAGAAAGCGTGTTCCAGTCCCTGTGAAATGCGCTTTGGAGATGACGGGCTCGCCAGCCGAAGCCCAGGCTCCGTGCGCCCACGTGAACCAGCCATTTTTGACCTGGTCGAACACGAACAAGGGCTTGTTGCAAATCTTGGCGAATTCCGCGCCCCATCCCGTGCCGCCGTTGACTGTGCCATTGTCGAGAATGGCGCCCACGACAAAAACCTCAAGCCCAGCGTCAACCTGGTACATGATGGTGCGCAACACCATGCGGATAAGCGGCCCGTTGCTGAAGTTGCGGTCCAGCAGTTTGGAAACGTAGGTCAGGCTCACATCCTTGCGCATCAGCTCTTCCTGGGTGAGCATTCGCAAGCCTCGGGCTCGTTCGATTTTGTGGCCCTCGAATGAATAGTTGATCTCCTGCACGCCAAAGCGCTCGGCCTGCCTGCCGAACTCCGCCTCGGCCCCCTGGGCGCCGCCGCTGAACAGGGTGAACTCGCTTGCTACGGGCATATGGACTCCTTGTCGTGAGAGAGTTTCTGCATCGATGTCCGCATTGCCTGAACATTATGCACATTTGAGGGGCAAGAGGCAATGCGCCGGTTGTGTGGATTTTCCCTCGCGTTTCGGTTTTTAACACGCTATGCAGGAGGCATGTGGAAATTCTTGGCCATAAAGCCAGGAGGAAGCGCCCATGTCCGGCTGGATCTTCGCCTTTGTCGTGTTGCTGTTCGGCTTTGCGCTGGCCTATCTTCTGGATCGTATGAAATCGCGGCGCGGCAGCCGCGTTGGCGAGCCCCGCTTGCGCTCCGAGCGTGCCAAATGGCTGTATCTGTGGTTTTTCGGACGTTTTCCTACGGAAAATGAGGAGCGCGAGGACGAGGAGGAGGCGGAACGAGAGGCGGAGCGGCTTGAGGCGGAGCGTCGGAAGAAAAAGCCCGGCCGTTGAGGATCAGATTTTGACGTTGATGATGTTGCCCGCCCAGGGGGACGCATTGGACGCCGGAGCGCCTTGGGCCGGGTCCGATTGTTGGGGAGGTGGACGCTGGCCTTGGCGAGGGCTGTTCTGGGAAGCGTTTTTGTTGCCGCCGGAGTCGCGGCCCATGGCTTCCGCCCCCTCGCCCTTTTCGGTGACCTGTACGGTTTGCTCTGCCTTCTTCTGGTTCTCGGCCACCAGTTGGCTGAAAAGCGCTTGCTGGGCCTCGTGAGGGGCGTGCTGCGGCCCCATCAGCAACTGCACGTTCGGAAGCTGGGAAATGAGAATGGGCATATCCAGCGGATTGGCGGCCATCTACTTCACCACGTATTCCTCGAACATCAGGGTGTCGAACTTGCCGTCAGTGACGTATTGATTAATGACGAGCAGCAGTTCTTCCTTTAGCTTTTCTGTGTTTTCCTCATCAGCGAGGAAATGCACGTCCTTGTTTTTGAGGTAGTAAAAAATCGCATTGCGCGCCGGGAGCAATCGCGCCTCAAACTCCTTCGCGATGGACGGATCCTTGGTCCCCACCAGAATGCGGACAATGAGAAACCGTATCTGGTCCTGTTCCGCACGTTGCTCGACCCAGAAAGGGTCCAGCCGGACCTGAATCTCTGGTGGTTCCGGTTCGGCCGCTGTCTGGTTCGCTGCCTGTTCCTCGGCTGCGGCAGTCTGTTTCGTCTCTTCGAGTTTGGGTGAGTCCTTGGCGCCGAAGAAAACCAGCTTGACGGCAATCCCTGCCCCGATGAGCAGCACCAGTGCCGCAACGGCTATGAGAATGAGCTTCTTCTTGTCGAGCGGTTTCTTTTCTTCCGGCGGCGCTTCCAGACTGACTGACGCTGTCGGCTTCTCCGGTTCGGCTGGGGCTTCCTCTTCCTCTTCCAGAAAGGGAGCGTCCTCCAGGTCAAGTTCGACCTTCTGCGTCCCGCGCGTCGTTTCGCTTGTGTCGATGGCGACTTCGGCCGGTCTTGGCGCTTCCGCTCCTGGTTCCGCCTCGGCCTTCTTCAGGTCAGCAGCCATGAAAAAACGCCTTCCCCACTACGGGTGCAGGCATCAGCTGAAGATCTTGTCGATCTTCTGGCCCAGGGTTTCGGGAGTGAACGGCTTGACGATGTAGTTGGACACCTTGGCCTGCACCGCTTCGATGATGTTCTCCTGCTGGGCTTCGGCCGTGACCATGAGGAACGGGGTGCTGGCGTATTCCTCGCTGGCGCGGACCTTGCGCAGAAGTTCAATGCCGGTCATCTGCGGCATGTTCCAGTCGGAAATGATGAAGTCGATGTTGTCCCGGTTCAATGTCTCCCAGGCAGTGGTTCCGTCATCGGCTTCCACAACGTTATTGAATCCGAGCTGGCGGAGGATGTTCTTTATGATTTTGCGCATGGTGGAGAAGTCGTCAACAACGAGAATGCGCATGTTCTTGTCTGCCGGCATGGTGTCTCTCTCCTCTCAGCCTTCGGTTTCGTAGCGTTTGCGGAAGCTGTCGCGCAGCTTGGCCAGGGCCTGTGAATGTAGTTGCGACACGCGCCCTTCTGTGATGTCCATGACCTGCGCGGTCTCCTTCATGTTCAATTCTTCACCGTAATATAAGGATATGACGAGTTTCTCGCGAGGCGTCAACTCTTCTATGAGCCCTGCGATCTTGTCAACCATTTCTTGGAAGGCCGTGGACTGATACGGTTCGTTCTCTGTCAGGGACTCCCTGCTGCCGACGAAATTCTCCTGGAAGGCGTCGAGGCTGACGCACATCTGGTTTTGCAATGCTTCCAGGCCGTTCTGCACTTCCTTGGGCGACAGCCCGGTCTTGGTGGAAAGCTGTTCCTGTGTGGCGGCGGCACCGGTCTCGTGTTCGATCTGGCGCATGGCCTCGTCGATCATCTTGACCTTTTGCCGCAACCCCCGCGAGAACCAGTCCATGCGCCGAAGCTCGTCGAGCATCGCCCCCTTGATGCGGTTTTCCGAGTACGTGTCGAACTTGATCCCGAGCTCGGGCCGGAACTTTCCCAGAGCGTCCAAAAGCCCCATGCTTCCGGCGCTGATGAGCTCACCGAGTTCGACGCTCTGCGGAAGCTTGTTCTTCATGCGCAGGGCGAGAATGCGGATCTTGGGGGCGTAATGGCGGACGATCTGCTCCTGGTCGCGCGGGGGGAAATGCGCCCAGGCCGTTATTCCGGCCTCCAGCTCACGCCACGGACTGCTCCTGGAAGAGCAGCTTTTTCCAGAAGAACTTAATGTTTCCATCTGCTTTTGCCGTGACTTTCCAGGTGTTGATCTTTTCTGCCGCCTTGGCGATGGCCACACTGGCCGGACAATCGGGGCTTGCAACAGCGAAGGGGGTTTGGTTGATCACCGCCTTGCGCACCAGGGGATCTGTGGGGATGAATCCCACCATGTCCAGCGAGACGCCGGAAAGGAAGTGGTCGCAGGCCTTGTACAGCTTGATGAAGATTTCCTTGGCCGTTCGTTCGTCCTTGGCCATGTTCACCAGTACGCGGAAGCGGTCCACGCCGTGATTGAGCTTGAGCACCTTGATGAGGGCATAGGCGTCGGTGAGGGAGGTGGGCTCGGTGGTGAGCACCACCAGGCGCTCCTGGGCCGCGATGTTGAAATAGAGGACGTTGTCGTTGATGCCCGCGCCGGTGTCCACGATGAGGTGGTCGATGTCGCCTTCCAGATAGTCCATGGATTCCAGCAGGTCGAGCTTCTGGCCGGTGGTGAGGTTCACCATGTCGCTGACGCCAGAGGCGGCCGGAAGGATGCGGAAGCCGTACGGAGTGTCGAAGAGGATATCCTTGAGCGTCATGCCTTCGTTGAACAAGTGGAACAAATTCAACTTGGGCGCAAGTCCCAGGATCACATCCACGTTGGCCAGGCCGAGATCCGCGTCGAGGATGACCACGCGCTTGCCCATGCGGGTGAGCGTGCAAGCCAGATTGACGGAAATGTTGGTCTTGCCCACGCCGCCCTTGCCGGAGGTGACGGAAAAGACCAGGGGGAGAGCCGTGCGTGCCATTGTTCCTCGCCTTATGCGGCCTGCTCGGCGTGATTGCCGGGCAGCGTATGCTTGAAGATCAGCCGCCACAACATGTCGCTTTGGGCCGGGACGATGGAGTTTTTGAGTCCAGGCCCGAAGGACAGGGCGGAAACGGGCAGTTCCGTGAGCCGCGCCATGTTGAGCAACGCTCCAAAACTACAGGCTTCGTCCAGTTTCGTCCAGATGAGACTTTTCAGTTGGGGGCAGGCGTAGCGGCTGGCGATTTGCGCGTATTGGCTTGGCGCGAAATAGGGCGCCAGGACCAGGTGCGCAGCCACATCAAAACCGTTTGCCAGGCCAATGGCGTCAAGCCGTTCAGCCAGCGTTGTCTGCCCGCACAGTCCGGGCAGATCGATGAACGCCATGTCGAACGTCTCAGATTCCTTTAAAAACTCCTGCATCTCTTCGAGGCTGCCCGCTTCGCGGAAGGCCAGCCCGGCAAGGTCCGCATAATGCCGGAGCACAAGCCTGCCTTTGCCTTGTCCCTGATCGGCCGCGACAACGCAGATGCGGGACTTGGGGCGCGCGTGCTTTTCGCGCAGGGCGAGGCGTATGAGGGAAAGGGTCTTGCCCACACCGTGCGGACCGGCAAAGACATGGAATTTTTGCTGCCATTTTTTTGACTCGAAGCCGTAACACGGAGCCACACCTTCCAGCACCGGCAGAATGGGCCGCTCAGGATCGGCCTTGAGGTCCAGAAACACGCGCAGAAGCACCTGGGTGTCGACCTCTTCGCGCTCCAGATACTTGATCGCCACGCGCTGGCGGGGAGACAGCTCGTCCATGTTCAATTGCGGCTTCACCAGGGCCATGAGCTGGTCCTTGATCTGCCGCCATTCGCAGGCCCAGTCGGCCGGGGTCTCGTCCGGCAGGGGAAAGCCGGTCGCTTCGCGTCCGTCGGCCTGTTGGCGCGGAGTTGGCACGGCGCTTCGTGGGTCGATGGCCGCGGTGATTTCGCAGCACTTGCCCGCGGCGTTGCGCACGGTTTTGGTGTTCAGGATGATGGCCTCGTCACCAAGTTCGGCCTTCACCTTGGCCAGCGCGGCCTGTGCGTCGATTCCCTTGAATGTCTTTACGTGCATGGCATCAGCTCAGTTTGACGGTTGCAAGGGACTGTATCCTGATATCCGCCGGTATCTCCGCCTGCGAGATCACAGGCATTGTCGGCAGGAAGCGAAGCAACAATTGGGCCAAGTGCGGCCGTACCTGCGGCGTGGTGAGCAGTACGGGCTGGCCATCGGTGCCGACCGCATTTTTCTTGGGCGGTGGCGATGGCCTTGATGATCTGCTGGGCCTTGTGGGGCTCAAGCGCGAGGTAGCCGCCCTGGTCGGTGTTGCGCAGGCTGCCGGCAAGCGTCTGGTCGATGTCGCCGGAGAGCGTGACGATGGGCAGGGAGTTGTCGCTGGCGAGGTAGCCCTTGATGATGGTGCGGCCCATGCGCGACCGCACGTATTCGGTGAGCATGTTGGCGTCCTGCACCGCCGGGCCATAGTCGGCCAGGGCCTCGGCTATGGAGAGCATGTCGCGGATGGAGATGCCCTCGCGCACGAGATTCTGCAGCACCTTTTGCACCGTGCCGAGGGGGAGGACGCCGGGCACCAGGTTTTCCACGGCCTTGGGCGCGCGTTTGGCCAGGTTGTTCAGCAGTTCCTGCACCTCCTGTCGGCCAAGGAACTCGTGCAGGTTGCGGCGGAACACTTCCGTCAGGTGCGTGGCCACCACGGTGGAGGGGTCCACCACGGTGTACCCGGCCAGCATCGCGGCCTCGCGTCGGCCTTCCGGAATCCACACGGCGGGCAGATTGAAGGCGGGCTCCACCGTGGCCACGCCCTCGATCTTGTGCTTGGCGTCGCCGGGGTCCATGGCCAGGAAGTGGTCGATGAGGATTTCGGCCGAGGCGATGGGGTTGCCCTTCACCAGCACGCGGTATTCGCCGGGCTTGAGTTGCAGGTTGTCGCGCAGGTGCAGCGAGGGAATGACAACGCCCATGTCCAGGGCGAACTGGCGGCGGATGCTGCGGATGCGCGAGAGCAGGTTGCCGTTTTGCTCCTCGTCCACCAGGGGGATGAGGCCATAGCCGACTTCCAGTTCCAATTGATCCAGAGGCAGAAGCGACTGCACCTCTTCCGGGGTGTCGAGCTTGGGCGCATCGGCCTTGGCCTTTGCCGAAGCATCGCCGGAGGAAAGCCCCGGGTGGGCACGCTCGGCCATGCGGGCGATCCAGAAGATGAGCACGCTGAAGGTGATGAAGGGCAGGGTGGGCAGACCCGGCACCAGGGCGAACACCAGCAGGATGCCCGAAACGAGCTTGAGCGCCCTGTGGTGGAAGGTCAGCTGGCCCAGGAACTCTTCGCCCATCTTGGCCTCGGCCGCCGCGCGGGAAACGATGATGCCCGACGCGGTGGAGATGATAAGCGAGGGGATCGTGGCCACCAGACCATCGCCGATGGTGAGCAGGGTGTATGTGCGCGCGGCGTCCAGCCAGGCCATGTCCTTCTGGAACACGCCGATGAAAAAGCCGCCGACAATGTTGATCAGGAGCATGATGAGCCCGGCCTTCACGTCGCCCTGGACGAACTTGCCCGCACCGTCCATGGCGCCGTAGAAGTCGGCCTCCTTGCGGATCTTGTCGCGCCGACGCGTGGCCTCGGGCTCGTCGATGAGCCCGGCGTTCAGGTCCGCCTCGATTGCCATCTGCTTGCCGGGCATGGAGTCGAGGGTGAAGCGTGCCGCAACTTCTGCTATGCGCGTCATGCCCGAGACGATGACGACCTTGTTGATGGTGAAGAGGATGAAGAAGATGACCAGGCCGATGATATAGTTGCCGCCAACCACGAATTCGCCGAAGCTTTGGATCACCGAACCGGCCGCGGAGGTGCCTTCGTCGCCGTGGAGCAGGATGAGGCGGGTGGAGGCGACGTTGAGCGACAGGCGCATCAACGTGGTGACCAGCAGAAGCGATGGGAAGATGCTGAACTCCATGGGAGACTGCATGAACATGCAGGTAATGAGCACAACGATGGAAATGGAGATGCTGAACGTCAGCAGCAAGTCCAGAAGCAGGGTGGGCATGGGCACCATCATCACCATGAGGATGATGACGACGCCGATGGCGAGCATGATGTCGCCGTGCTTGGCGAATTTCGCGTAGTCGATGTCGATGGCGGCGAATTTGGCGCTCTGGGACATATTGTTGACGCTCCTGGCGGTTTGGAGACCGGCGGGGCGTCTGCCTGGATTGGGGAGAATCAGGCCTGGCGTCTCTTGAATTTCGCCAGCTTGGCCAGAATGGCGGCCACGGCCTGATACATCTCCTCGGGGATTGCCTCGCCGATTTCCACCTGCTTATACAAGGCCTGTGCCAGGGGCGGGTTCTCGTGAATGGGAACTTCGTGTTCGATGGCGATTTCGCGAATTTTCTTGGCCATGTTGTCAACGCCCTTGGCCACCACCATGGGCGCCGGGGATTCGCTGACATCGTAGCGCAGTGCAACGGCATAGTGCGTGGGGTTTGTGACGACAACATCGGCCTTGGGCACGGTTGTTTGGAGCCGCGTGGCCATGACCTGGAACATCTTGCGCAACTGCTTCTGCTTGATCTCCGGGTCGCCCTCGGCCTGTCTGCGCTCGTCCTTGATCTCTTCCTTGGTCATCATAAGGTTGTCGTTGTAGCGGTACCTGGTCCACCACAGGTCGGCGATGGCGATGAGCAGCATGGGCACCAGCGCATAGCAGATCATCTTGTAGGAGACCAAGAGCATGTAACTGGTGATGCCCATGACGTTCTGGTTGAAGAGGGGGATGAGGTTGGGAAGCTCCTGCTGGATGACGATGTAGGGAGCCAGGGCGACGGCTGCGGCCTGCGCCACGTCGCGCCCCAGGCGCACCAAGGTCTCGGGGCTCGCCATCATCTGCTTGAGCGACTTGAATATGTTGATGTTGATGCGGTCCCAGCGAAACTTGAGCACCCAGAGCTTGCCCACCTGCAGCCGCGCCGCGGCATACGCCGCAATGGCGATGATGATCATTACCGGGAGCACCATGAGCGCGATTTTGAGGAACGACCACAGCAACATGCTGTATACCGTTTGCCGGTTGAGCTCCTGGCGCAGGCCTTCGGTGAAGAACCATTGGAAGACTTCGTTGAGATTCTTGAAGTAGAATTCGCCCAGGTAGCGCATTGCCACCACGCCGGCCAGCAGAACGACCACTTTGCCCACCTCGGGCGACTTTGCGACGGAGCCCTCGTCCCGCGCCTTTTTGATGCGCTTGGGCGTGGCTTTTTCTGTTCTGCTCGGATCTTCCCGGGACATGGCGCGAACCTTTGCGCAGCGGCTAAATGGGCTTGGAGCCCAACCGCATCAGGTGCAGCATCACCTGGTCCATGGCGCTGATGAAGTTGGTCACGTAGTCGCTCATCATCTCCATGACGAAGGAGAGGAACAGAAAGCCGACGGCGATCTTGAGCGGAAATCCCATGATGAGGATGTTCATTTGCGGGGCCGTGCGCGATATGAGCGCAAGGGCGAGGTCCACCAGGAACAGCGCCATGATGACCGGCGCGGCGATGCGCACGCCGAGGATGAACATCTGCTTGGAGAAGAGCATGACTTCGCTCATGAGCTGTGGCGAGAGGAACAGGCCTCCCGGTGGAACGATGTCGAAGCTTGCGCCGAGCGCTTTGATGAGGTGCAGATGCCCGTTGAGGGTCAGGAACGTGAGCATGGTGCACATGTAGATGAAGTGCGTGGTCATCGGCTCCTGCTGTCCGGTCAGCGGATCGATGGAGTTGACCATTGAGAAGCCCATTTGAAAGTTGATGATGGCGCCGCCAACCTGCACCGCCGCAATGAGCATCCGCACGATGCATCCGAGGGTCATGCCG
Organism: Humidesulfovibrio mexicanus; assembly: GCF_900188225.1. Taxonomy (NCBI): domain Bacteria; kingdom Pseudomonadati; phylum Thermodesulfobacteriota; class Desulfovibrionia; order Desulfovibrionales; family Desulfovibrionaceae; genus Humidesulfovibrio; species Humidesulfovibrio mexicanus. Next base: position 169,302 of record NZ_FZOC01000001.1, on the reverse strand, counting down.
AGGACGATTTCGCCTGCGAACATGATGGCGATGTTGAAGGGATGCGCGGGGAAGGCCGAACCCGGGAACGAAAGCTTGGGCCATATGGCCAGGGTAAGCACCAGCAGAAGCGCGGCCTTCATGGTGTTGGGGAGTGTGTCCCCGAAAAATGGCATGATGAAGAGCACGATGCTGACGCGGAACAGCGTCAGGTAGAAGCTCAGCACCATGTTCGGGTCGAAACTGAAGATGTCCATGGCCCGCCGCCCGTTAAGACGGCCTGGAGATGTTCGCGGCGCACCGCGCGCCGACGATGCCTGGCCGCCAAGTCGTAAAGGTAGCCCACCTTGGGCGGGGCGTAAAGCGGCAAGGCGTCGGGCCGAATCCGCCTAGTTCAGAATATAGCGCATGGGGTTCACCGGCACGCCGCCGACGCGCACTTCATAGTGCAGGTGCGGTCCTGTGCTCCGGCCGGAGTCGCCCATGTAGGCGATGACTTCGCCGCGCTGGACCACCTGCCCATGCTTCACGTTCACGCGTTGCAGGTGAGCGTAACGGGTCGTCAGTCCTGCGCCATGGGTGACGCTCAACAACAATCCGTAGGCCGGATCGCGCTCAACGGCGGAGACGATGCCGCGGGACGGCGCGAAGATGGGGGTTCCAGCCGGCGCCGCGATGTCCAGGCCCTTGTGGAACTCGCGCTTGCTTGTGAAGGGGGAGCTGCGCCAGCCGAAGCCGGAGGTGACCCACCCGCCTGCTGGCCACAGCGACGGGGTGGATTCCAGAACATCCTTGTTGGCGCGTAGCCGCTGCATGATCTCCTGCTGCCGGACTTCCTCGAGCCGCGCCTCCACCGAGAGCTGCCGCAGGAATTCATTCATTTTCCGGGCAAGGAGCTCCTGCCGGTAGATGGGCAGATAGCCCTTGTTCATGTCCTGGCCGGGACCGCCGCGGGAGGACACGCTCATGGTGTTTTCCTGCTCAAGGTTGATCATTACCCTGAGTTTGGAATCGAAGTCACGGATGCGCGTCACGTCTTTTTGAAGGGTGACAAGCTTTTGGCTCAAGTTGAGCAGTTGGGTTTTCTGCTCATTGGCGGATTTTTCCGTAAGGGAGAGGCTGCGTTCCAGGCTGCCGCTGCTGAACATGCCTGCGAGCAGGATGGCATTTCCGACCACAAGGGCCAAGGCGAGAAGCCCCAAACCGAGAAGCATCCAGCCGCGCATTTGGAGTTTGCGCGTGCTGCCGCGTTTCTCGCGGAAAATGACGATGTGGAATTTGCCGAACAACATGTTTTTTTAGGGTATGCACGCCGATTTGGCCTGACATGCCTCCAGAGTCAATTCACCTAGCCCATCATGGCAGGCTGGTCAAGCTGGCCTGCTGGCGCTCCAGTTGATAGCGCGTGAGGGCATTCAGCACGTTTTGCCGGGTGCTTTTGGTGCGGCTGAACTCCAGCTCCAGCCAGTCATTGATTTCGGTCCTGCGGGTCTTGCCGTTGGAGGGGCACGTGTTTTCCCACAGTGGCAGCCCCCACTGGCGCGCCGCGGCGCGCATGTATTTCTTTTCCAGAAACAGCGCCGGCCGCACAACCTTGAGGCGTCCGTTGAAATAGTCCTCGCTGGCCGAGAGGCCGTCTACCCGGCCGTTCTGGACAACGTTCATGAAGAAGGTCACCATCAGATCCTCGGCGTTGTGTCCAAACGCCAGGTGCGTCAGTTTGTACTGGGCGCACAGATCGAACAAGCGCTTGCGCCGCAGCATGGCGCAAAAAAAACATGGTGAGTTTTTGCGGTTTTCATCGGAGTGGGCGCGCGGCCCGTGGTCCGTCAGTTCGATATGCGCCGCAAGGCCTTCCTGTTCCACCCAACGCGCCAGGGGCCAATGGCTCTCCGGGGTGAAGCCCGGATTCACGTGCAGGGCCATGACCTCTACCGGGAAGGGCAGAATGGATCGGCGCACAGCCAGCGCCTTGAGCAGGGTGAAGCTGTCGACGCCGCCGGAAACGGCTACGCCGATTCTTGCACCCGGGCCGAGCATCCGGGTCTTTTGCATCAACATGCCGATGGTGCTGATGCATTTCTTTTGTGCATAGGTCAGGGTGCGTAGGCCGGACATCGTGGCTCCTTCGCGGGGGCTTTGTGCGCGCGGGTGTAGGCTATTTGCGCTTGACATGCAAGCTGGGCACGAGTAACGAATTCATCTTTGCGTAATTTGTCCAACTGTACCCGGCAGGGGCGCCGCCCAAGCCTCCACCCATGGCGCGTGGAGTTTCCTCCCAGCGGCCATCCCCTATCCTTATATATGGAAGGCCAGCTTTGACCACCCCCGCAACCCGTTTCGGCCTATTGCTGTTTCTGGCGCTTTTGACGGCGCTTGGAGCAGCGTTCTTCCTTTTCCAGCAGGAGCGGAGGCTGGCGTCCAGCGTTTGGCCGGAATACGCTTTGGACGATGTCCGGAGCATCGAGGTCGCCACACGCAAGGAGCGGTATACGCTTCTGCATGAGGCCTCCGGCTGGGTGGTCCGCTTGGAAGGGGGCGAGGACGATGCTCCGCCTGTCCCGGCGGATGTCTCCCGCATTGATGCGCTGTTGTCCTCGGTGGCGCACAACCGGCCCCGCCAGATGGTCGACCCCGGTTCCGAAGGCGCCGGCCAAGCCCTTGCCGACTCCACTGTGCAGATCACCATCAAGCCTGTTCGCGCGGATGACCGGGAAGCGCGCCTGACGCTCGGCATTGAAACGCCCACCGGCGCCGCCATTTACGCGCACAGTTCTTTGGCCCCTGCGGCCCTGTTCCTCCTTGACGCAAGTGTTCTTCACCATTTCGACAAGCCTTCGGACTACTTTTTCGACACGCGGCTGCTCGATGTGCGCGGCGAGGACATCCAACGCCTCACGCTTGTCGGCGCTGGCGGCGTGCAATGGGACATGGAGCGCAAGGATGACCTGTTCATTTTCGCTGTTCCGGACTCCATGCGGGGCAGCACCGTGACCGCATCCGAGGTGCGGCTGTACGTCCACAATCTTACCGCCATCGCGGCTGATGTCATCCTGACGCGGCCTGATCGGCAGGTCAACGGCCGTCCCGCGTGCAGCATCGAAATGCTGTTGCCCAAGTCCACGGCGCCCCTCAAGCTTGAACTGTTCGCCCCGCTCGACGCAGAACAGGTTTATGGCCGCTCCACACGGCATCCGGCCGGTTTTCTTCTCGATCGCGAGAAGGCCAAGAACCTTGTTCGGCAAGCTTACGACATGCAGTGGCGCGGCGTTGTGAATTTCGACTCCTCCCGCGTGGAGGGGGCGCGTGTCTACTCCGTTTCGCATAACCAGACCCTTGCGGTGGAGAAAACCCCTGCCGGTTGGGCCGAGCGAGATACGGGACGCGCCATTCCAGGTATTGACATGACGCTGTGGCGACTTAAAGAAATGAGGTTCGAGGCCGAGCCCGTTTCTCGGCTTGGGTATCCTGCGGCCCAGCGCTTAGAGTTTGATTTGCTGGCGAAAGACGGAGCTGTCGTCACCTCGTTCACCTTCTTCAGCGATCCGCGGCTTCCCGCGGGCCAGTGCTGGCTCAAGGTCGGCAAGGAGGAGATGTACTACCCCGTCACCAGCCAGCTTCTTGAAGATGTCCAGGGATACTTGCCTGCGTGGCCGCAAAAGGCCCCGCAGCAGGATGAGAACTAGTCCACCTCAGCACGCAAGGAGTGCTTCATGGCGAGAATCACAGTCGAAGATTGCCTCGAAAAGGTTCCCAACCGTTTTCTCATCGTGCAGATGGCCATCAAGCGCGTCAAACAGTACCGCGAGGGCTACAGCCCGCTCATCGAGTCGCGCAACAAGGAAGCGGTCACCGCCCTGCGCGAAATCGCCGAGGCCAAGGTTCTGCCGGGCGACGCCATCCCAGAGGCCGGCATCTCGGCGCCTGAAGCATAAGCTCCACTCCCATGTCCAAGCGTGATTTTTACGAGGTCCTCGGCGTCCAGCGAAGCGCCTCCGAGGATGAGATCAAGCGGGCATACCGAAAGCTGGCCCTTGAGCACCACCCTGACCGCAACCCGGACAATCCCGAGGCGGAGCAGCGGTTCAAGGAGGCGGCCGAGGCGTATGACGTGCTGCGTGACGCCGAAAAGCGCCGCCGCTATGACGCCTTTGGCCACGATGGGCTGAACGGCGGCGGGTCTGGGTTCGCCTCGTCGGAAGACATCTTCGGCGCCTTCAGCGACATTTTCGGAGAGGTGTTCGGTTTCGCCGGGGCCGGTCGGGCCGGGCGTCGTCCGCAAGCCGGAATGGATCTGCGGTACAACCTGAACATCAGTTTCCGCCAAGCGGCCAAGGGAGACGAGGTCACCCTTAAAATTCCCCAGAACGTTCCGTGTTCGGCCTGCAAGGGAACCGGCGCGGAACCCGGCTCGGAACTTACCGACTGCCGCCAATGCCGTGGCACGGGAACCGTGCAGCAGGCCCAGGGGTTCTTCCGTATCTCCGTCACCTGCCCCAGCTGTCACGGCCGGGGCAAGATCATCACCAAATACTGCTCCGCGTGCCACGGTGCGGGCATTACCAGCCAGACCCGCGAACTCAAGGTCCGCATCCCCGCAGGCGTGGACGATGGTTCCAGGCTCCGCTTGCGGGGCGAGGGAGAACCGGGTGTCAACGGCGGCCCCCACGGCGACCTGTATGTCGTCATCACCGTCGAGCCGGACAAGACCTTTGACCGCCAGGACCAGAACCTCATCTTGCGCCGCAGCATCGGTATGGTCCAGGCCGCACTGGGCGACAAGATCGAGATTCCGACCCTGGACGACCCCGTGACCGTGGACATTCCCAAGGGCACCCAGAGCGGTGAGGTGTTTCAATTGCGCGGCCTTGGGCTGCCCCATCCCGGTGGGGGGCGCAAGGGGGATCTTCTCATAGAGGTCAAGGTGGAGACGCCCACCGGCCTTACCGCGAAGCAGGAGGAACTCCTTCGGGAGTTCGCCCGCCTTGAGGAGGACAAGCCTCTCAAGAAGGCCAAGAGCTTTTTCAAGAAAGCCAAAGAAAAAGTGATGGGGGAGTCATGAGCCAGGAGTTCTCGCACATAGACGACACCGGGCGTGCCCGCATGGTCGATGTCAGCGGCAAGAGCGAGAGCGTGCGCATCGCCCGCGTCCGTGCCGAGGTGGTTCTGAACGAGCGGACCATGCGGCTGCTCGTCGACAAGGCGCTTCCCAAGGGCGAGGTGCTGGGAACGGCCCGGGTGGCCGGTATTCTGGCCGCGAAGCGCACGGCCGAGCTCATCCCCTTGTGCCACCCGCTGCCGTTGGATTTTGCGGATGTGTCGTTCGAGCTGGATGAAGCCGCCAACATCGTGCGCATTGAGGCCGAGGCCCGCACCAGCGCCAAGACCGGCGTCGAGATGGAGGCCCTGCTCGCCGCACAGGTGGCGGCGGCCACCATCTATGACATGTGCAAGGCCGTGCAGAAGGACATTCGCATCACAGACTGTCGTTTGGTGTACAAGAGCGGCGGCAAGAGCGGGCTGTTCCAGGCTGATTGAGTTTGAGCGTCTTTTCCGTATGACGAAAACGCCCGCCTCGGCAAAAGCCGGGGCGGGCGTTTTCGTCGATTTACCACATAGCGTTCAGGACGCATACAGCGTGGCGGTTTCTTTGAGTACCCGCGTCAGACCTTCCTGAGCCCGCAGCAGTTCCTCTCTGGTCACGCAAGCCGGAGGCATGAGGTACACCACATTGCCCATGGGGCGGATGAGCAGTCCCCGTTCAAAGCATTTTGCCTTGACCGCCGCGCCTACGCCGGCATGATAGTCGCTGGCGCCGTCGCCAAGGGTGACAGCGGCGATGGACCCCAGCGCGCGAGGCCGGGTGACGCCCGGCAGGGTTGCGATATCCGCCAGCCAGACACGGTGCGCGTGCGTTATGTCGGCTATGCGCCGGAGGGTGTCTTCCTCCTTGAACAGCGCCAAGGAGGCCACGCCTGCGGCGCAGCCAAGGGGATTTGCCGTGAACGAATGCCCGTGTGCAAAGGCTGTGTGGAAGTCCTCCCCAAGAAAGGATTCGTAGATGCGGCGACTGGCCACTGTTGCGGCAAGAGGCAGGAATCCGCCGCTGATCCCCTTGGACAGGCACACGAGGTCGGGAACCACGCCCGCCTGTTCCAGGGCGAACATGGTGCCTGTGCGGCCAAAGCCCGTCATCACCTCGTCCAGAATGACCGGGATCGCGTGTGCCTGCATCCGTTCCACAACGGCGCGCAGAAACTCCGGACGGCACATGTTCATGCCGCTGGCTCCCTGCACCAGGGGCTCAGCCAGAAACGCCGCGCACTGGTCCCCACACGCCGCAAGCAACGCGTCCAATTCCTCAAGCGCCGCGGCCTCGCGTTCCGCGCAGGCTTCGTCCCCGATCCATGTGGCGGCGAAAGGCACATGCCGCACCTCGCACATAAGATCCTCGAACGGAACGTAGTATCCCGAGGTGCGGCCCACGCTCATGGCGCCGAAGGTGTCGCCGTGATAACCGCCCTGGAAGGCGAGGAAAAATCTCCGGTCAGTGCGTCCCTGGTTGCGCCAGAACTGCCAAGCCATTTTCAGCGCCACTTCCACGGCCGTGGACCCGTTGTCCGAGTAGAACACGCGCTCAAGGGGAGCGGGCAGGGCGTCCACGATTCCCTGGGCCAAGCGCACTGCGGGCCCATGGGTGAAGCCGGCGAAGATCACGTGTTCCAGTGTGGCGGCCTGGCGGGCGATTGCCGCGGCGATCTTGGGGTGGCTGTGCCCATGCACGTTGACCCACCAGGAGCAGGCCATGTCCAGCAGCTCACGTCCGTCATCCAGGAAAAGGCTTGCTCCTCGGGCGCTTGCCACAGGCAGCGGCGGGGGGGCCGTGCGCTCCTGGGTGAAGGGGTGCCAGACGCATTGCCTGTCGATGTCGACGATGTTTCCGGGTTTCATGATTTCCACCGTATCCAGTCCAGGGCTCCTGGCAGGGGGGCCACGCGTGCGAGGGAATCCCTGGAGAGCGGGTCCAGGGGCGGGATCTCCGCAACGACCTTGACGTTTCCGAAATGTTCTATGGCCTCGCGGTTCTCGGCATGGAGCGGTCCGCTGAGCACGACGCCGAACACCGGGATGTTGTGCGCCCGCAGGGCCATAAGGGTTAGGCAGGTGTGGTTGATTGTGCCCAGGCCGCTGCGCGCGGCCACAATGACTGGCGCGCCAAGGCGCGTGATGAGGTCGAGCATGGTGGCGCGTTCGTTGACGGGCACAAGCACTCCGCCTGCTCCCTCGATGACCAGCGGACGCGTGGTGGAAGGCGTCCTGAAGTCGTCAATATCTATGCACAGGTTTTCCAGCCTCCCAGCGTGCAGGGGAGAAAGCGGGGCGCGAAGCATGTGCCGTTCAGGATGGACGGCGGCGCCGGAAAGCCTGGAGACCGTATCCGCATCGCGGTCGGGCGGGTAGCCGGACTGGATGGGCTTCCAGTAGTCCGCTCCGGAGTGCAGGCACAGCCATGCGCAAGCCACGGTCTTTCCCGCGTCTGTGTCCGTTCCGGTAACGAAGATCTTCATGCGCCCTCCTGTTTCACCATGCCGTAGAGGACAAAGGCTGTGGACTCCATGCCCTGGGCAAAGCGCTCGAACACGGGCTTGATGGGCGCGGGGCGATAGCCGTCCCGTGGTTTGTCCGCGCCGATGTTGCGGAAACTGTCCGCAAAGGCGCGGGCGTTTGGATAGCGCAGGCAGTGGGATTCTGTGGCGAAACGCGTGCGGCGACCGGGAAGCGTGGTGAGCGCGCGCAGTATATCCCCGCTCTTCGGCATGGGGAGCAGCCCTGGCTGGCGGCCGATGTCCTGGAAGGCCTCGCGCCATTCAGGGAAGCTGCCCGCCAGCGGGACCGCAAAAAACAGGCATGGAGCGCAAAGGGCCAACCGCGTCAGCCCGCCCACCGGATCCTCGAACCATTGGGCCGCGAGGTTGCTGACGATGGCGGCTGGTGATTCGGGAAAAACCGGGGTTCCCCCATCCATGACGGCGAACGCCACATGGTCCAGATCGCCGAGGCGGCGTGTGCAGCGCGCAAGCATTTCCGGGGCGATGTCCGTGGCGAGGTACCGTTGGGCTTCCCGCGCCAGCAGAATTGACAAGAGCCCTGTGCCGCAGCCGACCTCGGCCACCAGCCCCAGGCCAGGCAATCCACCGTTGCGAGCGATGAAGTCGGCAAGTGTCTGTGCGGTCTGGCGCTGCAGCAGGGCGTGTTCATCGTACTGCGCCGCGCGGGCCCCGAAGCTGCGGGCGATTTGCGCGCTGCGGGACAGGGTCGGGTCATGGAAGGCCATGGAGGAACTCCCGGCACATGGAAAGGCATGGCCCCATGTGCAGAAAGGGCAGCGCGTGTCCGCCGCGCTCAAGTGTCGCAAGACGCGCGCCCTTGAGCGCGGCGCAGGTTTCCTCGGCCAGCGAAAGCGGCACGATGCGGTCGTCCGCAGCATGGATCAGCAGTGTGGGCGGCGGTCCGGCCGGGGCGGAAAGGCCTGGGCCTCGCAGGAACAGCAGGTCGCGGCGCAGCCGTGACAGTCCTTCTGCCGTAGGCTGCCTGGGGGACATGCCGTTCATGCCGCAACGGCGCAAGAAGCGGCGAAGCACATCCGTCGGGTCGCCCTCCAGACGGTCGATCATGGCGTCGACAGTGGTGTGGGGCACGCCGCAGCATGTCGGTTCCGGCGCGCAAAAGCGCAGGAACCCGCCAAACCCCAAAAGGCCGCGCCAGGGGATGTCCATCGCCAGCAAGCGCGCGAAGCCCAGGGAATGGCCGATGCCGATCCACCCATCAGGACACGGGGGAAGGGCGTAGCGTTCCGGACCGTAGTAGCCCGCGTCGAGCAGCGCCACAGGCCGTTCGGGGAATGCATCCGCCCAGGGGCTCCAGGCTTCAGGCCCGAACCCCCAACCATGCAGGAAAACCAGCCCGGTCATACGCGGGCCAGCTCCGCCAGAAGCCGCGCCATGTCCTGGTCGGTGTGGGCGGCCGATAGCCCCAGGCGAAGCCTGGAGGAGCCTTGGGGCACGGTTGGCGGCCGTACGGCGGAGACCAGGATGCCGTGGTTCGCGAGGGTTTGCTTGGCGGCCATGGTGCGTTCCGGGGATCCCAGGATCACGGGAACGATGTGCGTGGTGGATGCACCATGGTCGAGCCCCATGCCGCGCAGGGCGACGCGAAGGGACTGTGCGCGGTCAAGCAGGGCGGTGCGCTCCGCGCCCATGTGCGGCAGCATTTCCCAGGCCTTGAGGGCCGCGCCCAGCACAAGCGGGGAGGGCGCGGTGGAAAAGACAAAGCCGCCAGCCTTGTTGACGAGGTAGTCGCGCACGAGGCGCGAGCAGGCGATGTAGCCGCCGCTGACGCCAAGAGCCTTGCTCAGGGTGCCCATGACCACAGTGGACGGGGCAAGGCCTACGGCCTCGCACAGGCCATAGCCGCGCGGGCCGAAAACACCTGTGGCGTGGGCTTCGTCCACATACAAAAGCGCGCCATGGCGCACGGCAAGGGATTGCAGGGCCGCCACATCGGCCTGATCGCCGTCCATGCCGAACACTGACTCCGTAAGAATGACGCGTGGAAGCGGGGAATCCTCGTATTGCTCAAGCAGGACTTTAAGATGCTCCAGGTCCAGGTGGCGGTAGCGCAACTGCCTGGCCCCGGCCAGGGCGCAGCCCAGATGCATGCTGGCGTGGTTCAGCCTGTCGGCGAAAACGAGCGGCTCCGCGCCGAGCACGGTCTTGTCGAGCAGGGCTGCGATGCAGGCCGCGTTGGTCTGGTATCCGGAGGCGAACACCAGCGCTGCCTCGGAGCCTTTGTCCGTGGCGATGCGGGCCTCGAAAGCCTCATGAAGCGGCGTGTTGCCGGAGAGCAGGCGCGACCCCGTAGCACCCACGCCGTAAAGCCGTCCAGCCTCTGCCGCGGCTTCTACAAGTTTGGGCCTGCGGGCAAGGCCAAGATAGTCATTGCTTGAGAAATCGACCGCTCCGCCCAGCGGGGAAGGGGGGAGTCTGCGCAGCAGGCCCTGGGCGTCCAAGGCTTCCAGGGCTTCGGCATAGTGGCGAAGAAGATCATTCATGGCGTGTGCGGCGTTTGGCCGCCGTGGTTATTAAAAAGCCTACCAGACCATGCGCATCTGCACGCCCTGGTTTGCGATATGCTCCTTGATCTGGCGGATGGTGTATTGTCCGTAGTGCACGATGGAGGCGATGAGCGCCGCGCTGGCCTTGCCCGTGGTGAAGGCGTCGGCCATGTGCTGCGGATTGCCCGCTCCGCCGGAGGCGATCACGGGGATGCGCACGCTCTTGCTCACCAGGCGCGTCAGGTCGAGATCGTAGCCGTCCTTGGTGCCATCGGCGTCGATGGAGTTCAGGCAGATTTCTCCGGCGCCAAGGGCTTCGCCGGTTTTGGCCCATTCCAGGGCGTCCATGCCGGTGAATTTGCGGCCGCCGTGGATGACGACCTCGAAGCCCGAAGGGATGCGTTCACTTTTGTCAACGCGCTTCACGTCCATGCCAAGCACGACGCATTGGGAGCCGAAGGCGGCCGCGCCTTCGCTGATAATGTCCGGATTCTTGACCGCGCCGGAGTTCACGGAGACCTTTTCGGCCCCGGCCACAAGCACGGCGCGCATGTCGGCTACGCTGTTGATGCCGCCGCCCACGGAAAACGGAATGAAAATCTGGCTGGCCACGCGCTCCACCACGTCCAGAAAAATGCCGCGGCCTTCCGACGATGCGGTGATGTCATAGAAGACGATCTCGTCGGCGCCTTGCTCATAGTAGTGGCGCGCGGTCTCCACCGGATCGCCGATGTCCACGTTGTCCTTGAACTTTACGCCTTTGGTGAGCTTGCCATCGCGCACGTCGAGACAGGGGATGATGCGCTTACTGAGCATTCTTGGCCTCCAGGCAGTACTCATGAAAATTGCTGAGCAGTTTCAGGCCTGGAGCGCCGCTCTTTTCCGGATGGAACTGCACGGCCCAGAGTCCGGGGCGGCCGTGCACGGAGCAGAAGTCCTCGCCGTAGTTGGTCTCGGCGATGATGAAGTCGGGCTTGGGCGCAGGATGGTAGCTGTGCACGAAGTAGAATTCGGCTTCGTCGGGAATTCCCTTGAAGAGCGGACAGTCCTTTTTCAGGGCCACGCGGTTCCAGCCCATGTGCGGCACGCGGATGGGAGTTCCGTCCGGCTCGGTCCAGGCCGGGTTGAAGAGCCTGCATTCGCCGGGAATGATGGAGAGCGTGCGGGTGTTGTTCTCCTCGCAGTAGTCCAGCAGGATCTGACAGCCGACGCAGATGCCGAGCAGGGGCTTTTCTTGCCAGATGAGGCTCTTCAGGACTTCGTCGAGCCCCTCGGAGGTCAACTCGTCCATGGCCTGCCCGGCTGCGCCGACGCCTGGAAAGATGATGCCGTCGGCCTTTGACAGCACATCGGGATCGTTTGTGATGATGTTTTCGATGCCGAGGTGGTCGAGGGCGCGGCGCACGCTGGTCTGGTTCCCGGCCTTATAGTCAAGAATGGCGAGCATTCCGAGCTCCTTGATGCAGCTGTGGCGCGTCGGAGACGCGTACGTTCACCAGCCGACTAGTCAATTTCGGCGCGGAACACAAGGGCGCGCACCGCTCCTATTTCGCAAGGACCCGCAAGTACAGGTCGCCCGTAAAAGGACCGAGCTTGCGGCCCAATCCCTTGAGACGAACCGGGCGGCCCACCACAAAATCCGGGGGCAGGGTGACCTCCACGGTGCGGCTTTCGCCGAACCGCGAACTGACCGTCAGGCGCAGCACCTTGCCCGGGCCCACGGCAAAGGCGGGATAGAAGACGGTCTGCTCGTCGTCCAACTGCCCTCTGAGCCAGGATTTGACTCCGCCCACGATGCCCTTGCTCAGATCCAGGCCGAGGGTCTTGTCGCCCCAGGTGAGTTCGAGCTTGCGGCGCTTGGTTTGCGGTTGCGCCTGGGGCGTCGGCGTTGGCCGCCAGACAGGCGGCGGCGTCTGGGCTTGGGGCCTGGCGGCTTCTGGGCGCCCCTGCTTGAGCTGGCTGTAGATGTCCTCGAACACCTGCCGGGCAAAGGGGTCTGTCAGCAGGTCGCGCAGGACTTCTTCTTCTCGGAATTGGAAGACGCGTCCGGTCGCCCGCCCTGAGGACGCGCTTGCGGATCTGGCCTGGGACGAGCCTTTGGCGTAGGCCTTTTCGGCGCGGGCCTTGCGCACTTTTTCTGCCGTTCCGGCCGACGCTTCAGGCCCCGGCTTGGGCCTGCCCCGCGCCTCCCGTCTTGGTTCGTCCTTCAGTGCGTGGGAAAGCAGGACGTAGGCCTCGTTCAGTTCCCGGAATTGTTCGGCGGCCTTGGGGAAGGGGTTCAAGTCTGGATGGAGCTTGAAGGCCAGCCTCCGGAAGGCCGCTTTGACCTCGTCAAGGGTCGCTCCAGGCGACACTTGCAGGATGCGTTGGCAGTCCCGTACGTCCATCAGCCCTCTTCGGTCGTGTCCGGGTGTGAAAGGTCAAAATCGCGGCCGATGACAAGGGCGTGTGGCACATCCGGACCGGGGGCATGGATGAGCCCGTTTTCAAGCAGATAGGACACCCCTTCTCGGACAAAGGCCGCGTGTCCCGCCTCCTTGCGCACACCGGGGCAGTCGGTCTGGATCATTTCCCAACTGGCCTCGTCCACGAGGTTGCCCCGGAAATACGGCCAGGCGCGGCAGATGTCCGGTCGGCCGGGATGCACGCCGCAGCCGGTTCCGTGGACGAAGAACACGCAGTAGCCATCTTCCCCCGTGCGCAGGCGCAGCTTGGCCCCGGCGCGCTCGGCATAGCGCTCCAGCATTTCGGCTTCGGCAAGGCCAAGGTGCGTTGCCAGGCGAGATCTGTCCTTGGCGGTGAGCACAATGCCTCCCTCGCCCTGGCAGCAATGCCCGCAGCGTTGGCAGGTGAACGCTGCATCAGCCATTGCGGCCGCCGCCCAAGAGCCGTTTGTGTTCCACCATGAGGCAGCGGTCCTCAACGACGAACACGCCAGACCCCTTGAGGATCTCCCTTGCTTCGGGACTTGCGATGCCCGTCTGCATCCAGAAGCAGCGGGGGCGGCTCGCCAGGGCCATGGTTTCTCGGGCGTGCTCCGGACAGTATTGCGGGGCGCGGAACAGGTCGATCAGATCGAGAGAACACGGGACATCGGCCAGGCTTGGGTATGCGGGCAGACCCCACACCGTGGACCGTTTGGGGTGTACCGGGATCACCTGGAATCCGGCTTCGATGAGGGCGCGTCCGACCATGTCTACGGGTTGGCCGGGCTTGTCCTTGGCGCCCACCACGGCGATGGTCTTGACCTGGCCGATCAGCGAGGCTAGCTCTTTGTCGTTGTATATCATGCCTGTCCTTGTGCCGCGCCGCATGAAACTGCGGACCGTCCGCCCGCTGCGGCGCAGGATCTTGTAGCGCAATACGCCGCAATTGCCTAGACCCGCCCTGCCGGGCACGGAGATGCACATGTTCGAAGCGCTCGCCACCATCCCTGCCGAGGAACTGACCCTGCGCCACGAGCGTTGCCGGAAGCTGTTGGACGAGTTCGTCCCGGACGCTGGCGGGCTGCTCGTTTTCGCGCGGCCTGCGATCTACTATTTGACAGGAACACTTGGGACAGGCTGCCTGTGGCTGCCCAGGGAGGGACAGCCGCTGCTCATGCTGCGCAAGGGCGAGGGCCGCGCCGCCCTCGAGGCCCCGACAATCCCGCTGGCCACATACCGTTCCTACAAGGACTTGGCCGTGCTGGCCGCAGAAGCCGGGGCGCCCTTGAGCGCGACCATCGCCGTGGACATGGGCGGATTGTCCTGGCAACTTGGCGACATGCTGCGCTCACGCCTTGGAGCGCACCGCTTCGTTTCCGGCGACCAGGTGCTGGCCGTGGCGCAGTCGCTCAAGAGCGAGTGGGAACTGCGCATTTTGCGCTCCTGCGGCGAGCGCCACCACATGGCCCTGCATGATGTCTTGCCGCAGCTTATCCGGCCCGGCATGAGCGAACGGGAGATCGCCCATACCGCCTGGGCCGTCTTTTTCGAGCTTGGTCATCAAGGGATTCTGCGCATGAGCGCTTTTGGCGAGGAGTGCTTCCTGGGCCATGTCTCCGCCGGGGATTCCGGCATCTACCCCAGCAGTTTCAACGGGCCGCTTGGCGTTCGCGGCGAGCATCCGGCCGTGCCGCTCATGGGTTATGCGGGCAAGCTTTGGAAGGCTGGCGAGCCGCTGGCCCTGGACATCGGCTTTCAGCTTGAGGGGTACCACACGGACAAGACACAGCTCTACTGGGGCGGGCATAGCTCCACCGTTCCAGCGCAGGTGCAGGCGGCGCACGATTTTTGTGTGGAGGTGCAGGCCTGGGCGGCGGAACAGCTCAAGCCCGGAGCCCGCGTGAGCGACATCTGGGCGCATTGCCTGCACTGGGCAGAAACAGCGGGCTTCGCCGAGGGGTTCATGGGGCTTGGGTCCAACAAGGTGCCCTTTCTCGGACATGGGATCGGCTTGGCCATTGACGGCTGGCCTGCCATAGCCAAAGGGTTCGACCGACCGGTGGAGAAGGGCATGGTTTTCGCTCTGGAGCCCAAGCAGGCCATAGGCGGTTTGGGCATGGTCGGGGTCGAGAACACTTACGAGGTGACGGACTCGGGCGGGGCGTGCATCACCGGGCAGGAATACGAACTGCTCTGCGTGCAGGACTAGTCGTCATCCTGCGGCGATCATCTGCATCTGCCCCGGCTGGAGCAGCCAGCGCAACGTGCCGTTGCGGCCGTCCAGCCTGGGCTGCGAGATGGCGAGCAGCGAACCGCCTTCGAGAGCGAGTGAGAGCTTCGGACCGGATGTGAGCAGATGCGAGGCGAGTGCGCCCAGCAGCGGCATTTCTCCGCAGAGCAGCACGGATTGATGGCGTTCGCATTCGCGCAGATGCTCCAGGCAGTGTTTGAGAGGCGTGTCCCCGCGCAGCGCTGCGAAGCTGGTGACGCTGGACGGAGCATAGCCCATGCCTTCGGCAATGATCGAGGCCGCCTGCATGGCGGGGTGGAATGGGCTTGCGAGGAGTGCGTCGAACCACAGCCCCATGATGCGCATGGCCCTTGCAGCGCTGATCATCTGGTCCTGCCCAACCGGCGTGAGGGGCTGGTTGGCCTTCACTTCCTGCGGGAGACAGGGGCCGTGCTGCATAAGGTACAGGTTCATGGTTGGTCTCCGGGGGTATATGGCATTTCCGAAGCAGTAGCCCATAGCGGCGCGCGCGGCAAGTCGGCAGGGGGGCATGGAATTCTCCCGCATTGGCGGCGTTGTGCATGTGGCTGTTGTGGTGTATGGATGCCAATCATGACCGCTTTGAAGACGCCATGCGCGGCTTGGGCCGCAAGCGGGAGGGCCGTTTCGTCCGTCGTCCGGTCGGTCCTGCCTGTTCTTCGACTTGGCTTGGCGTCGCTGCTGCTTGTGCTCATCGCGTGGCCCCAGGCCGTCCAGGCCGAACGGGTGCGCGTCCGCGCCGCTTCCGATGTCGGCTTGCCGCTTTCCCAGGGACGGCAGCAAGCCTTGGAACGCGGGGTGGCCGAGGCCGTGCTGGCTGACGCACTGCGGCTTCTGTCCCATGCCCCGCCTGAAAAGCGTCTGGACGCCCTGCGCGCGTACCTAACCCCCATTTCTTTTCAGTTCGTGCAAACCTATCAGGAAGTTGCACAGCCGCAGCTTGAAGCCCACGCTTCATCGGCTCCACAGCCTGCGTCCGCATCCGTTTCGGCCCCTGTGGCAGGTCCTGCTGTGGAACTTGAGCTGGATGTGGAGACCAACCGCCACGCCTTGCGACAGACCGTGCTGCGCCTGGGGTTCTTGTCCGGTGAGCGGCACCCCGGCGGCTGTACCCTGCACCGCGGCGCCGGAGTTTCCCAACAGGACGCCAATCTGATGCGGGAGCAGGACGTGCTCCTTGGGCTCGACGAGCCGCGTCAGGGCGTTCAACTGCCGGAAGTCACGGTGGAGCGTGTGCCCCAGGGGTACTACAAGGCGGTCTTGCGCCAGGGTCAGGTGATGATCGCGGCGGATTCTTCCAGCCTGCCCGCCCTGTGGCTCGACGTCTGGGGGCGGTATTTTTCCGTTGACGAGCGTCTGCACGGTCCAGGGAAGCGGCAGATGGAGATCGTCGGCTTTTCCAACGCGGACGGAGTCGTCGAGTTTCTGCATGTGCTCGCAGGGTGGGACAAAGACGTGCAGGACCCCTGTCTGAATCAACTGCAGATCGGCGCCGCCGGAGTTTCCGCAGTGTTCAGCTGCCGCGTGGCGAACCCCAAGTCATTTGGTGACCGGCTGGACGCCGCCCTGAAGGAGCGAGGCCTTTCGCTTTTGGAGCAGGCCGGGGGTTCGGAGCGGTGACCCCTCCCTTACGCGAAAACAACTGGACGATTCCGAACCTGCTCACGGTAACGCGAATCATGCTCACTCCGGGCTTTGTCATGGCCTTTGTGGACCAGCGGCTTGATCTGGCCTGGGTGCTCTTCGCCATTGCCGGGCTCACGGACGCCCTGGACGGAACCCTTGCCCGGCTGCTCAAGCAGAGGTCGACTTTCGGCGCCATACTGGACCCCCTCGCAGACAAAATCCTGCTTGTGACCAGCTTCACCTGCCTTGCCGTGCAGGACTGGATTCCGCAATGGCTGGCGATTCTCGTGGTCAGCCGCGACCTGTTCATCGTGGGCGGGCTGGCGCTGTTGCACTATTCCGGCGTGGACGTGAAGCGGGGCATCAAGCCGGTATGGATCAGCAAATGCGCCACCACCGTGCAGATATCCCTTGTGCTGCTGGTGATGGTCGAACATAGCATGATGCGTTTTCATCCCGATATACACAAATGGCTCGTTTGTGCAGTCGCGGTGCTCACGGCGTTGAGCGGGGCGTATTATCTGGTCGTCGGTCTGCGCATGTTTCCGCACAACGACAACGGTCAGGCGCGAGTGTAATGGCGCTTGGTGCTATTTGGGCTTGTTATCCCTATCTTTTTCAGCAGATTGGGGGGTCACGTCGATTTCATCCGGCTCTTTCAAGCTCCGCTTGAAGTTTTTGATGCCACGTCCCAAACCGGACCCCAGGTCCGGCAGCTTGTGGCTGCCGGTTATGATGAGCGCCACGATGACGACGATTAGAATTCCTGTAAGTCCGCCCATTTGAATCTCCTTATTGTGCATGAAGTCTACCTGCCGCCCTGGTTCAGGTCAATGCCTTGCATGGGCTGCGGCTTTACAATCCACATTGCGCCAGCGTATTCTCTCGTTCGGGGATCGCACCATGGAATGGCAGGATGCTGGGATCGCAAGTGTCTGAACACGCGAAAAATGTTCTTGTCCGTTTACCTGCCTTCGGGTGCCGTTCCTATTACCAGGGACGTTGCCTTTATGAGGAACAGCTGAACCCCGGCCTGAACCAGGACTACCGCTGCGTTGTCCAACTCGGCTGGGAGGCCGCGTATGATGATTTCTTGAACCGGGCCGACAATTTCGGGCTTGACGAGACCGAACTCATGCGGTTGTGGAGCGCGCGTTTCGAGCGCATGGTGAGTGAAGGCGTCGTTTGCCCGCAGTACGTGCCGACAACCGCGGAGGCACTGCCCGAATGCCGTCACTTGTTCGTGGATATCTGTCTGTTGCGCCTGCCCATGTGCGCGGGGCATTGCATCAACTATCGCCTGCGCGCCAAGGCGTGAACCCGCACTGGAGTACCCATGCCATTGTATTTTCCATATATGCACCCGCAATTGCTTTCTTCCCGTATGGGCACGCACTTGGCGGCCGGACTCCGCCTTTTGGATCCTGGCTTGCCCACGGTTCGCGGAGCCTTGTCTTCCATCCGGGAACGTTCTGAAGGCACTTCGCCCGATATCGAGACGGTCCGGTCCGCCTTGTCGCCGTTTGATCCACGCACGGCGCGGGCCCTGCTTGCCGATTTGCTGCGCTTCGGCGAGGAGCAGGCCAATCCCGGCGATGCCCTGGCCCAAAGCCTGGCGGGCGCTGTCGGAGCGCTTTCGCCTGAAGGCGGCATTGCCGTGCAGGCCGAGGTGGAGCGCAGTCTGCTTGGCGTTGGCGGTGTCGAGGCGGCCGATCCCGAAAGCGCCGCCTTGCGCCAGGCCCAGGTGCTGCTGCTGCTGGCCTGGAGTCTTGAGGAAAGGATGCTGGACCTGCGTAGCGTGGAGGAACGGCTGAAAAACGCCTGGAGCCGTCTGGGCCAAAGTGTCGCGGCCGGGCCTGAGGTTGTTGACGAGGACTCCGACCAGGACGCGTTGGCCCTTGGGCGTGAATTGTCCGGCCTCACGTTGCCTCAGACGGAGCATACGCCCCTGCCCTGGCGCAAGCTGTTGGAAAGTTTTGTCCTGCTTATGCCGGGCGAAGCCCTGTGCACGGACGTGGGCAGTATTGCCGACGAACTGGCCGAGGCCGGAATCCCCGAGGGGCCTCTGGAAGCCATTTCTGGCGCGCAGCGCGTATACCGTGCGCCCCTGTGGCGGTTCCTGGGGCTTGGGAATGTCCCTGCGAACAAGTCGTGGCTGGCCTCCATGGTGACCCTTGGCGTTTTGAAGCCGGGCGCCAAGGACGAGTAGGGCGCACACATGGTTGTTCTCGACCTCTCCCCTGATGTTTCCGCCTTGCGGCGTTACAAGGGCTTCATTTTCGACTGCGACGGCGTGCTCATCGATTCGCTTCGGGCCAATGTGGTGTACTACAACAAGTACCGCACGCGGTTCGGCCTGCCGCCCATGACGCCCGAAGATGAGCAGTACACGCACATCCAGAACG
Source organism: Humidesulfovibrio mexicanus (assembly GCF_900188225.1). Lineage (NCBI taxonomy): Bacteria > Pseudomonadati > Thermodesulfobacteriota > Desulfovibrionia > Desulfovibrionales > Desulfovibrionaceae > Humidesulfovibrio > Humidesulfovibrio mexicanus. The sequence continues at coordinate 150,483 of NZ_FZOC01000001.1, read as the reverse complement.
TGTACGATTCCCTGAGGCGCATCGTGCCAGCCGAGCATTACGAGGAGGCCTTGGCCTTCCGTTCGCAGATCGACTACCGCGACATGCTGCCGTTTCTGACACGCGAACCTGGCATCCGCCGCTTGCTGGGCTGGCTCAAGGAGTCGGACTTTCTGCTTGCGGTGGACACCAATCGTATGGACACGGTGCATCTGGTGTTCGAGGCCGTTGATCTGCGGGGCTACTTCGATCCGGTTATGACCGTGGCCAACACCGCCGCGCCAAAGCCGGACCCGGACGGGGTGCGGCAGATTCTGGAAGCCTGGGGACTTGGCCCCGCCGATGTGGCCTTTCTGGGCGACTCCAGCGTGGACGAGCACACAGCCAAGAACGCCGGGGTGGACTTCTGGTCTTTCAAGAATCCGGACCTTGACGCGGCCTTGCTTGTTCCCGACTTTCCCACCCTGCTCGACGCGCTGCGGCGGGCCTGGCCGGAGCGCGCGGCCATGCCGTAAGGACTTGATTCTTCGCCTTCGCTGTGCCACAAGGGAGGCACATGCGGGGTGCCCGGCAAATAGCGGCGCCACTGTGTTGCGGAGGGTTGATGTCGTATTTGATGATCGTTCTGGTGAAGTTCGTGCAGTTGGTGTCCATCCTGCTTACCGGCTACATGTGGGTGGTCATCGTGTCCGCGTTGCTTTCATGGGTGAACCCGGATCCGTACAATCCCATCGTGCGCTTTCTGCGCAACGCCACGGAACCGCTCTACTGGCGCATCCGGCGTTGGATGCCCTTTGTCGTGGTCGGAGGTTTCGACCTCTCCCCCATAGTCGTCATTTTTGGCGTGCAGATTGTTACGGCCCTGCTTGACCGGCTTGTGATCGACATGGCCATGAACGCGCGCATGATGGGGGCTCTCGCCTCCACGCTGTTGGGGTAGGATGTGACCATCTCCAAGATTGACCTGCTGAACCGCAAGTTCTCCAAGAAGCTCTGGGGCTATGCTCCGGAAGAGGTCGACCAGCTCATGGCCGAGGTTGCGGAGATGTTGGGCGCAGTGGCCGAGGAGCGCAAGAACCTCATCAAGAAGGTCAGGCGCATGGAGGCCAGCGTTGAGGAGTTTCGCCAGAGAGACGAAACGCTGCGCGACACCCTCATGAGCACGCAGAAGATGGTCGACGACATCAAGGGCGGAGCGCAACGCGAAGCCCAACTCATCCTGGATGAGGCCCGCGCCAAGGCCGAGGGCATGGTGCAGCAGGGCCACAACCGGCTTGCTCAACTCTATGAAGATATTGAAAATTTGAAACGGCAGCGCAGCCAGTTCGATATCCAGCTGCGCGGCCTGCTGGAAACGCATTTGCGCATCCTCGAATCCGACGATCCGGCCGAGAACAGGCTTGAGACCTTGGAATCGAAGTTGAAATATTTGCGGAAAGCGGAGTGATCTTTGACGGGAACGGCAACCCCTGAATATGTCCGCGCTGCGGGAGAGGGGGAATGGCGGGTCCAGGTCTGGGTGCAGCCGGGAGCAAAGCGCGATGAACTGGCCGGAATGCACCAGGACTGCTTGAAGATTCGCCTGAACGCGCCCGCAGTGGACAATAAGGCCAACGCCTCGCTGGTGGAGTATGTGGCGGCCCTGTTGGGGCTTAAACGAAGCCAGGTGGCGCTTGCGTCCGGACAGACGTCCCGGAAGAAGACGCTTCGAGTGCGTGCTGAGAAAGAGCCGATCTGGCCTCGGGTCCGGGCGGACCAGGCCGGCGGGCAACCTCCAACTGAAGGAGCCACACATGGAAGCACAGGATCGCGCCCTTATCGAAAAGTTTGAAACCCAGGATTCCGAACTGCGCGCCCTTTGGTTGCAGCACCAGGATTATGAAAAGATGATCGTCAAGCTAGAAGGCAAGCCTTTCCTAAGCCCCGTTGTCGAACAGGAGATCAAGGAGCTGAAGAAGAAGAAGCTTGCCGGAAAGACGAAACTGCAAGCCTTGCTGGATAAGTATCGTCAACAGGAGGCCTAGCGCTATGGAGCTCACCGGAGCTCAAATCCTGCTTGAATGTCTGAAACGTGAAGGAGTGGAGGTTGTTTTCGGGTTCCCGGGCGGAGCCGTTATCGACATCTACAACGAGTTGCCGAACGCCTCCTTCAGGCATGTCCTTGTGCGTCATGAGCAGGGGGCGATCCATGCGGCCGACGGCTACGCCCGCGCTTCGGGCAGGGTCGGCGTCTGTCTGGTCACCTCCGGCCCAGGCGCTACCAATACCGTCACAGGCATCGCCACGGCCTACATGGATTCAATCCCTGTGGTCATTCTTACCGGGCAGGTGCCCACTCCGCTCATCGGCAACGACGCCTTCCAGGAAGTGGATATCGTGGGCATCACCCGGCCCTGCACCAAGCACAACTATCTTGTGAAAAACGTGAAGGATCTGGCGCATGTCATCCGCCAGGCTTTCTATCTTGCCCGATCCGGCCGCCCCGGGCCGGTGCTGGTGGACCTGCCCAAGGATGTGATGCAGGCCCGCACCGAGTTCGCCTGGCCGGAAGATGTGCGGATGCGCAGCTACAATCCCACCTACAAGCCGCACGCCGGGCAGATTCGCAAGGTGGCGCAGCTCATCCGCGATGCCGAGCGTCCGCTGATCTACGCTGGCGGCGGCGTCATCTCCAGCAAGGCGCATGAGGCCCTTACCTGGCTGGCGAAGAATCTGCACATCCCCGTCACGGCCACCCTCATGGGGCTGGGCTGTTTTCCCGGAGACGACAAGCGCCTGTGGCTTGGAATGCTGGGAATGCACGGAACATACGCCGCGAACATGGCCGTCAACAACGCTGATTTGGTCCTTGCCGTTGGCGCCCGATTTGATGACCGCGTGACCGGAAAGGTGAGCACTTTCGCTCCCAAGGCCACCCTTGTGCATATCGACATCGACCCCACGAGCATCCAGAAAAACGTCAGCGTCCACGTACCGCTGGTCTCCGATTGTCGCCTCGCCCTGGAGGCGCTGAAGGAGGAACTGGAGCCCAGCCTCGCGGAATACGACTTCGAGGGCGGGCACATGCCCTGGATCACCAAGGTCGGCGTGTGGGCCAAGGAGCATCCGCTGACCTACAAGCCCGGCAACGGAGCCATCAAGCCCCAGTCCGTGGTGGAAAAGCTGCACGAACTCACAGGCGGGGACGCCATCATCTGCACGGAGGTCGGCCAGAATCAGATGTGGGCCGCGCAGTTCTATACCTTCAACAAGCCCAACACCTTCCTGTCCTCTGGCGGACTGGGCACCATGGGCTATGGTTTCCCGGCCGCCATCGGCGCGCAACTGGCCTGCCCTGACAAGATGGTCATCGATGTCGCCGGGGACGGCTCCATCCAGATGAACATTCAGGAATTGGCAACCAGCGTGTGCAACAGGCTGGGAGTCAAAATCGTCATTCTGAACAACGGGTTTCTTGGTATGGTGCGCCAGTGGCAGGAGCTTTTCTACGAGCGCAACTATTGTGAAACCTGCATGGAGGCCCAGCCCGACTTCGTGAAGTTGGCCGAGGCATACGGGGCGAAGGGCTTCCGCATCACCAAGCCCGAGGAGCTTGAGCCTGTCCTCAGGCTGGCGCTGGAAACTCCAGGCACGGTCATTGTCGATGTGCATGTCGAGAAGGAGGAGAACGTGTACCCCATGGTGCCCGCAGGCGCCTCACTTACCGACATGCTGCTCGTCTAGGAGATACGCCATGCGACATACGTTGTCTGTTACAGTTGAAAACGAGCCTGGCGTGCTTTCCCGCGTGGCGGGTCTGTTCAGTGGACGCGGTTTCAACATCGAGTCCTTGAACGTCGGGCCGACCCTGGACCCCGGCATGTCGGTCATGACCATCACCACCGAGGGCGATGAGCAGATCATCGAACAGATCGTCAAGCAACTCAGAAAGCTCATCACCGTCATCAAGGTTGTCGATTTGACCGAGATGAAGAGCGTGCTGCGCGAAATGGTGCTTTTGAAGGTCAACGCCACGGACGCCAACCGCGCCGAGATTCTGCGCACAGTGGACATTTTCCGCTGCAAGGTGGTGGATGTCAGCATCGACGAGATTACCATCGAGGCCACTGGCAATTACGAAAAAATCGGCGCCATCATCGGTCTGCTTACCCGCTTCGGGGTCAAGGAGATTTCCCGGTCAGGCATGGTGGCCATGAAGCGCTCTACTCAGACCATATAAGCCAACAACGCCGGGGCCACCCGACGAATGAAAAGGGAGAAGTCATGAAAGTGTATTATGATTCCGATGCTGATCTTGGGCTTTTGAAGGGCAAAACCGTGGCCATCATCGGCTATGGCAGCCAGGGCCATGCCCACGCCCAGAATCTGCGCGATTCCGGGGTGAACGTCATCGTCGGCCAGCGCCCCGGCGGCCCCAATTGGAAACTCGCCAAGGAACACGGCTTTGAGCCTGTGAGTGCCCGCGAGGCTGCCCAGAAGGCCGATCTCATCATGATTCTGGCCCAGGACCAATTGCAGAAACTCATCTACGACAACGAGGTGAAGGATTGCCTCACCGCAGGCAAGGCCCTGGCCTTCGGGCACGGCTTCAACATCCACTTCGGACAGATCAAGCCGCCTGCGGATGTGGATGTCATCATGATCGCCCCCAAGGGCCCCGGCCACATGGTGCGCCGCACCTACACCGAGGGCGGCGCCGTGCCCGCGCTTGTGGCCGTGCATCAGGACGCCACCGGCAACGCCTTGAACATCGCGTTGGCGTACGCCAAGGGCATTGGCGCAACCCGTTCCGGCGTCATTGAGACCAACTTCCGCGAAGAGACCGAAACGGACCTTTTCGGTGAGCAGGCCGTGCTGTGTGGCGGCTGCACCGCTCTTGTCCAGGCAGGCTTCGAGACCCTGGTCGAGGCTGGCTACCAGCCGGAGATGGCCTACTTCGAGTGTTTGCATGAGATGAAGCTCATCGTGGACCTGATGTACGAGGGCGGCATGGCCAAAATGCGCCATTCCATCAGCGATACCGCTGAGTACGGCGATTTTACGCGCGGTCCCCGGGTGATCACCGACGAGACCAAAAAGGAAATGAAGCGGATCCTCACCGAAATCCAGACCGGCCAGTTCGCCCGCGAGTTCATTTTGGAGAACCAGGCTGGGCAGCCGGTGCTTCATGCCAAGCGCCGCATCGCTTCCGAACACGCCATTGAGGTCGTGGGCGCAAAGCTTCGTTCCATGATGAGCTGGCTCAAGAAATAGTCTGCTGGATTGATTTGTTCCGTATGAGGGTCGCCTTTGGGCGGCCCTTCTTTTTTGGTCGACGCCGAACGTATCGCCATTTCGTCCCCTGTACTGTTTCACGCCGCGCAACAAGAATTCGAAGCATGTGTTGACGTGGTGTTGCGCCGATGATACGGCATCGACTATTGTGATGCATAAAGCCATGCAAGGTCGATTCACGAAACACTGTATGCAAGCCAAACAGGAGACCGCGATGGATGACTATCTGAAGGAAGCGTTGGAGATCGTCAAGGCGCAGGCCAGTGTCCGGACCATGACTGAAGAGGAGATAACCTCAATGGTCAAGAAACTGGTCCGCGGCATCCAGGCCATTGCCGAGGATTCCTCGCCGGTGAGCAGTGATGACGAGGCCTCATGCGACCCCTCAAAATGCGTACGAGAGAAAACCATCACGTGTTGTGCGTGCGGCAAGTCGTTCAAGATCATCACCAGGAAACACTTGGCGTCTCATGGACTTACCCCTGCGGAATATCGCGAGAAGTATGGGTACAAGAAAGGCATGCCTCTTGTTTGCAAATCGCTCCAGCGTGATCGCCGCAAGAAGATGAAGGAGATGGAGTTGTGGAAGAAGCGCGGCAAGAAGTAGAACGCGGGAGAACTGGCGCGGTCGCAAGGGGTTTTACCGCATTTGCTCTGTTCTGCGTGTGCTTGTGCGCCCCGAACGTTCTATTTTGCGCAGGCCATGAGGAACCGCAGCTTGAGGCCTCAGGTTTTGTTGAGCTTATCCGGCTTGAGCCTGACATTGTGTTGGACATGCGGTACGCCACGTCCAACAATTTTACTGGCAAGGCCGTGTACCCTTCCGGGCGCTGCTTTCTTTTGACCGACATCGCCAAACGCCTTGTCGCAGTGCACAAGGCGCTCAAGGCCGATGGCTATGGCCTTAAAGTATACGACTGCTATCGTCCGTTTTCTGTGCAGCAGCGTTTCTGGGCTATTATGCCAGATGAGCGCTATGTCTTGGAGCCGCGCCGCGAGAATGGCGTCATCGTCAAGAGCTCGCGCCACAACCGTGGCGCCGCTGTCGATGTAACCCTTGTAGACGCGCAGGGCCGCGAACTGCCCATGCCCACCGGCTTTGACGATTTCAGCGAGAAGGCCCATCGCGGCAGTCTTGCGGCGTCTCCGGAAGCCCGGCGCAATAGCGACATTCTGGAGCGTGCCATGACGGAGCAGGGTTTCGAGCCCTTGTCCACGGAATGGTGGCATTTCGACGGCCCAGGCTGGCAGACCGCTCCTCCGCTTGATTTGCCCCTTCCGCAAAACTGATGACCGAGTTTCGGTTTCCCCGTTCCCCACGAAAAAGGCCGCTCCAACCGGAGCGGCCTTGTCTTGTGAGGGGTTGGGAGGCGCGCTAGCGGATGAAGAGCATCTCCTGGTAGCTCGGCAGAGCCCACAGATCGTCGGCCACAACGTTTTCCAAGGCGTCGGCGAAGGAGCGGACTTCGGTCATGCCGGGCAGGACCTTGTCGCACAGGAATTTCGCCTCCGCATGGGTTCCGTCCGCCTCATGCTCAAGGAGCTTCTCCAGCTTGGCGACTGCGGACTGCATTCCACGCAGCTTTGCGGTCACGGTCTCCAGGGCCGACATCTTGTAATCGTGCCCGATGGTCTTGAGGTTGCAGCAGGCGGCGGCGAGTTCACTCTGGTAGCGCATGGCCGCAGGGAAGATGATGGTGGTCGCCATGCGGACGACAAGGTTCGCCTCGGTCTTGAGGGTCTTGCAGTACTGCTCCAGGTAGATCTCCTCACGGCTTCTGAGCTCGGCCTCGGAGAGCACCCCGTACTTGGTGAACAGCTCGATGCATTCCTTGGTGGTCAGGACCGGCAGCGCGTCCGGGGTGGTCTTCAGGTTGGGCAGACCACGTTTGGCGGCCTCCTTGTGCCAGGCATCGGAGTAGCCGTCGCCATTGAACACGATTGCCCCGTGCTCCTTGATGATCTTCTGCAACAGGGTCTGAACGGCGGCATTCAGCTTTTTGTCGTCACCCTTGGTGGCCTTTTCCAGTTCCGTGGCGATGAAGTCCAGGGATTCGCTCATGATGGTGTTGATGGCCACCTGCGGTCCAGCGATGGACTGGGAAGAGCCAACGGCCCGGAATTCAAAGCGGTTGCCGGTGAAGGCGAAGGGACTGGTGCGGTTGCGATCGCCCGGATCCATGGGCAGCGGGGGCAGCGTGTCCACGCCGATGTGCATGAGGCCTTTGGTCTTGCAGCCGTTGACCTTGCCCTTTTTGATCTGTTCGAACACGTCGGAGAGCTGCTCGCCCAGGTACATGCTCATGATTGCGGGGGGAGCCTCGTTTGCTCCCAGGCGATGATCGTTCGAGGCTGTGGCCACCGTGGCGCGCAGCACAGCACCGTACTTGTGCAGACCGCGGATGGCTGCGGCGCAGAAGACCAGGAACATGGCGTTTTCGTGCGGGGTGTCGCCCGGATCGAAAAGGCTGCCCAAATCGGCGTTGCCCAGGGAATAGTTGAGGTGCTTTCCCGAGCCGTTGATCCCGGCAAAGGGTTTTTCGTGCAGCAGGCAGACCATGCCATACCGTTTGGCGACGCTGCGCAGGGTGGTCATGACCATCTGATTGTGGTCGGTGGCGATGTTTCCGGCCTCGTAGATCGGGGCAATCTCGAACTGGCTGGGCGCCACCTCGTTGTGGCGGGTTTTGACCGGCACACCCAGCTTGAACAGTTCGCGCTCCACCTCCATCATGAAGGAAAGCACGCGGCGCGGCACAACGCCGAAGTACTGGTCCTCGAATTCCTGCCCCTTTGGCGGCTTGGCCCCGAACAGGCTGCGGCCGGCGATGAGCAGGTCGGGCCGGGAGAACACGAAGTTGCGGTCGATGAGGAAGTATTCCTGCTCCGGGCCGGCATAGGAGGTGACGGGAAGCTTGGTTTCGACGCCAAACAGCTTGAGGACGCGCTTGGCCTGCTTGTTGAGCGCTTGATTGGAGCGCAGCAGCGGCGTTTTCTTGTCCAGGGCCTCGCCGGACCAGGAGACAAAGGCGGTGGGGATGCACAGAAAGGTGCCGTTGGGGTTCTCAAGTATGTAGGCCGGGCTGGTCACGTCCCAGGCTGTGTAGCCACGGGCCTCGAAAGTGGAGCGCAGACCACCGGAGGGGAAGCTGGAGGCATCGGGTTCGCCCTGGATGAGCAGTTTGCCGGAGAACTCTGCGATGGCGCCGCCCTTGCCATCGGGCACAAGGAAGGCGTCATGCTTTTCCGCCGTCATGCCGGTGAGCGGGAAGAACACATGGGTGAAGTGGGTGGCCCCTTTTTCGATGGCCCAGTCCTTCATGGTGTTGGCGACGACATCGGCGATGGTGGCGTCGAGCTTTTCGCCCAACTCTATGGTCTTCTTGAGGGATTTGTAGACATCCTTGGGCAGGCGGTCCTTCATCACCTTTTCGCTGAAGACGTTGGAGCCGAAAATTTCGGTAGGCTTGGTGTCGTGGAAGTTCAGGGGCGCATGGGCAGGTTTGTAGTTGATGACTGCCGAAATGGCGTTGAGGCGTGCCTGGATTCCGCTCATGGTGGCTGACTCCTGTAGATGGTGGCGTTGGTCTGTGTTGCAAAAATGTACTACGTATTTCGTCTATGCCGACCTGTGCCCAATAGCGGGGTCGCCATTGGCATCGGCCCGGAACCGTTCTGCTGCGGTGAGCCTTCGGAAAGGTCACCGGCCTTCAGCGTTCACTGAAACCAACCAGCCTAATCAAGAAGCGGGCCAAAATTAATTTTTCTTGAATATCAGGTGGTTGAGATTTTTGGCAATGGCGTTTCTGTCAACAGTTTTGCGAAATTGTAAAATTTCGCAAAGCCGAGACGCAGGTGATGACAAAAATGTCTGCTTGCTGTCAGGCTTCGGAGAGGTTCGCCGTGATTTTTCTGATGTAGGCGCCAAGTTGGCGGTCTGTGGTCAGAACGTGCGCAAGGATGTGGTCCTTGATGAATGCGACGGCTTCCTTGCGAGAGGTGCGCCGGAATTGCTGAACATCCTGGCCGAAGGCACTCAGGAGCGAAAGAATCCGTTCGTGGTGACGAATGTGTTCACCAGCGCCGGGGTACTCGACGCTACGCATCTGGTTTTCTTCGGATTTGAAGTGACGGACGGTCATTCCAATCAGGGTGTTGAAGAGCTGCACGGGATCACGCGTTGTGTTGGTGCCGAAAAGGACATCAAGCAGCTCACGTGCCGTGCCGAATAGCTCCTGGTGGTCGTTGTCAAGAGACTCCACGCCCAGGGAATACTCTTCGTGCCAGGCAAGCGGGGATTCGTGCATTCCGATCGCCAGCGCCTTCTCAAGACGGCTTTCATATATTTCCAGCAATTTCCAGCGGATGATGGGCACATCGGCAAGGTCCGCAGCGGGGATATGGTACAGCACGGCATCGCGCACCAAAACCGCCTTGAACAGGCAGGGGATATCGAAGAGGACGGTGCTTTCGCAGAAAAAGTCTCCTGCCTTGAGGCGTTCCACAACCTTTCCCGCAAAAATGAGATCAACCGCGCCGGAACGGACAAGGGTGAGGTGCGATGAGCCATTGCGGCTCAAGACGGCCTCGCGGGCGTGTTCGCTGGGGGTTACGGCCGAGGCGATGGCGTTCAGTCTTGAACTGGACATGGCGTCGCCGAAGAGGCGGTTTCCGTGGAGAAACCCTCGAATATCAAGTAATTGGGTGACGCGTTCAGCAAGCCTGTTATTCTGGACAAAGCTTTTGTACAGGTCCAGGGGAATGCGCAGCGCTTGGACGAAATTCGCGGCGCGGTAGGTTTCGGCCAACGGTTTCCCGGTCATGGCCGTCAGCTCTCCGAGCATGGCCCCAGCGGACAAGGTGCTGTACACCTTGCGGCGGGAGTGCAGCATTTCCACTTGCCCGGTGAGCAGCATATAGACGCAATCCGCCTTGTTGCCCGCGTGAAGGATGATGGATTCCGGGTTGAAGGTGACGATGGGGTTGTTTTGCAATACCCGAAGACAAGAGGCGGGTACCGTGGGGAAGTATTCCGTCAATCTGTGGAAGGCGTAGGACCGAACATAATCCTGGTGAGCGGGGATGAGCACATCGACCGTGCCGAAGGGCGCTCCTGAGCCGATTTCTTTTTGCCTTCCCGTGAGGGGAAGCGACGTGTGCGCCAGAACGATCTTGCGGCTCCGGTCTTTGGCGAAATCCTCGGCGTCCCCGTGTATCATGCCACCGCCGATGTCGAGCTTCTTCAAATCCGCCGGAGCAAGGTAATTTGCGGCCACTGCGTCGTAGAGCTCGTGTGAAATCCCAGGTGCGTCTTCATCATGACCGATCATGGTTCGCAGGAGCTTCAGGCTCGCGATGTCGGCCAAGTGGGCATAGGTGCGATACCCGGCCCGATCCAGCGTCCTGAAGAACATCACAGTGGTTTCGACGGGATGCGGCGAAAACACCGGTTTTACCTGAAGGGTGTCGACATCGTTCCATTGTCCCGCGACAAGGTCATTGAACACGAAATAGTGGTCGAATTCCTCTTCGCGCATCATGGAGAGCGCGGCCAGCTTCTTGATGACCGAGGCGCGGACAAGTCGTGTCGCGAAGTATGGAATGCGGTGATCGGCGCGCATGAGCTCCGGAAGCCCGCAGAAGTGGTCGTCATGCGCATGGGTGTGGAATATCCCTGCGATTTCGTTGACGCTGATGCCGAGAGCGTTAAGGCTGAAGGTGATGTTCGGTCCGGCGTCGATAAGATAGACCTTGCCCTGAAAGAGCAGGATGCTGGCCATGGCAGGACGGTTGATGTCCCAGCCGTCGCCTTCTCCCGAATGCAGAACGGAAAAATAGTCGCGAGGGATGTGGTGGTAGCCGAGCGTGTACGGGGGGGCTTGCGCAGGCTGCTCGGGTGGGTTCAGGTCCACACGGACAGAGTTTTTGCCGTGGCTGATTTCAAAGACGTTTGTCCGCAGGCGGCGGATGAATACATCGTTCCTGATTTCAAGTGGGCCGTCTTCGAGGGCGAGCAGGTCCAGGTATTCGTCCATGCGGCGGATCTTGCCGAAAGCGAAGCGCAGCTTGAGTCGCATCATGTCGCGCGCATCCTGAGGGGATGCGCCAGCGGAGATCATCTCCTCTTCGCTCACCAGGCCGTAGTTCCCGCGATAGATGTACTCCATCTGGGCTTCGACCTGCTTGCGCAATCCGACAAGAACGGGCTTTACGCCCGTATTGTTGGGGTGCCCGGGGATGATGCGCCCTTGGCGGTAGAACATTTGCAGAATTGGAAATTCCGAGAGATTTGAAAAACGTCCGTTCTGTATATGCACGTCGGAAAGCACAATGGCGTTCGGCCCCGTCTCGTAACGCACCCCATCGCGGATGCAGTTTCGGATAAGCCCACGTTTCATGAGGTGCTTGACGCTGTCGGCCGGACAGCCGCATTGAATATGCAGGTCAGCCTCAGGGATGCTCACAAAGGTGATGCCTTCGGCCACCTCTACCTTGATGATTCCTGCCATATCCCGCCCTTGCGAGTGTTTACCGCAGTCGCATTGTGCGTACCGTTTGCGTACTTGCCATTTGCGGGCGGCATTCGTCCAGCGGTTTTCCATTGTTGCTTGTGGCTACCTGGGTATACTGCTGATTCGATGACACATTTTGATTTCCGTTTCGCAGAGCGCAAAAAGGGAACATAGAGAGCATGAGCGGGAATGCGCCAAAGTCCGAGCGTGGGCACCGCGGTCGTGCTGGTTTTGCTCCCGTTCCATATGAGCCCTCCGAAACCAGGAGTCCATGATGGCGGCGTCATAGGGTTGGGGTCCACAATCCAACATGTTTGTTTTGCATGGAATCATTAGCAACCGCAGGTGCTTGTTCTGGCCGCTTTGTCAGAATGTGGCTACGAAATCGGCGATGCTGTTTTCGTTGCTCTCGATTATATAAAAAGTCTAGACATCACATGTTGGGTGGGATAGGCATATCCAAAAGTGCGAAAGGCAGGTCATGCGCCTCAACCCTGTGGCCTGGGGAGCCGACATGTGCGCATCCGATTGCTCGAGCGAGGAGGGGGAGCGGGAGCTTCCCGGTGTCTTTGCGATAGTGGATGCGCCCAAGCCCATGTTCTCCATGCGCCTAGGCAGGGCGTCCACATTTCCGGATGGTGGCCCGCAGGGTGGGGCTTCCCGTCGGCAAGTCGCCGAAAGCCTGGAAGCCCAGGAACGTTTGCGTCGCGAGCTTGACCGGACGCATGAGGCGTACAGGAAGGGGCAAGCCGCTCAGGCCAAGCGGATCCTGGAACTTGAGGCGGAAACACGCGCGTTGCATCGGGCCCTTGAAGGGGAACGGGAGCGAATCCGCCTTGCTCGCACCGCAAGGGAACATGTTCCGGCGCACGGCAGTCCTCCGACCGAGATTCTCCTCCGTCCGTTGGTGTTGCGCTCCCGCCAGGGGGAGTATCTCGGCGTAACGGATGCGCAAGGAACCCCGCTGACTTTGTCGGGGCTTATTCGATTGGTTGAAGTCGGCTGGGGTGCGGATCGTGTCGTCGCCTCCTTCTGGGACGAGGAGGCGGGAGGCTGGAGCCTGAGCTTCGGGGTCATTTCTGCTGGCCATTGTTGTTCTTACGTACTGCGGGTCCGTCCCATGCGGACGCCGAGCGGGAACAGGGTGGCTGTGCTCATGGCCATGCGCGTTGGGGGGGCGCCTGTTCCCCATGTGCACCTGGTCCGCATGTTTCGGCAATTGCGTGAATGTTTTCAGCAAGAATGAGGATTTGCTCTAGATTAACTCTTGATTGATGTCGATCATATAGGATAGGGGAGATCATATTCTCCCGTGACATATCCGGAGGAGCAAACATGCCGCAAGTCGCCGCCAGGATCAGCACCGACCACGAAAAGTGGCTCAAGGACTTCTTTAAAACCAAGAGCGCTGGCGCCGAATTTATTCTGCCGTGGGCGGTGGACGTCTTTTTCAAGATGATTCGCGGCGTGTCGGTGGAATTCACTACCGCGGAACTCAAGACCATACTGGAAGCGCATAGGGACGTGCGCCTTTTGCCCAACCAGTCCAAACAGGCCTATTTGATGCTGCGGGTTGAGAGCGCCTGCGATGAGCACGAAGCGCATATCACCCATGGCGCAAGCCGGAGCAATCTGGAGATAAAGCTGCGCCGACTGAGTGATTTGCAGGCCACAGCGCTGATGATCTGGGCAACCGCGTATTGGACCAGCAAGGCTTGGGGCGGCGTTTCCCTTGATGACTACGTGAAGATGACCTGCACCGGCAGCTAGCCTTTTTGCACTTGCGCCGCCTTGGCCATTGGCCCTTCCGCCTGGCGCAGCGCATCGCTGAATCCGGAGCATCCCGCAATGCTTCTCCCCTAAGGACACGATCCATGCAAGAGAATCCCACCGTCCTGACCATCGCCGGGTCCGATTCCGGCGGCGGAGCAGGGATCCAGGCCGATCTGAAGACCATTTCCATGCTTGGCGGATTCGGGGCGTCGGTCATTACCGCGCTGACGGCTCAAAACACTATGGCAGTCACCGGCATTCACCCTGTTCCGGCTGATTTCGTCGGCCAGCAGCTTGCAGCCGTGCTCTCTGACCTCACCGTGCGCGCGGCAAAAACCGGGATGCTGTTTTCTTCGGAGATCATCCAGATGGTCGCCTCCAGGCTTGCCCGGCGGGATTTTCCCCTTGTGGTGGACCCGGTGTGCGTCGCCCAGTCCGGCGCAAGGTTGCTCGAAGAGTCCGCCGTGAAGGACATGGTCCGCCACCTGTTCCCCATCACCGACCTGCTTACCCCCAATATTCCGGAGGCCGAGCTGTTCACCGGGCTTGTCTTGAAGACGCCCGGGGACATTTGCGAGGCTGCGGAGCGGCTTCTCGCGCTGGGACCAAAGGCCGTGCTCATCAAGGGCGGGCACATGGATTCCCCGGCCTCCACCGACTGGTACGCCACGCCGGGCCAGAAGCCCTTGCCGTTGATGCAGGGCAGGGTGGATACGCGCAATGTGCATGGCACCGGCTGCACGCTTTCGGCCGCCATTGCCGCCAGTCTGGGCAAGGGCCACGACATGCTTGCAAGCGTGCGCAAGGCGCAGCAGTACCTGCAGGCCGCATTGCGGGCCAGCTACTCCGTCGGCGCTGGTGGAGGATCCCCCAACCACGCCGTTCCTTTGCTGCGGGAGCAGGCCCGACTGGCCACTCTGGACGAACTGGCCGAGACGGGCAGGGTGCTTTCCCTGCTGCCCCGGTTCGCCAAACTTATCCCCGAAGTGCGTTCCAATCTTGTTTTGGCGTTGCCCTATGCCATGTCGGCCATGGACATCGCCGGATTCGCCGGGCGCATTACCTGCACGCGTCGCGGCGAGGTGATCCTCGCGGGCGGTCCGGAATTCGGCGCCTCCTCGCACATGGCCCGCGTGCTTCTTGCGGCCCGCAAGTCCAATTCAAGGCTTTGCTGCGCCCTCAATATCGCGTGCAACGACTCGGTGTTGGTCGCGGTGCGCCGTGCGGGCCTCGTCTGCGCCAGTTTCGACCGCGGCGACGAGCCGACAGACGGTTTGGGCCACGAGGGGGGCACCATGGATTGGGGCACCCAGGCCGCGTTGGACGCTTCGCCCGATCCTCACGCCGTGGACGCCGTTGTGGACGGTGGAGGAACGGGCAAGGAGGCCATGATCCGCATCCTGGCCACGGCCCCCAACGAACTCATCGGCAAGGTCCGGCGCGTGCTGGACCTCTTGTAGCAGTGCGTGTTCCTTCGCTCCGCGCGTGTTGACAGTTTGCCGCCCCCCGCTTATCTAACAGGACTTTTGGCGGTGCTTTCGGAGGCCCGCAGGGCGAGAGTGGCGGAATTGGTAGACGCACTGGACTTAGGATCCAGCGGCCGCGTCCGTGAGAGTTCGAGTCTCTCCTCTCGCACCAAGAACACAAAAACGCGTCCCGCGTCCATGATGCGGGCTGACATCCCAGGAGGACGGCAAGTCAATGGAATACAAGGTTGAAGAACTTTCTCCGGTGAAGCGCAAAATCAACATCACGGTCCCGGTGGAGGAGGTCAACGCCGCCCTTTCCACCGCCGTGGCCCTGTACCGCCACCGTTACGAGATCAAGGGCTTCCGTCGCGGCAAGGCCCCATCCTCCGTGGTTGAAAGCAAGTATCGGACGCAGATCTACCAGGAGGCCACAACCGATCTGGTGAACTACCAGATCAACGAGGCCCTTGGGTCCTTGGGCGTCATGCCCCTGTCGCGTATCGATGTGGACGCGAAGGAACTGGTCCGCGACCAGGAGCTCAATTATTCCATCGAATTTGAAGTCGCGCCGGACTTCCCCTTGCCGGATTACGAAAGCTTGGCCGTGGACGTTGAAAAGGCCGAGGTGAAGCCGGAGGAGATCACGGAAGTCGAACAGCGCATTTTGAGCAATGCCGCCACAGTGAAGCCCATTTCCGAGGTCCGTTTGGCCAAGGAAGGGGATATTGTGGTCATCACCTTCGGCGCCTACAAGGACGGCGAGGTGTACCAGGGCATTCAGGCAGAGAATTTCGAGCTGACCATTGGCGAAAAGCAGGCCCTGCCCGAGTTTGAGGATCTGCTCAAAACCCTCAAGCCAGGCGAGAACGGGGAATGCGAGATCACCTTCCCGGAGGATTTCATCAATCCCGCCATGGCTGGACAGACGCTCACCATGCGCGCCACGCTGCACGCCATCAAGGAGCGTATTCTGCCCGAGCTCACCGATGAGGTGGCCAAGCGGGCCGGGGGCTTCGAGTCCGTTGAGAAGATGCGCGAAGCCATTGAGAAGAGCTACCTGCAAAGCCGTGAGCAATTGAACAAGTCCATGGCGCAGAAGAAGCTTCTGGACCAGCTGGTGGCGAAGGTGGAGTATCCTCTGCCGCCCAGCATGGTTGAAAACCGCATCGATCGTTTGCTCGCCGACCTTGAGCAGAAGCTCGACCGCCAGGGCAAGAGCCTGTCCGCCCTTGGCAAGTCCTTGGAGGAGTTGCGCGAGGCGCACCGCGCCCAGGCCGAGGAGGCCGTCCGCGGAGAGATCATGCTGCTGGCCATCGCCAAGAAGGAAAACCTTGATGTCAAGTCCGAGGAAATCGACGTGGCGTTGACCCAGGTTGCCCGCCAGCATGGCCAGGATCTGCTTTCCGTGAAGCAGTACTACGAGGAAAACAATCTCATCTTCCCGCTGAAGGACCGCATCCTTGCCGACAAGGCCATTGAGCTGGTTTACGCCCGTGCGGCAAAGACCGAGGTTGCAGCAGCCGCTGCGGAGGAGAAGAAGGAGGAGGCGCCGGCCAAGCCCAAGCGCACCCGCGCCAAGAAGGCCGAGACCCCCAAGGAGTAGCCTTGGGTCGCGTTTTGCGCCAAAGTGTTTGATTCATGCGCGGCGGCCGGCCTTGTAACCGGTCGCCGCGTCACGGTTTCAGGCGTCACGTTTGCCGCGCTGCACCATCGCATGTATTGACGGACGCCGACAAACCATTATCCTACAAGTCGGCATATGGTATTGAAAGAAAATTGCCGATGAATCCCACAGCGGACGCCCAATGGGATGCGCGCCATCCCGCGGGAAGAAGCACAGCAAGGAGCCGCCCATGCCCGCAGTCCCCATCGTCATTGAGACCACCGGCCGCACCGAGCGCGCCTATGACATTTATTCGCGCCTGCTCAAGGACCGCATCATCCTGCTCGGCAGCTCCATCGACGACCACGTGGCCAGCCTCGTGTGCGCACAGCTTCTTTTTCTTGAGTCCGAGGATCCTGAAAAAGAAATCTACATGTATATCAACTCGCCGGGGGGCGTGGTGACCGCCGGAATGGCGATATACGACACCATGCAGTACATAGCGCCGCCTGTGGCCACCTTGTGCATGGGTCAGGCCGCCAGCATGGCAGCCCTGCTTCTGTGTGCTGGCGAAAAGGGAATGCGCTACGCTTTGCCGCACAGCCGCATCCTCATTCACCAGCCGCTGGGCGGCGCGCAGGGACAGGCGACCGACATCGGCATCCAGGCCCGCGAGATTTTGCGTATGCGCGAGGAGCTGAACGGCATTCTCTCCGGGCACACCGGACAGAGCCTGGAGCGCATTGAAAAGGACACCGAGCGTGACTACTTCATGACTGCGGGCGAGGCCCTGGAATACGGCATCATCGACACCATCATGGTCAAGCGCGGCGACGCGGAAAAGAAGGCCTAAGCTCATGGACAGGAAAAAGACCGGCTCTCCCACGGACCTTGCCTGCTCGTTTTGCGGCAAGAGCCAGGTGGATGTGCAGCGGCTCATCGCCGGCCCGGATGTGTACATTTGCGACGAGTGCGTCGGGCTGTGCAACGACATCATCGCGCAGGAGCACGCGACAGAGGCCGTGGGCGATGTGCGCTTGCTGCCTCCGCAGGAAATCAAGGCGCTGCTCGACCAGTACGTCATCGGGCAGGACAAGGCCAAGAAGATCCTTTCCGTGGCCGTGCACAACCACTACAAGCGCGTCTTCTATGCTCAGAACAACAAGGACGATGTGGAGATCGACAAGAGCAACATCCTCTTGATCGGCCCAACCGGCTCCGGAAAGACGCTGCTCGCACAGACCCTTGCGCGCATCCTTAAGGTGCCCTTCGCCATCGCCGACGCCACCACCCTCACCGAGGCCGGTTACGTGGGCGAGGACGTTGAGAACATCCTGGTGGCGCTGCTGCAGAACGCCGACTATGACATCGACGCGGCCAGCCGGGGCATCATCTACATCGACGAGATCGACAAGATCGCGAGAAAGGGCGACAGCCCCTCCATCACCCGCGATGTTTCCGGCGAGGGCGTGCAGCAGGCCTTGCTCAAGATCATTGAGGGCACCGAGGCCAACATTCCCCCCAAGGGCGGCCGCAAGCACCCGCAGCAGGAATTCATCCGGATGAACACCTCGAACATCCTGTTCATCCTGGGCGGTGCCTTCATCGGCCTGGACAAGATGATCCAACAGCGGATGCAGGGGGCCAGCATGGGCTTTGGCGGCAAGGTGGAGAGCAAGAAGGAGATCGCCATGGGCGAACTGCTCGCCTCCAGCCAGCCCAACGATCTCATCAAGTTCGGGCTCATTCCGGAGTTCGTGGGCCGCATTCCCATCGTCACAGCCCTGGACGAGCTCACCAGCGAAGACCTGGTCCGCATCCTCACAGAGCCCAAGAACGCGCTGGTCAAGCAGTACCAGAAGCTTTTCGAATTGGACAAGGTGGGGCTGCGCTTTACGGAGAACGCCCTGAAAGCCATCGCCAAGCAGGCCATCGCCCGTAAGACCGGGGCGCGCGGCCTGCGCAATGTGCTTGAAAGCACCATGCTCGACATCATGTACAAGCTGCCCTCGCTCACCGGCGTCAAAGAGTGCGTCATCAACAGCGCCGTCATTGAGAAGGGCATGGAACCCCTCATCCTGTTTCATCAGGAGGTCAAGAGCGCATAGCGCGGCTTGAACCCAAGACACCGCCCGGTACCCGTCCTTTGCCGACGGGCCTGGGCGGGGACGCAAGAACCAGCCCGGCCTCGGCCCACAAGGAGCCTCCATGACCGACAACGACGCTCTTGAGCGCGACATTCAGCCGGACGATTCCGTGTTGCCCCTCATGTCCCTGCGCGAAGTGGTGATGTTCCCACGCTCCATCGTGCCCCTGTTCGTGGGGCGAGATGCCTCAATAAAGGCCATCGAGAGTGCCATCGCCCTCCACGACAAGCACATCTTCCTTGTCACCCAACGTTCTCCGGAAAAGGAGAAGCCCGAGGCGGACGAGCTTTTTGCTGTGGGCACGGTGAGCCGCATTTTGCAGATGCTGCGATTGCCCGATGGCACCATCAAGGTGCTTTTCGAGGGTTTGTACCGGGCCAATTGGAATATTTTGCCCACCGATCCGGCCGATGCCGGGGATTTCCCCCTTGTGCGGGTTGACCGCCTGGAGGAAGTGCCCGGTGATGCGGGGGAGGGCGACGCCCTTATCCGCGCCGCGAACGAATCGCTGGAGGCGTACGCCAGAAGCAACAAGAAGCTTGCGCCGGAATCCCTGCTTGCAATGGCCGCGCTGCGCGAGCCAGGCGCCTTGGCTGATGCCGTGATGCCGCATTTAAAAGTGGATTTCGAGCGCAAGCAGCGCGCTCTGGAAATCTCTGATGCGGTCAAGCGCCTTGAATACGTGTATGAGCTTTTGCTTGGCGAGATTGAGATCGCCTCCATCGAAAAGCGCGTCAAGGGGCGCGTGAAAGGCCAGATGGAGAAGAACCAGCGCGAGTATTACCTGAACGAGCAGATGAAGGCCATCCACAAGGAGATGGGCCGGGAGGACGATCCCGCCGCCGAGGCCTTGGAGCTTGAGAAGCGTCTGGACGCCAAGATCATGAGCGACGAATCGCGTGAGCGCGCCCGGAAGGAGATCAAGAAGCTCAGGCAGATGCAGCCATCCAGCGCCGAGTACACCGTGCTGCGGAATTATGTCGACTGGGTGCTGGACCTGCCTTGGGGCGTACTCAAGGAATCCGAACTGGACATTTCCCGTTCCCGGTCCGTGCTGGATGAGGACCATTACGGTCTGGAAAAGCCCAAGGAGCGCATCCTCGAATACATCGCCGTGCAGAGCCTGGTCAAAACCATGAAAGGCCCGATCTTGTGCTTTGTCGGTCCTCCGGGGGTGGGCAAGACCTCCATCGCCAAGTCCATCGCACGGGCCATGGATCGCGAGTTCGTGCGCATCTCCCTTGGCGGCGTTCGCGACGAGGCCGAGATTCGCGGCCACCGGCGAACCTATGTGGGCGCGCTGCCGGGCAAGATCATCCATTCCCTCAGGCGCTGCGAGTTCAACAACCCCGTCATCTGCCTGGACGAGGTGGACAAGATGAGCACCGACTTCCGCGGCGATCCTTCCGCCGCGCTGCTGGAAGTGCTTGATCCGGAGCAGAACTACGCCTTCAACGACCACTACCTGGACCTGGACTACGACCTGTCCAAGGTCTTCTTCATCACCACGGCAAATACTCTCGATTCCATCCCGCTGCCGTTGCGCGACCGCATGGAGATCATCCGCCTGCCCGGCTACCTGGAGACGGAAAAGTTGAAAATCGCCAAGCAGTTTTTGCTTGGCAAGCAGCGCGAGCAGCACGGTCTGACAGAGGAGCAACTTACCGTCTCCGACAATGCGGTGCTGGAGATCATCCGCCGCTACACGCGTGAGGCGGGGGTGCGCAGCCTGGAGCGAGAGATTGCCGCCCTGTGCCGCAAAGCGGCCATGAAGATTGTTGAGGACAAAACGGTCACTACGGTTCCCGTTACCAGGCAGAGCGTTGCGGCCCTGCTTGGCGTGCCCAAGTTCCGGCACGAGCAGCGCGAGGACAAGAGCCAGGTGGGGGTGACCACCGGCCTGGCCTGGACCCAGATGGGCGGCGAGTTGCTGCTCATTGAGGTTGTCCTCATGAGCGGCTCGGGCAAGGTGGAGATCACCGGCAAGCTGGGTGAGGTGATGCAGGAGTCGGCGCGCGCAGCACTTTCCTATCTGCGTTCACGTTCGGACCTTTTCGGCCTCAAGCGCGACTTCCATAAGGAGATCGACATTCACGTGCATGTGCCCGAGGGTGCGACCCCCAAGGACGGCCCTTCCGCCGGTGTGGCCCTGGCCACATCCATCGTCTCGGCCTTGCTGAACATCCCCGTGCGCAACGATGTGGCCATGACAGGGGAGATAACCCTGCGTGGCCGTGTGCTCCCCATTGGCGGCCTGCGTGAAAAGCTGCTTGCTGCGCACCGCGGTCTTGTCGGCACGGTGTTCATTCCTGCGGAGAACGAAAAGGATCTCAAGGAAGTGCCTGAAGAGATATTGAAGGAC
This sequence comes from Humidesulfovibrio mexicanus, assembly GCF_900188225.1. Lineage (NCBI taxonomy): Bacteria > Pseudomonadati > Thermodesulfobacteriota > Desulfovibrionia > Desulfovibrionales > Desulfovibrionaceae > Humidesulfovibrio > Humidesulfovibrio mexicanus. The sequence goes on along the minus strand of NZ_FZOC01000001.1, from coordinate 129,364 downwards.
CTCAAGATTGTGCCTGTTGAGACCGTGGACATTGTGCTGGAGCAGGCCCTGGAATGCGGCAGCTCCAACGCGCTCTTCTGCGGACGGGACAACATCTCCCCCCTGAGCGACCTGCTGGTGAAGGAAGAGTACCAGCGTCCCACGCACTAACTCCAGCCACGCCATGCATGACCAAAGGCCGGGAGCAGTCCCGGCCTTTTTTTATGCTCGGGCCAGCATGTGCTCCTTGCCCAACGCCGGAGCATTCCCTATGATTTATTTCCTATTGAGTGGCTCACCAGGATAAAAACACGGTCCGGTTGGTAGTCCGGACGCACGCCGCATGGCGTGCCAGTAACCTTCCCCCCTTGGGTCGTCCGTTCCTGGGCATTGTACACAACAAAGGGGAAAGCGAGTGGAGACCGTCACAGTTCGACTCTTGATTCTGTTCGAGGCTGGGTTTTGGGTTGGGTATTTTGAACGCGAGTGCGCTGGAGAATGCTCAGCGGCGCGTCATGTGTTCGGCCAGGAGCCTGGGATCGCTGAACTTGGTGCGTTTGTCCAAGGCACCGGGTATGGTCGTCTCCTTTGGGCGCGTGCGGAGCAGGGCAGCATCGGGCCCCAGCCAAAGCTTAGTCCGAAGCGACGCCTGCGAGAGATCGCCCGCACCTTGCGCGACGTTTGCGCAGTCTCGAAGGCGAGACAGTCGGTCCAGGCAGAGCGCGAGGCTCGCAAGATTGAACGCCTGTCCGCACGGTCGGCCCGGCGTGAAGCCCTGCGCGACGAGCGTTTTGTGGAGCGTTGCGAACGGCGAAAGCGCAAGCGGCGAGGCCATTAAGCGCACAGTCCTATCGGGAGCAGGGCACAAAAAAAGGCCGGGACCCCGGCCTTTGTTCTGCTGCGTGCCTCGGATGCGCCTACTTTCCAGTGTGCTCGAGAATATTGTCTTTGATCCAATGATCGTCCCACCATTCCACCGGGTTCACCTGCAGTCCTCCAATGATCATGCCGAAGTGCAGGTGGTCTCCTCCGGCCAAGCCTGTAGTGCCTGTCTTGCCGATGATGTCGCCCTTCTTGACCTGCGTGCCCTTGGTCACGCTCATTTCGTCCAGGTGCGAGTACAGGCTTTGCAGCCCAAGCCCGTGGTCGATGATGACGCAGTTGCCATAGATGCCAAAGAATTCCGCCAGAACCACGCGGCCGGAGTTTGCGGCCGGGACAGGTGCGTTGGCCACGCTGGCCAGATCCACGCCCATGTGGGTCTGGTGGTCGATCTTTTCGCCTTGGTAGAAATAGTCGCGTTGGTCGCCGAATCCCGCCCTGCTCGCCGCGTTGGGCAGCCGCAGGAAAGGTCCGCTCCACAACGGAGTGGGGGAGGTATCCTTGCCGATCTTGAGCAGCTCCGTGACGTTTTTGTCCCGCAATTCCGTGTTGACGCGCTTGTATATCTCCAGTGGCGATGTTTCGGACGGATACAGGGCGGTGTACTGCGGCATCTTGCTGTTCAAGAATTCGTCGGGGATGTTGAGCTTGTCCGCCTTGAAGGGCTTGGGGATCGCCAGGACGCTCACGTTTTGCGTGGCCTCGTTGCCGGCCTTGTCACGGGCGATGACCTTTGGCTTGAACTGGCTGGGCTGCATGTCGTGCGGCATTGCAAAATAGCAGAGATACCGGCCGTCAGGCTGCTGGTAGCCCGGGAAGAGGTGCGACCCGACCATGACGCCTGTGCTCTCCACAGGCTTGGAAACGGTGTAGCTTACCGCTGCGCCGCCTCCCTGGTTCACGTTGTGGACGCCGGGGGTCACGCTCAAACGGGGCGGGGTGAAGTCGAGGGTGATCTGCTGCACCAGGCTGGCCTTGCCTCGGCCGAGAAATGAGAGCATGGCGTTGCTGCGAACAATGACGGAAAGCTCCACGGACCCTTCCTTGAACCCGGCCTCGCGGGGAAGGCGGAACGCCGCTGCGTGCGCCGGGCGTTTGTCGGAGAAGGACTCGCGCAGCAGCTCCACACGCTTGCCGTCTTGCGCCGCCACGACGGAGCATTCCTTGAGACCGGATTTTCCGGCCGACAAATCAAGTGAAAACTCCGTGGTGTAGGACGCGGCACCCGTCTGTGGGGAAAGCTTGATGGTGGGGGACCCGCCATCGCGAAGCACAAAGATTGCTGCAAGGGCCAGCAGGACGATGCCGATGACAGGGAGGCTGGCGCGGAGTGGAAAGCCGGGACGTTTCTTGGCGTTTTGATGAATCTTCATGATATCCTGGTTTGTTGTGACGGCCAGACTTGTCGTGCTGATCAGGCCAGTTCGGAAGGTTCCATTGCGTCCAGAAGCTGCATGGTCAGCTGGAGGAAGTCGGCCTCGGTGACAATGCCGACGAGTTTTCCGTCCTCAACGACAGGAAGGCAACCGTACTTGTGATTGTACAGAATGTGCGCAGCTTCGCGCACGGTTTCTTCCGGGGAGATGATGCACACGTCTGTGCGCATGATTTCCTGCAAGGGAATGCCGGCGTCGATTTCGTTTTGTGTTGCAGGGTCAATATTGGCAAGGTGGGAAATGGTGTTCGCCAGCACGTCGCGATTGGTGATCAGCCCCCGAAAGGCGTTGTCGGCGGTTGTAATGGGCACATGCCGAATGCGCTTCTTGTCCATGAGCACCCGTGCGCTTTGGAGCGTATCCGTTTCGCGCAGGGAATAGACGGGGGTTGTCATGAGTTCTCGGATTTTGAACATGGGCGTCTCCTCGGCGTTCGGGGTGCTCGCGGCAGTCTGGATGCCTGTCTTTGATTGTGTAAGCAATGCTGCGGTGTGTCAAGAGCTGACTGGTTCGTGTTGACTTGGTCGTCAAAATCTGTAGAGCACGGCCAGAAACAAGACTTCGACGAAGGGGACGGTACAGCGACGATGCGGGTTGATCCGAAACGACAACGCGAACGCATGGTGAGCGAGCAACTCGTGTCACGAGGCATCAAAGACGCCAGGGTTCTCGCAGTCATGGGCGAACTGCCCAGGCATCTTTTCGTGGAGGAGGCCCTGGCCAGGCAGGCATATATGGACGCCCCCCTGCCGATTGGCGAAGGGCAGACCATTTCGCAGCCGTATATCGTCGCCCTCATGAGCGAGTTGCTCATGGTGGAGCCCGGCATGAAGGTGTTGGAAATCGGCACGGGTTCCGGATACCAGTCTGCTGTGTTGGCCAAGCTTGGAGCGGACGTGTACACAGTTGAGCGCATTCCGAAGCTTTGCACGCGCGCGCGCGAACGGCTTTTGTCGCTTGGGCTGTTCAATATCCATGTGAAACAGGATGATGGCACTTTGGGATGGCCAAGCGCCGCGCCCTTCGACCGCATCATCGTCACCGCAGGGGGACCGGAGGTTCCCGCCCCTCTTGTGGAGCAGTTGGCCGAGGACGGGCGTCTCGTCATCCCTGTCGGCTCCAGTCGGCGCTCCCAGCGGTTGATCCTTGTTGAGCGGCAGCCGGACGGACCGCAATGGAGCGAGGTGTGCCCCGTGGCCTTCGTCGATCTCGTCGGTGAGCATGGTTGGTAGTCTGCGCCTGTGCCCCGGCCCCGCTGGCCTGGTCTCCTTCTTCACGATTTACACGCACGGCAAAATCGGCCATACTTCATTTTTGAAGGTCAAAAGCGCCATAATTCCGACCCTGGAGTGTCTATTGTGAGTTCGTGCACCGGTAGTTCCTGTTCCTCGGCCAACAAGGGTGAAACCAACGCAAAGCTGGCCATGCAGGATCAGCTTATTTCCCTTACCCTTCAGCGCATCCGCTACAAGTTGTTTGTCATGAGCGGCAAGGGCGGCGTCGGGAAAAGCTCCGTTTCCGTCAACATAGCCGCTGCGCTCGCCGCAAAGGGATTCAAGGTCGGGCTTATGGACGTGGACATCCATGGCCCCAGCGTGCCGCGGCTGCTTGGCCTCACGGGGCAATTGGAGCAGGATCGCGGCAGCCTCGTCAAACCAAAGCAGTACAACGACAACCTTCACGTGGTGTCCATGGACTCGCTGCTGCTGGATCCGGACCAGGCCGTGATGTGGCGCGGGCCCATGAAGACTTCGGCCATTCGCCAGTTCATTTCCGATGTGCAATGGGGCGAGCTTGACTTTCTGGTCGTGGACTCGCCTCCGGGCACCGGCGACGAGCCCATGACGGTGCTGAAGCTCATCCCGGACGCATTGGCCGTGGTCGTCACCACCCCGCAGGAAATATCCCTCGCCGATGTGCGCAAGGCGATCAATTTCCTTCAGTACGCCCAGGCCAACATTCTTGGCGTTGTGGAGAACATGAGCGGGCTTGCCTGCCCGCATTGCGGCAAGATCATCGATCTTTTCAAGCAGGGCGGCGGAAAGGAGCTGGCAGACCAGTACGGGCTGGAGTTCCTCGGCGCCATCCCCCTTGATCCAGCCACTGTCGTAGCCGGGGATATGGGGACGCCGGTGGTGCTTCTGCCTGGTGAAACCCCTGCCAAGACCGCCTTGCTGGCGCTTGGAGACCGCGTCGCCCATGCGGCTCAGACCAGCCTGGAGGCCGCTTCCACCGTCCACAAGTAGCACGGGGGGGCGCAGCCACGTTATGACCTTGAATCTGGCCAACATGTTGACCCTGGCGCGCATCTTTGCGGTGCCGGTCATCGTCGTGCTCCTGTATCTGGAACAGGCGATGCAAACTGTGTTGCTGGCCTATCTTTCCGCTATCGTGTTCGCTTTGGCTTCGCTCACAGACATGGCCGATGGCTACGTCGCCCGCAGGCAGAATCTCATCACCAACCTTGGGAAGTTCCTCGATCCCCTCGCGGACAAGCTGCTCATCGGGTCGGTGTTGATCATGCTCGTGGAGTTGGGGTGGGTCGAGGCCTGGATCGTTGTGGTCATCATTTGCCGCGAGTTGGCCGTGACCGGAATGCGCGGTGTCGCTGCCGACCGCGGGGTCGTCATCGCTGCGGATCGCTTCGGAAAGATGAAGACAATAGCCCAGAGCTTGGCATTGGTGCCCTTGCTGGCCCATTACCCGATATTTGGATACGATCCAGCGCCTCTCGGCATGTTTGTGCTTTATGTCGCTCTTGGACTTACGGTTTTTTCGGGGGGGAATTATCTGTACAATTTCTATAAGAACTGGTTACAAGCCGAGTGAGCAGGAAGCGGCGTTGCTGGCGACCGCTGCGGAGCAGGGTGATGAGCAATCCGGATGACAGCCATTTGGCGCGCATTTCCAACTGCCTCCAAACCATTTTGGATTTGGAGCCGGAATTGGAGAAGCTTGAGCTCGGCAAGGGCCTGCTTGAGGAGTTTGGCGTGCTCAAGGATTTTTTGCGCCGCATCGACACCGTGCTGTTGAACGAGGATGATGTGTCGCGCGTGGAGAGCGCCACCGCGAGTTTTCTTGAGGAGCTTCGTGCGCCGTTGGCACGTGTTCGGCCCAACGGACGCTTCGGCTCGCGCCTGCAGTGAGGACCGCACATGGCCCGGAGAATTCTGCTCACCGTGTTGGTCGCGGTCAACTTGGTGCTTCTGTTCCGTATCATTTGGAGCGACCATGGCGTCATCGCCTACATGAACATGCAAAAGCGCGCCGCGGAGCTTGAGAGACAATTGGGCGACGTTGACGCCAAATGTCTTGAGTTGAGCAACGAGATCCGCCGTCTGAAGACGGACCGCGCCTACCAGGAGATGGTCATTCGCGACAAGATGAACTACGTGAAAGAAAATGAAGTGCTGTATATCTTCTCCGACAGGACCGACGTACCCCAGGGGGCCGAGGACGATGAGAAGAAAGATTGAGTGGTATCAAGAGGTCTTGGCCCTCGAACCGGGGTCTCGCATTTTTTTCCCCCTCGCCAAGCTGTTTGTGGAGTTCGGCCAGCTTGAGGACGCCGAGCGGACGCTGCGGCAAGGGTTGGACCGCCACCCCGATTCCATGGAAGCGCGGCTTCTGCTCATCCAGGTGCTGACACGGCAGGAGCGATACGACGAGGCTCTGGAGCATATGCCCGCCGTCATCAAGCCACTTGAGCGCTATCCGGCTTTTTGGTCCCTGTGGGCGCAGCAGACTGCTGAAAAGGACCGCGATTTCTCCGTCTTCCTCATGCTGGTCGCCTCGCACTTCACTGATCGTCCCGTCAAATGGACCGATGTCGTCATCGAGGGCCTGAGTTCGCTCACCGAACGGCTTATCGGCCCCCTCAAGACCGGTGCGCGCAAACCGCGCGAGCATACAGTTTCTGCCCCACAGGCCCAGCCCGCGCCGGACCGTTCTGCCGCAGCGCTGGATGGCGCCGAAGCGGGGTACGACGGGCCCGCTCCTGAAGCGGGGAGCTACCGCACGCGCACCATGGCCGAGTTGCTCGCTTCTCAGGGCGATTTTGGCGGAGCTCTGGGCATCTACCGCGAACTTTGGGGGCGCGCCCTGGACGATCGCGAGAAGACCGACCTTTCCAGCCGCATCGCAACCCTTGAGGCAAACATGGCTGCGGCCCCGGCGGGAGAGGGCGGTCCTGTCCCACCACCCGCTGATGATCCCTTCGGAAAACACGCCAAGAACCGCCTGATGAGCACGCTGGAGGCCCTGGCCGCGCGCCTTGAGTCCCGCATCCAGGCCTGAGACAGCCGCAGAGGTCGCACAATCATGTCCACCCCCCTTTTCAGGTCAGGATGGTGGCGCGTTTCTCGCCGCCCCGTTTTGGTATCGTGCTTCGCCGTGTGCGTGGCGTTTCTCTCAGGCTGCGGCGCCGTTGGCCCCAGCTGGGAGACTGGCGTCAGCAGTATGCGCTCAACGATGAAGGACACCAAGGAGTTCATCAACCCCGCTCCTGCCATCGACGTGAATCGCTACAAGTGGGAGAATCCCAACCAGGAGAAGCTGGCCCTGCTGTTCTCGCCCGTGGATGCGCGGATCATGGCCCTCACCCGCTATGTCACCAGCATTGACTATCGTCCCGACGAGGCCTGGATCAACGCGTTGCTGACGCGTTTCCCCTGGGTAGACGGGGTCATTGTGGCCGATGAGAACGGGGAGATCTTGATGCGCAGGCCTCCTGTCCCCCTCAAGCGTTTCTCCGAGCCCTTGGTGTTCGAGTCCATCTGGCGCGAGACGTTGGTCAAGACCGTTGTGGACTACACCGCTCTTGGTCCGGAGCTGTACTTCGGAATGCCCAATTTCGACGGCGCGGATTTCAAAGGCCTGCACGTGATCAGCTTTGACCCGCGGGTGCTCTTTTCCTTTTGCCCCGAGCCGGAACAGCTCGTGATCGTCGATCCGCGCGCCCAGAAGCTGTGGACCTCGACGGAGACCCCTCCCGCTGGCGCTGTCGAACTGACCAATATCCCCTGGCTTGAAATCATGAAGGAAAAGATTCACGGCACGGTCATGGCCGGGGAAAAGCAGTACACGTGGCTGGCCCGGTTCATCGGGCGCGATCTGTTCGTCTTCGCCACCGAAAGCGCCAACGCAAGCATCGAGGACAAGGGGTTTTCGATCCCGTTCTTCGGCGGCAATTCGTAATCGGCGCAGCTCTGCGCGCACGGAGGACCCCCTCATGGCCCAGCAAATCACCGTCACCGAGCATCTGCTTTTGCACCAGAAGCAGGTCCCCATGGCCACCGGCCGCTTCACCCGTCTGTTCAACGAGTTGATTCTCTCGGCCAAGATCATCCAGCGCGAGGTGAGCAAGGCCGGGCTTGTGGATGTGCTCGGCTTCACCGGCGACGTGAACGTCCAGGGTGAAGAGGTCAAGAAGTTGGACGAGTTCGCCAACCGGGTGCTCATCCACAGGCTTTCCCGCTGCGGGGCACTGTGCGCCATGGCCTCCGAGGAGAACGCCGACATCATCGAGATTCCCGACGGCCTGCCCACCGGGGACTATTTTGTCATTTTCGATCCCTTGGACGGCTCTTCGAACATCGACGCCAATGTGAGCATCGGGACCATTTTTTCCATCTACCGTCGCAAAAGTCCCAGCGATACGCGCCTGCTCGCCTCGGATTACCTCCAAAGGGGATCGGACCAGGTCGCCGCAGGGTATATCCTCTATGGCTCTTCCTGCATGATGGTCTTCACCACCGGGGACGGAGTGAACGGATTCACGCTTGATCCCAGCGTGGGCGAGTTCCTGCTTTCGCACCCCAACCTCCGCATTCCGGAGCAGGGCAACATCTATTCCGTCAACGAGGGCTACTATCACTATTGGGACAAGCCGACCCTTGACGTTCTGGCGCATTTCAAGGCCGTGGGCATGAGCCGGAAAAAGCCTTGCAGCCTGCGGTACATCGGCTCTCTCGTGTCGGATTTCCACCGCAATCTGGTCTACGGCGGAATCTTCATGTATCCCTCGGACAACCGCGACCCAAGCAAGCCAGGGGGCAAGCTGCGTCTCATGTGCGAGGCCGCGCCCATGGCCTTCATCGTCGAACAGGCGGGGGGGCTCGCCACCGACGGCGTCCGCCGCATCCTCGACATCGTGCCTGAGCACCTGCACCAGCGGGTGCCGCTCTTCGTCGGCTCGCGGTTCGACGTGGAAAAGGTCCGGGAAATCTACACCGCCGCGCAACAGGCATAGGCCCAGTGCTCGTCCTCGGAATCGAGACCTCTTGCGATGAAACCGGGGTCGCCCTGATTGATGATGGGCGGCTGCTTGGCGAATCCTTGGCCTCGCAAACGGACATCCACGCCGTATTCGGCGGAGTGGTGCCGGAAATCGCCTCGCGTGAGCACCAGAAGATGCTGCCTGGCTTGTTTCACGATCTGTTGCGCAAGACCGGAGCTTCGCCGGAAGGCCTCTCCGGAGTCGCCGTCGCCCGCGGCCCCGGCCTGCTCGGCAGTCTGCTGGTAGGACTTTCGTTCGCCAAGGGGCTGTGCCTGGCCACAGAAGCTCGGCTTGTTGGCGTCGACCATCTCCACGCGCACATCCTTGCTGCGGGATTGCAGGAGCAGATGCTGTTCCCCGCCCTCGGGGTGCTGGTTTCGGGCGGCCATACTCACATCTACCGCGTGGACGATCCCACGCGCTTCACCCTTTTGGGCCGCACTTTGGACGACGCCGCCGGCGAGGCCTTTGACAAGGTGGCCAAGCTGCTCAATCTTCCGTATCCCGGCGGGCGGTATCTTGACGAGATGAGCCAGGGGGTGGAGCCCGAGCGCTCCATGTTTCCCCTTGCCTATGTGCACAACGACAATCTCGACTTCAGCTTCAGCGGCCTCAAGACCGCAGTTGCCGAGCGTCTGGCCGCGAGGCCGCACTTGCCCTTTCCGGTCATGCCACAGGCCGAAGTCTTGCTCCGTGGCGGGGTCTTGACCGCTCACCCGCATCCGGCTGAACTGTCGCTTCTTGCCGCCTCGTTCAATTACGCGGTGGCCGAAACGTTGCGGGTCAAGGTGGCCCGGGCTTTGGATCGCGATTCCGAACTGCGTGCTGTTGTCGTGGCCGGAGGCGTTGCGGCGAATTCCCATGTGCGCGCGGCCCTACGCGCCGAGGCCGAGGGCCGGGGCCTTGCGGCGCACATGCCAAAGCCTTCCCTCTGCACGGACAACGCCGCCATGGTGGCCCACGCGGGGTGGCTTGCCCTGCGTGAAGGATATTCTCACGGTCTTGATCTTGAAAGCATTCCACGTGGCCGCGCCGTGCCGCGCGATTGGACCCGCGATGCACCGATGCTGCAGGCCATGCGTCTTGACAGAATTGGGCCGGGGAACTAGTTTGCCGAACATGCGGCATGGCCTTCATCCTACAGGCCAGACGACAAATTACGCATAGCACCAACGACACCTCAAGGCTGAAGGAGAGAGTATGGCTACCCAGGTGACTGACGGCAATTTCGAGCAGGAAGTCCTCAAAAGCCCGGTTCCCGTTCTGGTGGATTTTTGGGCTCCCTGGTGCGGCCCCTGCCGCGCGATGGGTCCCATCATCGACGAATTGGCGGTTGAATTCGAAGGCAAGGTCAAAATCTGCAAGATGAATGTGGACGAGAACTCCGCCAGCCCAAGCCGCTTTGGCATTCGTGCCATCCCCACCCTGATTCTGTTCAAGGATGGAGAGGTGGTGGACCAGTCCACCGGCGCCGTTTCCAAGAGCAGCATCAAGGACATGATCGCCAAGAAGGTCTAACTTAGGTATGAATACTTACGACGTTGTCGTCATCGGCGGTGGGCCTGCCGGGCTCACCGCCGCATTGTATCTTGTGCGCGCTGGCGTGAATACCGCCCTGGTCGAGAAGCTTTCTCCCGGCGGGCAGGTGCTCATGACCGAAGAAATCGAGAACTACCCCGGGTTTCCAAAGCCTGTTAAGGGCTATGAGTTGGTGGACAAGTTCGTCGAGCACTTGAATAATTATGAACTGTCTCGCCATTCTGACGAGGTGCGCTCCATCACCGCCGCCGACGGCGGCTACGACATCAAGGTCGGCGACGAGGTGTTGCGCGCCAAGGCCGTGGTGTTGTGTTCCGGTGCCCGCTACAAGCGCGTAGGCACCCCGGGAGAGGATTTGTACACCGGACGGGGCGTGTCCTATTGCGCCCTGTGCGATGGCAATTTCTTCCGTGGCAAGACGGTCGCGGTCATTGGCGGCGGCAATTCAGCCCTCGAGGAGTCTCTGTACTTGGCCCGGCTGGTGGACAAGCTCCACCTCATCCACCGTCGCGACGAATTCCGTGGAGCCAAGTGCTACCAGGACAAGTGCGTGACCAATCCCAAGATCAGCATTCTGCGAAGCACCGTGGTCGAGGAAATCAAGGGAGACCCCTTCAAGGGCGTAACCTCCGTGGCCCTTAAGAACGTCAAAAACGGTGGCAAAAGCGAACTTGCCGTTGATGGCGTGTTTGTATTCGTCGGCTTCGAGCCTGTGTGCCCGTTTGTGCCGGAAGGCCTTGGGCTTGATCCCGCGGGGTTCATTGTCACCGATTGCGAAATGCGCACCAACCTGCCTGGAATTTTCGCCGCTGGCGATGTCCGCAGCAAGAATTGCCGTCAGGTGGCCACCGCAGTGGGCGATGGCGCAACCGCCGCAACCGCCGCGTACGCCTACCTGGAAGAATTGAATGCATAAGCGCTTTGCGTCACTCCTGCTTCTGTTGCTCCCGCTCCTGTCGTCTTGCGGGCTCATCGACTATTATTTTCTTCCCCCACCCGACGACACCGCGCAGGAGCTTTTCGAGACCGGCATGGACCACATGCGCGACAAGCATTATTCCAGCGCCGCAGAGAACTTCCTGAAGCTCAAGGATCGTTATCCTTTCAGTCCGCTTACCCCGAAGGCTGAAATTGCGCTTGGCGACGCCTATTTCCTGGATGGCAAGTTCCCCGAGGCCTTGGACGCCTACAAGGAGTTCGAGAACCTTCACCCCAGCAGCGAACAGATTCCGTATGTACTGTTCCAAATGGGCCTGAGCAACCTGAACCAATTCCGCACTATCGACCTACGCCAGGACAACGTGAAGGAGGCGCTGGAAATTTTCTATCGCCTTGAAGAAGCCTATCCCAACTCGGAGTTTTCCGAGTCGGTAAAGCAGAACATCGCCCGTTGCCGTAAGATTCTGGCCGAGCACGAGATCTTTGTTGCGGATTTTTACTGGCGTACAAGTCAGTTCGGCGCCGCGTGGCATCGCTACATGTATGTCCTGGAGAATTTCGCAGACGTTGTGGAATTCAAGGAATACGTGAAGAAAAGGGCCGAGTATTCCTACTTTGAATACCAGAAGGTGCTGTCCGAAGAAGAACGCGAGCGCATCCAGTGGACCTGGAAGCGCCTGCTCAAATGGCTGTAGTGAAGGCAGCAGCAGGAAACGTGCCGCCATGGAGCCGCCCCTTCCAGAATTGCGCCCGAGCCCCTTTCCGGCCTGGACCGAGGGCCGGATGGTGCCTGAGGCCTGTTTTTCCCGCGCATATGCTTCGCTTGGCGATCGCAGCAGAAGTCTGATCAAGGGGCTCATCGCCCGGCATTACCAGCTTGATCAGCCTATGGGCCCCTTGTCCTGGACCCTGGACGAGCACTATCCGACCATGCGGCGGGAATCCCGCATGGCTCCCGTCTCCTTCGCGCTCTTGCTCGTTGACGACAGCATGAGCGCTCCGGCGTTTTTGTTGGCGGCCTTGATTCCTGCGCTTTGCGCACGTGTCCCGCATGTGCTTGTGGCCTGGATGGGGTCTCGTTCCGCTGCTCCTGACACGCTGCTGACCGCCTGCGAGCTTGCCGGCCAGGAACGTGTCGCCGCTTTTGGCCCAATCCAGGTGCAGCGGTTGCTTGACGCCTGCATGGCGGACGGTCGCCCCGGCGTCGTGCTCTATCCGGGAACCGCGGCATTGGCTCGTCTGCTGCAACGTCCAACGCTTGCAGAGCGTCTGGCTGCATCAACCGTGCGTCTGCTTGCGCTGCGTCGCCCCTGGCGAGTCGCTCTGTGGCGCGACACCGCCGATATTCCCCCAGCTGATGACGTGTCCTTGTTGTATGGCGTGCTGCAATGGGAGACCAACCGCCCAGGACAGGATACGCATGAGTCCGATTGGCTGGCATTTTGCAATGCGGAACGGGACTTGCTCGTTTGCCCGGACGAACGCGCACGCCAGGGCGGTGCGGCCGTGACGGTCGCCACCGGCAGCCTGGGCATGTGGCGCTGGCCAGGACTTGGCCCTCAGGCCTTCCTTGTCTGCAACGAGGTTTTTTCCCCAGCCTGATTCCCCTTGACCCGCATACACGCGAAGGCTGAAGACCGTGAGCAGGAAACCGCTTTCTTCCAAGTATCTGCAGTCCATCCGCAACATCGGCATCATTGCGCACATAGATGCGGGCAAGACGACGCTTTCCGAACGCATTCTCTTTTATTCCGGGCGTATCCATCGACTCGGAGAAGTCCATGAAGGTACGGCCACCATGGACTTCATGCCGGAGGAGCAGGACCGCGGCATTACCATCGCCTCTGCCGTCACCTCCTGTCAGTGGCGAGGGCATGTGGTGAACCTCATCGATACGCCAGGGCATGTGGATTTCACTGTCGAGGTGGAGCGCAGCCTGCGCGTTCTGGATGGCGCCATAGGGGTCTTCTGCGCCGTGAGCGGTGTGGAGCCGCAGTCTGAGACCGTGTGGCGTCAAAGCGAGTCCTATCATGTGCCCAAATTGGCCTTTGTGAACAAGATGGACCGGCTTGGGGCTGACTTTGACGCCGTGCTTACCTCCATTCGGGAGAAGCTCGGAGTCGTGCCTCTCGCCCTGCAGGTTCCCGACGGCCAAGGACAGGATTTTTCCGGCGTGTTCGATCTGCTTCGCATGGAGCGCCTTGAGTTCGATGCGGACAGTCGCGGGGCGGAGTACAGCCGCCGACCGCTTACCCAGGCCGAACGTGAGCGCGTTGCTCCAAGACGCGAAGCCATGCTCGAAACCCTCGCGGATGCCCATGACGGGATCATGGAGGCGTACCTGGCCGGACAGGATATTCCGGCCGAGACCCTTGTGGCGGCGATTCGCCAAGCCACGATTGCGCTCAAGCTCGTGCCTGTGCTGCTGGGCTCGGCCTTGCGCAACTGCGGCGTCCAACCGCTCATGGACGCAGTATGCGATTTCTTGCCAAGTCCGCTTGAGGCATCGCCGCAATGCGGCGTTGATCCAGCCAGCGGACTGCCAAAGTCCTTTCCGCCCGATCCCGAGGCTCCGCTTTCGGCGCTGGTGTTCAAGGTCGTCATGGACTCCGGCCGGAAGCAATCACTCTTGCGAATATATTCCGGGCACCTGGTTGAGGGGGAAAGCGTGCACAACGCCACGCGCGACTGCGAAGAGCGTGTGGCGAGGGTGTTCCGACTCCACGCCGACCGCAGGGAGAAGATCGAAATCGCCCGCGCAGGCGAGATCGTGGCGGCGGTGGGGCTTCGGTTCGGCGTCACGGGGGACACCCTGTGCCGGGCGGACAATCCCATCCTCCTTGAGCAGATGGCAGACTACAAGCCGGTGATCTCCCTGGCCATCGAGCCTCGAAACGCCGAAGAGGCGGACAAGCTCGACGAGGTGCTGCGGCGCTATCTTGTGGAGGACCCGACGCTGTCCGTGGTGCGCGACGAGGATACCGGTCAGGTGGTGCTCTCCGGCATGGGCGAGCTGCATCTTGAGGTTTTGTTGGAGCGCATGGCCCGCGAGCATGGTGTGCATCCCCGGACAGGAAAGCCGCAAGTGGTGCATCAGGAAACCGTGACCCGTGCGGCCGAGGTGACAGAGGAATTCCACCGCGAGCTTGGCGAGGCGCTGCATTACGGCGCCGTGCGTCTGGCCGTGGAACCCCTTGCCCGCGGACAGGGCAGAGAGGTGCGCGTGGAATGTGACCGTATGCGTTTTCCGCAAGCCTGGATGGAGGCTGTGGAGTTGGGGCTCGCCGATGGTCTGGCGTGCGGCGTGCTTGGGGGCTACCCGGTGCAGGATGTGCGGTTGCGCGTGCTGGATCTCCCTCGCCGCGAGGGCGAATCAAGCCCGGCAGGCTACCGCATGGCTGCGGCGATGGCGCTCAAAAGCGTGCTTGCCGAAGCAGGGCCGCAGTTGTTGGAGCCGATCATGCTGGTGGAGCTCATCGCTCCTGACGCCTTTGTCGGCGAGGTCGTGGGGCTTCTTGGCAGCAAGGGGGCGAAGATCGAGAGCATTTTGGACCGAGGCGGCAACAAGCTCATCCAGGCGTACGCGCCGCTCAGGCAGATGTTCGGCTTTTCCACGTTCCTGCGTTCCGCAACGCAAGGGCGTGCTTCTTTTTCCATGAAGTTCGCCAAATTCGATGTGCTTGCCTAAGCTTGCCTCTTCCCATGGCCGATAGGATCCTGTTGATGGAATCGGCCAGCCACGTTGCATTTTCCCCCGTCAATTGCTACAGGGTAAAGTGCCGGGTTGCCGCCACGATGCGAGCAGAACGGACCTGACCCTGTGTCCTGTGAAGGGTTGCGACCGGCGCCCGAACTGCATGTCACCCGGGACCGGGGAGCCGCCATGAGGAGCCTGATGTGATGTCCGACGACGAAAGCCGCGCCATATTTCGGGAAGAAGCGCTTGATCTGTTGGCGGAACTTGAGTCCACGCTGCTTGAACTGGAAGCAAACCCGCTGAACATGGATCTTGTGAACCAGGTGTTCAGGGCTCTGCACACCATCAAGGGTTCCGGCGCAATGTTCGGGTTTGATGAAATTGCGGATTTCACCCATGCCATCGAGGGCGTGTTCGACAAGGTCCGCAACGAGGAATTGCACATCAGCCGGGAACTCGTCAGCACAGCCTTCGCCGCTCGCGATCACATCCTCGGCCTGCTGAACGGAGTGGACGAATTGGGCAACGGCAGCCCAGAACGCGGACAGGCCATCCACGTGGAGCTGCAAGGACTGCTTGACCCCTTGTCCCAGCAGCCCGCAAGCGCCACGGATTCGACCGGAACCGTGGATACGGCCGTGCCGCCATCGATGATCGCCGACCCAGACCTGTCAACGTCTGGGCAAGATTCGGGTTGTTGCGGCCAACCGGACGATGTCCCCGTTACGTATCGCATTCGCATCCGCCCACGTGACCCCAAGGTCGGCAAAGAGTTGAATCTCCAGCCCATATTCGATGATCTCCACGGACTTGGAGAATGCCGACTGCGCATGGACGACTCCGCTCTTCCTGATCTCTCTCAACTTGATCCCCAGAATCTGTACTTGAGCTGGGAGGCGTTGCTCACAACAACAGCGGCTCAGTCTCAAATTCTCGATTTGTTTTTCTTCGCCGATATCGACCTGGATGTTGATCTGCAGCCTGTTACGGATTCCGCCGCAGCGGAAGCTTTTGATTCCGGACCAGGGATGCAGACCGGCAGCGCAGACGCCGGAGAGTCTGTTCAGCCCCAGCACCCTCTTTTGACTGCACCGTCAGAGGGCTCTGGGACAGGGGATTCGACCGCGACGGAGCTTGGCCCGTCGTCACCGCAAGCCCAGCCTGCCCCCAAGCCCCAGACCTGTGCTGCTCCCGCATCCACGCAGGCGGCTTTTCCGCCACGCGAGGCGGCGCCCAAGTCCATGCCCAGGGACGGCGTCAACAGCCTTCGTGTCGCTGCGGACAAGCTCGACACCCTTGTCGACCTTGTGGGCGAGCTGGTCATTGTGCAGGCGCAGATAACCCAGATCGTGTCCGAGCGCGGCGATTCCCAGCTTACGGCTTTGGCGGAACAGTTGGAACGACTGAGCGCGGACCTGCGCGACAGCACCCTCGGCATCAGGATGCTGCCCATCGGATCCGCCTTCAGCAAATTCCGCCGCCTGGTGCGCGACCTCTCCGCCGAACTGGGCAAGGAAATCGAGTTGGTGACCCGCGGCGAGGAGACGGAGCTGGACAAAACCGTTCTTGAGCGGCTTGGCGACCCGCTGGTGCATTTGTTGCGCAACAGCATCGATCATGGCATCGACATGCCAGAGGAGCGCAAAACAGCAGGCAAGCGCCCCCAGGGCCTTATTCTGCTTGAGGCGGAGCATTCCGGTTCCGAGGTGCTCATCCGCATCACCGACGACGGTAAAGGCATGGACCCTGACGCCATCCGCCGCAAAGCCGTGGAAAAAGGGCTCATCGGACCGGATGCAGAGCTCCCGGACAAGGAGGCCCTTAAGCTCATCTTTCTTCCCGGCTTTTCCACTGCGGCCAAGGTCACCAGCATCTCCGGCCGCGGGGTGGGAATGGATGTCGTCCACAAGGCCATCGACTCGCTTCGTGGGGCCATCGAGATCGCCAGCGAACCAGGCCGTGGCACCACCATCACCATCCGCCTGCCGTTGACCCTGGCGATAATCGAGGGCCTGCAGGTGCAAGTGGGCGATGGCTTCTATGTCATCCCGCTTTCCCTGGTTGAGGAGTGCGTCGAATTGCACCAAAAGGATGTCGATCCCAGCGGACGCAAGCGCATCATCAACCTGCGCGGCGAATTGGTGCCGTACATCAGCCTGCGGCGTTGGTTCGAAATCGAAGGCCAGCCGCCGGACATCGAACAGATCGTCATCACCGGGGTCGAGGGACGCCGCGTGGGCATTGTCGTGGACCACGTGATTGGTGAACATCAAACGGTCATCAAGAGCCTTGGGCGCGTCTACCGCGATGTTGAAGGCATTTCCGGCGCCACCATCAAGGGGGACGGCAGTCTGGCGCTAATTCTCGACGTGCCACGACTGGTGCGTTCCGTTGCGGCCGAGGCCGCGGACTGAGGCCATGCCCCGGCAACCCGTAAAGACAGCGGCTCCAGGGGGCCAGCCCAAGACGGAAGGCCTTGGCCTTGCGCGCATGGACAACCGCATTTTCGAACGTCTGAGCGAATTCATCAAGGCCGAGCTTGGCATCAAGATGCCCTCGTCCAAGAAGACGCTTCTTGAGGCGCGGCTCCAGAAGCGCTTGCGTGAGCTCTGCATGGAGAGCCACGAGGAATATTGCAGCTACCTTTTCAGTCCGCAAGGCATGGACGAAGAGCTTGTGAACCTTGTGGATGTCGTGACCACGAACACAACAGATTTCTTTCGTGAACCGAAACACTTCGGGTTGCTTCTGGACCATGTGCTGCCCACTCTCTTCGACCGTGGCGGCTCTGGAAAGAGAGTCCATGTCTGGAGTGCCGGCTGCTCCTCCGGGGAGGAACCCTACACCCTGTCCATGGTGCTTTCGGAATATGCACGCGTGAGCCCGGGTTTTTCGTTCAATATCCTCGCAACGGACATCAGTACCCAGGTGCTGCGCATGGCCGTGCGCGCGGTGTATCCGGAATCCAAGATCGGGCCCGTACCTCTGGAGTATCGCAAGCGCTATCTGCTGCGCAGCAAGGATCGCTCCCGCAGGCTGGTGCGCATAGGGCCGGAGGCAAGAGCCAATGTGCGCTTCCGCAGGCTGAATTTCATGGAGGATTTCAGTCTTGAGCACCAGCTTGACATCATCTTTTGTCGGAACGTCGTCATCTATTTCGACAGGCCGACCCAGGAGCGGCTCTTTACCCGTTTTTGCCGTAAGCTTGCACCCGGCGGGTTTCTGTTCATCGGCCATTCCGAAAGCCTGACCGGAATGAATCTGCCCCTTGAACCAGTAGCACCAACGGTATACAGAAGGACATAAAACCGTGCGAGCAAGCGGAGGAGCTTGAAAGTGGGCAGGCCCATCAACGTCCTGGTCGTGGACGATTCCGCCCTGGTGCGTCAGACCCTCATCGACATATTGCAGTCCGACCCGGACATCAGGGTTGTGGCCGCAGCAGCGGATCCTATTGTCGCGGCGGAAAAACTGCGCGAAGTGGTTCCCGATGTCATTACCCTTGATATCGAGATGCCGCGCATGGATGGGCTGACGTTTTTGCGCAAGCTCATGAGCCAGCATCCCATTCCCGTTGTGATCTGCTCGTCCCTGGCTGAGGAGGGCGACGAGACCACCTTCCGCGCGCTGGAATACGGGGCCGTGGAGATCATCACGAAGCCCAAGGTTGGAACCAAACAATTCCTGGAAGAATCGCGCATCCGCATCCTTGATGCGGTGCGTGCCGCCGCCCAGTCCAAGCTGAAGCTCCGTTCCGGCGCTTCCTCCTTCAAGGTGACTCCGAAGCTCGACGCTGACGTCATGCTCGCCAAGGCCCAGCCCGGGGCAAACCACTTTCGGACCACAGAAAAGGTCGTGCTGGTCGGTGCTTCCACCGGCGGGACCGAGGCATTACTCACGTTTTTGCAGGCTTTGCCGCACGATAGCCCGGCCATAGCCGTGGTGCAGCACATGCCCGAGCATTTTACCGCGGCTTTCGCCAAGCGTTTGGACGGCATCTGTCGCATCAACGTGCGCGAGGCTAAGGACAATGACACCTTGCTGCGCGGCCAGGCGCTTATCGCGCCCGGCAGCAGGCACATGCTGCTCAAGCGCAGCGGAACACGCTATCATGTGGAAGTGAAAGACGGTCCGCTTGTTTCTCGGCATCGCCCCAGCGTTGATGTCTTGTTTCGCTCCGGCGCGAGGTATGCCGGCAAGAACGCTGTCGGCGTCATCATGACCGGCATGGGCGACGACGGCGCCAAGGGAATGCGGGAAATGTTTGATGCCGGAGCTTACACCATCGCACAGGACGAGGCCAGTTGCGTGGTCTTCGGGATGCCGCAGGAGGCCATCAAGCACGGGGGCGTGCACAAGGTGTTGCCGCTTGCCACCATTGCGGCGGAGGTGGTCCGGTCCTGTCGCGACTAGATGCCTGTCTCCAGGCCCCAGGGGGCCGTCAGGGCATCGGAGCGCAATGCCTTGCGCAGCCTTTCGAGAAACGCCTTGCGCGGCAGCTCGCGTGCGCCGAAACGCAGCATATGCGCTGTGGTTTGCTGGCAGTCGATCAATTCGCAGCCGCGTGACTGGAGCCAGCGCACCAGGGTGACGAACAGGGCCTTGCTCGCGTTGGGTTCGGCGTGAAACATGGATTCCCCGAAAAACGCGCCCCCAAGGGCCACGCCGTAGAGGCCCCCCACCAGTTCCCCGTCCCGCCAGACCTCCGCGCTATGGGCAATGCCGAGGCTGTGCAGTTTCTCGTACGCCAGCACCATGTCCGGAACGATCCAGGTGCCTTCCTGGTTCGGACGTTTGGTCTGCGCACAGGCGCGGATGACGCGGGCGAAGGCCGTGTCGAGGGTGAGGCGAAACGTGCCGGAGTTGAGCACGCGCCTGAGGCTTTTCGGCACATGGAGTTCGCTGGGAATGAGCGCAAGCCTCGGATCGGGCGTCCACCACAGAATGGGTGATCCCTCCGCGTACCAGGGGAAGATGCCCAGGGAATAGGCCGTGACGAGCCGCCTCGGGGAGAGGTCCCCGCCGATGGCCAGCAGACCGTCCGGGTCGGACTCTTCGGGGTCCGGAAACACCGGCTGGTCGAAGAGCCGGTAGATGGTCACTGGGCCAGCGCCGGTTCCACCGCCCGCGCCTCGTGCGGCGCATAGGCGAACACGAAATCGCCCGAACTCTCGCCGCTTGGAACGCCGCGATTCTTGACCGGGGCTTCCCTGTCAACTCCTGGCGCAAGGTCGACCAGAACGACTCCGCCCTTTTGCAGACTCCCGAAGAGCAGTTCCGGCGCAATGGCGTCCTTGAGCTCCGCCTGAACGACACGGGCCATTGGCCGCGCTCCGTAGGCCGGGTCGTACCCAAGCACGGAGAGCCGAACCCGCGCCGCCTCGGTGAGGTGCAACTCCACCTTGCGTTCTTTGAGCTGTGCGTTCAACTCGCGGATGTGCTTGTCCACCACAAGCAGCATGACCTCGCGGCTCAGAGCCTGGAAGGGAACGATGGCGTCCAGACGGTTGCGGAATTCGGGGCTGAAGAGCCGCTCCACGGCCTTGATCGAACCGCTTTTGCAATCGCTTTGCGCGTTGCGGGAAAAGCCCATGCCGCCTTTGGCCAACTCCTGCGCTCCGGCGTTGGAGGTCATGAGCACAATTGCATGGCGGAAGTCGGCCTTGCGTCCGGTGTTGTCGGTCAATGTGGCGTAGTCCATCACCTGCAGCAGGATGTTGAACACGTCGGGATGGGCCTTTTCGATCTCGTCGAACAGCACAACACAGTGCGGCGTTTTGCGCACCGCCTCGGTGAGCAGCCCACCCTGATCAAAGCCCACATAGCCGGGAGGCGCGCCGATGAGCCGGGAGACCGCGTGCTTTTCCATGTATTCGCTCATGTCGTAGCGCAGGAAGCGCACCCCCATGACGCTGGACAACTGCCGGGAAAGCTCCGTCTTGCCCACGCCTGTGGGGCCGGTGAGCAAAAACGCGCCAAGAGGGCGTCCCGGCTGCTTCATGCCCGCCTGCGCACGCCGTATCGCCTTGCAGAGGGTGCTTACGGCCTGGTCCTGGCCGTACACCACGCGCTTTACCTCCTCTTCCATGCCTTGCAGACGGTCCTTGTCGGAGCCGCTGAGGCGTCGGGCCGGGATGCGCGCCATGCGGGCCACCACGCGCTCGACGTCCTGCACGGTGATGCGCGGGTTCTTGCGCGGGGAGAGTTTGAACTGCGCACCGGCCTCGTCCAGCACGTCTATGGCCTTGTCCGGAAGGAAACGCTCCGTGATGTAGCGCGAGGACAGTTCCGCCGCGGAACGCAGGGCTGGGGGCGTGTAGACCACGCCATGGAAGTCTTCGTAGTAGGGCTTGAGGCCTTTCAGAATCTCAACGGTTTCGTCCACGCTGGGCTCGACAAGGTCGATGCGCTGGAAGCGACGGGAAAGCGCGCGATCCTTCTCGAAGTTGTTGCGGTATTCCTCGAAGGTGGTGGAGCCGATGCAGCGCACCTCGCCAGAGGCCAGGAACGGCTTGAGGATGTTGGAGGCGTCCATGCTGCCGCCGGACACGGAGCCAGCGCCCACGATGGTGTGGATTTCGTCGACAAAAAGGATGGCTCCCGGCTCGCGCTTGAGTTCGGCAAGCACGCCCTTGAGCCTGGCTTCAAAGTCGCCGCGGTACTTGGTGCCGGCAAGAAGGGCGCCCATGTCCAGGGCGAAGACCTTGGCCTCGGCGAACTGGGAGGGGACGCGTCCCTGGGCGATGAGCAGGGCCAAGCCCTCGGCGAGTGCGGTCTTGCCCACCCCAGGTTCCCCCACAAGAATGGGATTGTTCTTGCGGCGGCGGGCCAGCACCTGGACCATGCGTTCCAGTTCGGCCGCGCGGCCGATGATGGGATCGATCTCCCCATCGCGGGCCTTGGCCGTCAGATTGCGGGTGAACTCCTCAAGGGCGCTTTTGCGTTGCGGTCCGTCCTGATGCCGGGCAGGACGCTCAAGGGGGTCATCCCCAGGGCCGAAGCCCTCGTCCCGCTTGGTCTCCATGCCGTCGGGATCGCGCAGGCCGTGTGAGATGTATTCCAGCACGTCCAGGCGCGAGACGCCCTGGGAAGTGAGGAAGTGCACGGCGAAGGAATCCTCTTCCTCGAACATCGCCGCGATCACGTCGCCGACCTCCACAAGATCCTTGCCGGAGGATTCCTTCTGCCACACGGCCCGCTGCATCACGCGCCGTACGCTCAACGTCTGCACCACCTCGGTGTCGGCATCCGGGGGCAGGGCGTCCATATGGTCGCGGAAAAATCCTTCGAGCTGGCTACGCAGCCTCTCGACGTTCGCCCCGCAGGCATCCAGGATGTTGCTGCCCACTGGTTCGTGGATCATGGCGTACAGCAAATGCTCCAAGGTCAGGTATTCATGGCGGCGGCGGCGGACCTCGTGGAACGCGCTGGTGAGTACGGCTTCAAGCCCCTTGCTCAACATGACCTCAAACCTCCTCAAGGCTGGCCCGCAGTGGATACCCTGCGGCCTTGGCCATGGTGTGAACCGTGTCCACCTTGGTTTCGGCTACCTCCGCCGTGTACACGCCGCACATGCCAAGTCCCTGCTTGTGCACGGCCAGCATGATGCGCATGGCCTCCGGCTCCGCCTTGTGGAACACGCGCTTGAGCACATGCACCACAAATTCCATGGTGGTGTAGTCGTCGTTGTGGAGCAGCACCTTGTAGCGCCTCGGCTCCCGCGTCTCGCTTTCGAAGTCCAGGCCAGGAGCCTGCCTGGTTTCCGTTGATCCGC
Organism: Humidesulfovibrio mexicanus; assembly: GCF_900188225.1. NCBI lineage: Bacteria > Pseudomonadati > Thermodesulfobacteriota > Desulfovibrionia > Desulfovibrionales > Desulfovibrionaceae > Humidesulfovibrio > Humidesulfovibrio mexicanus. Next base: position 106,841 of record NZ_FZOC01000001.1, on the reverse strand, counting down.
TCATGGTCTCAATGCATCCTGCCGCTGGGGGTTTTCCACATGTCCTACATCATAGCAATTTGGCGGCGTTTGTCGAGGGGGGGCGCGTCACCCCAGGCCAAGCTCCCTCCGGGAGGCTTCATCGAACACAAAGGAGGGGTCGGGCGCCAGGCCGGTGCACAGACGCCACTGCCGGTTGAGCTCATGGTAGGTTTCGCGGCTGGCCTTGTCCAGGTCCAGACCCAGCGCGGCCGCACAGGCGAGAATATCCTGTTCCCCGCCCTCGATCTCCACAAATCGCCCAAATGGAAGCGTGTCCAGGCAGACCTCGCAGTCCATAAACGACCATGATTCCCGGAATTTTTCGTAGCGCAGGGCAGGGATGAGGCCCAAGTCGGCGAAAATTGCGGAAGTCGCCACGGCATCGGTCACCTCGGTTTCGTCTTCGCGGCAGGTCTTGGCCGGTCCTGGCGCATTGACCGGGGTTTTGGCGGTAAGGATGTGGCGTCCGCAAAATTCGCGCAGGCGCAGCAGGATGCCCTTCGCCTTGAGCCCACCACTGGGATCGTCGAACACAACATTGGACTCGAACCCAGCGCCGTGGGGCGTAGCGCCCTGTTCGGCCAGGAGCGCGCGCAGCGCGACATGGTCGGCGTCGATGAATTTCAACTCGGTTTCAATGCCCATTTTCCACTTTTCTCCCTGAACGCCTGCTGCTAGGGTTCGCATCGCGCCGCAAGGCGCACAAAGGAGTAATGATGCAAAAGCACCTGGTGCTTGGCTTGGCCGGGGCCGCTGGCACATTGGCCAGATTCTGGCTCGGCGGGGTGGTGCAGCGTTTGGCTGGCGAGGCGTTTCCGCTCGGCAACTTCGTGGTGAACGTGAGTGGCTGCCTGTTTTTCGGGTTCGTGTATGCAATAGTGGAAAGCAGAAGCGGCCTGCCGGGGGAACTGCGCCTCTATGCGTTGACCGGGTTCATGGGCGCGTACACCACGTTTTCCACCTACATGTTCGAGTCCGTCGCCCTCATGCAGCACGGGCAGTGGCTTTCTGCCGGGATCAACCTGGCCGGGCAGACCGCGCTTGGCGTGGCGTGCATGGTGGCCGGACTGGCACTTGGCAGATTTTTCTAGGGCAATTCCTTCCGTCCGGCAGGCGGGCAGAGACGCCTACCCGGCGTTGCTTTCGGTTCCCACGATGGGGGCGTGCTGGGCCAAATCGTAGAACCCGCGCAAGGCAAAGCCAAGATTGAAGTGCGGAATACGTTCGAAATGGATGAAGCCGATGCTTTTGCCCTCTGTCAGGTCGGAAAGGGCCACAAGGCCGATGGGCACGGGGAAGGGAATCGGCGCACTGAAGACGCCAGAGAGACGGCTTGCATAATGCTCCTTGAGGTAGGCCACGGCCTTGTCGCGTTCTTCGACCGTGAGGGCTTCAAGCACCACATGGCGGCTGCCGGACGCTTCCGGGGCCTCGCTCATGTTTTGCGCGGCGAGGAGCTTGTCCCAGTCCACAGCTTCCTCTTCCTCCGGGTCCCAGGCGCTGCGGAACAGGTGCACTTCGACATCGCGGCGGCCCTTGAAGCTTTTTATGGTCATGGAGAGGGCATAGGCGCGGTCAATGGGCAGGGGACGATCTGGAGCGATGAGCGTAATGTCCATGGGCAAGCCTCCGGCGAATTTCGTGAACGCAATGTAGCCCTTTCGTCCAGTCGGCACAAGGGCATATCCTGGAAGCGGAGCGGATGCGATGCGCACATCTTTTGAACTGGTGAGCGATTTTGTCCCCAGGGGCGACCAGCCGCAAGCCATCAATGAGCTTGAGGCGAACATCATTGCCGGGGTGCGCGATCAGGTGCTGCTCGGCGTCACCGGATCGGGCAAGACCTTCACTGTGGCCAATCTCGTGGCCCGGCTCAATCGCCCGGCGCTTGTCCTGGCCCCGAACAAGACTTTGGCGGCCCAACTCTTCAACGAGTTCAAGGGGCTGTTCCCGCACAACGCAGTCGAGTATTTTGTCAGCTATTATGACTATTACCAGCCGGAAGCCTACCTGCCGCACTCGGACACGTACATCGAGAAGGACAGCTCCATCAACGACGACATCGACAAGCTGCGCCACGCCGCCACCCACGCCCTGCTTACCCGGCGCGACGTGCTCATTGTGGCTTCCGTGTCCTGCATCTACGGCCTGGGAAGTCCGGAGTACTACGCAAAGATGATCATTCCGGTGGAGACCGGGCAGCAGTTGGGCATGGAGGAGCTTATCCGCAGGCTGGTGGAAGTGCATTACGAGCGCAACGACATGGACTTCCACCGCGGGTCGTTTCGCGTCCGCGGAGACGCCCTGGAACTGATCCCGGCCTACAGCCGGGAAAAGGCCCTGCGTCTCACCTTTTTCGGCGACGAGATCGAGAGCATTCAGGAGACCGATGCCTTGACCGGCCAGGTGCTTGCCGTTTTGCGCAAGACGGTCATCTATCCCGGCAGCCACTACGTGTCGGACCAGGACAACCTCAAGCGCGCCACGGACGCCATCCGCGACGAGTTGCAGCAGCGCTTGGCCCAGTTCACGTCCCAGGGGCGGCTTGTGGAGGCCCAGCGCCTGGAGCAGCGAACCATGTTCGACCTGGAGACCATCGAGGAGCTGGGCTACTGCACCGGCATCGAAAACTACTCCCGCCACCTGGACGGCCGCGCTCCAGGGCAGCCCCCCGCAACCCTCATCGACTATTTCCCGGACGACTTCCTGTTCTTCATCGACGAAAGCCACATCACCGTCCCCCAGGTGGGCGGCATGTTTAATGGCGATTTTTCCCGCAAGAGCACGCTCGTCGATTTCGGTTTCCGTCTGCCCAGCGCCCTGGACAACCGGCCCTTGGACTTCGAGGAGTTCAAGCAGCGCCTGGGGCAGGCCGTGTACATTTCGGCCACGCCCGGCCCCTGGGAACTGGAGCGCAGCCAGGGGCTGGTGGTGGAGCAGGTGATCCGGCCCACCGGCCTTGTCGATCCGGAGGTGGACATCCGCCCGGTGGCGGGCCAGGTGGACGACATTCTTGGCGAATGCAAGGCACGCGTGGTTAAGAGCGAGCGCGTGCTGGTGACCACCCTCACCAAGCGCATGGCCGAGGATCTGACCGACTACCTGAACCAGATGGGGGTACATGCCCGCTATCTGCACTCGGACGTGGAGACCCTGGAGCGCATGGCCATCATTCAGGCCCTGCGCGCGGGCGAGTTCGATGTCCTGGTGGGCATAAACCTTTTGCGCGAGGGATTGGACATTCCGGAAGTTTCCCTTGTTGCCATTTTGGATGCGGACAAGGAGGGCTTCCTGCGCAGCACGCGTTCGCTCATCCAGACCTTTGGCCGGGCGGCGCGAAATGTCGGAGGCCGGGTGTTGCTCTACGCCGACTCCGTTACGCCTTCCATGCGCGCAGCCCTTGACGAGACGGCACGCAGACGAGAAAAGCAGCTTGAGTACAACAAAGAGAACGGCATCGTACCCAAGACCATCACCAAGGGGCTGGACAACATCCTTGGCGCACTTGCGGCCCACGCCGTTCCCGAGGGGCAGGACGCCAGTGCGGCCGCTCCAGACGATCTGTTGCGTGAACTGGATCCCAAACGTCTGAAAAAAGAGATCGGCCAGCTTGAGCGGGCCATGCGCGAAGCCGCCAAAGAGTTGGAGTTCGAACGCGCGGCGGAACTGCGTGACCGGGTGCTGGCCTTGCGCGAGCGGCTGTTGCAATTGGGAGACTGAATGGCCACCTTGGTTGACATCACTCGTCTACGCGCCCTCAAGGACAAGTGGGGCCCGCTTTTCCAGTTCCTGTTGGGGCTGGTGCTCATGGCCTGCATATTCGCAGGCGGCGTATGCGTGTACATGTTCATCGAGGGCTGGGGGTTCGTCGACAGCTTCTACATGGTGGTCATCACGCTTTCCACGGTGGGCTTTGGCGAAATCCAACCCTTGTCCGACCGGGCCAGGCTGCTCACCTCAGGCATCATCATCCTTGGCGTCGGCAACTTCGCGTACATCGTCGGGTCATTTTCGCAGATGCTTGTTGACGGGCACCTGCACAATCTTTTGTGGAGGCGCAAAGTGCAGCGGCGCATAAACAGGCTTGAGAACCACTACATCATCTGCGGTTTCGGGCGCATCGGCGGCGTGGTGGTCCAGGAGATCCTCAAGGTCAGCCCGGATGTCGTGGTCATCGAACACGATCCGGAGCTTGTCGAGCAGCTCAAACGCGATGGAATCATGCACCTGCAGGGCGACGCCACCAACGATGCGTTGCTGATCGACGCTGGGATCCAGCGCGCCAAATCCATCGTCACCGCCCTTACGGACGAGGCGGCCAACGTCTACGTGACCCTCACGGCCCGGCAGCTGAATCCCAAGATTTCCATCATTGCGCGCGCCAACAACGCCTCGCACATCACCCGGCTGGAGTTCGCCGGGGCCGACCGGGTCGTGCTGCCGCACCTCATCGGCGGGGTGCGCATGGCCCATACCGTGCTACGCCCGACCGTGACGGATTTTCTCGATCTGGCTGTGCGCGGGAATATCGACCTGCAACTGGAGCAGCTCGTCATCACTCCGGGCTCCCGCTACGTGGGCGTCTCACTGATGGATTCGAACATCCGCAAGGACTATGACCTCATTGTGGTCGCCATCAAGCGGGAGGATGGGCAACTGGTGTTCAACCCTGGGCCGAGGGAGGAACTGCGCAGCGGCGACACCCTCATCAGTCTGGGGCGGCCATCGGAACTGCAACGCATCGGAGAGCATTTGTGAGCGAGGGCAAAGCAACGATGCGGGAACGTGTTTTGGAACTGCGCCAGGAGCTGGAGCACCACAATTACAGGTATTATGTGCTCGACAGCCCGGAAATATCCGATGCGGAGTACGACGCAACATTTCGTGAGCTGGCCCGTCTTGAGGGCGAGTACCCGGAGTTCGATGATCCCAATTCCCCGACCCGTCGGGTAGGCGGCACGCCCGCCGAAGGTTTCGAGGCCCACCGGCACGCCTTGCCCATGCTTTCCCTGGACAACGCCATGAATCTGGATGAATGGCGCGAGTTTGCGGAAACCAAGCTGGTGAACGCCTTTCGGGACGCACTGGCCGAGGTCGCCCTTGCGGACATGGAGGCGGCGTTCGGTCGCCCCTTCGTCACAGGGGGCGACCCCAGAAAGGACGTACGCAAGGACCTGGCTTCCAAGGTGCGCGCGCTCATCGGCGCGACCCTGCTTTCCGGGGCTGGCTGGGACGCCCTCTTCGACGGCGTGTTGCGTCTGTGCCCGCGCAGGCCGGGGCAAGGGTCTCATTGGTCGGGCGGTCTTCTCGGACTTCCCGGCTTGGAATCCCACGCCCAAACAGGCCGGAGTCTCCCCGGTTTGCGAGGGATTGCGGCCGAAATCGGCCCGGACCCCATCGCCGCACTGTCCGAGTTCTGGGTTGAGCCCAAGATGGATGGCCTGGCAGGCGAACTTACTTACGAAGATGGCGGTTTCGTTGTAGGCTCCACCCGTGGCGACGGCGAGACTGGCGAGAATGTGACCGCCAATTTGCGCATGGTGCCCAGCGTGCGCGGCAGGCTGCTCGCCACTGGATCGTCCCTGCCGCAGGTGCTTGATGTGCGCGGCGAGGTGGTGATGGCCGTGAAGGATTTCGAGGCTCTCAACGCGGAGCAGGAGCGTGCGGGGCAGAAGCCGTTCGCCAACCCGCGCAACGCCGCTGCGGGTTCAATCCGCCAATTGGACCCGAATGTGGTGGCGTCGCGGCCGCTGCGGTTCATGGCCTATGGCATCGGGCGGACACAGTGGCCCGATGGCGGCGACCCTGGCTGGGGCACACAGGAGCAGATCATGCGCGGCGTGGCGAGCCTGGGGCTGGCCACCGCGCCGGAAGCCAGAGTCTGTACATCGGCGGAGGAGGTTGCGGGTTTCTACCTGGATCTTCAAGCCAGACGGCATCTGCTTCCTTTTGAAATCGATGGCGTTGTCGCCAAGGTGAACCGTGTGGCCGTGCAACGGCTGCTTGGACAGACCGCGCGCGCCCCCCGCTGGGCCCTGGCCTTGAAGTTTCCACCAGAGCAAGTGCCGACCACGCTTTTGGCCATAAACATCCAGGTCGGCCGAACAGGGGTGCTGACCCCCGTGGCGGAGCTTGATCCCGTGCGTGTGGCAGGAGTGGTGGTCTCCAGCGCAACGCTCCACAACGCGAGCCACATTGCCAGGCTTGATGCGCGAGTGGGCGACAGGGTGGTCATCCAACGCGCAGGCGATGTGATCCCGCAGGTTGCCGAGGTGCTTGATCGGAACGCCTCGGAACATCTTTCGCGACCGCCTTTCGCTTTTCCGTCCCTGTGTCCCGTTTGCGGCAGCGAGGTGGTGGCAGAGGACAAAATCACTTACTGTCCCAACCACGCTTGCGCCGCCCGGGTGGTGCTCGGCATCGTCCATTTCGTATCCAAAGCCGGGCTGGACATGGACGGAGTGGGCGAGAGGTGGATCGAGCGGCTGGCTCAGTCCGGTGTGCTGGAATCCCCGGCCGATCTGTTCGACTCTGACCGGATCAACACCGAAAGCCTGCAACGCTTCGAGCGTATGGGCGCAAAGAGCGCGGAGAACTTCGTCAACTCCATCGAACAGGCGCGCACGGGCGCGACCCTGGCCCGCTTCATCGCCGCGCTCGGCATAGAGCAGGTGGGCGAGCAGACGGCAAAGGAATTGGCCCGTCGCTTCAGCGATCTGGACGAACTGGCGGCCGCGGACAAGACGGAGCTTATGCGGCTCAAGGATGTTGGGCCAAAGGTCGCAGAGAGCATTCTCGCCTATTTCGCCAATCCGGGGAACCAGGCCATGCTCCAGCGGTTCAAGACCCTTGGCCTGTGGCCCAAGAGCCAGCCGGGGCAGGCTTCCGGTCTTCCCCTGGAGGGGAAAAGTTTTCTGATTACCGGAAAGATTGCCGCCGACATCCCCCGCAAGAGGGCAGAGCAGTGGCTGGAGAGCCTGGGCGCGACGAAGTCGTCGAGCGTTTCCGCCAGGCTGGACATGCTGGTTGCGGGCGATAAAGCCACGGCGCACAAGGTCGACAAGGCCAGACAGCTTGGCGTGGCGATTCTGGACATCCCGCAATTTTTCGATATGCTCCGCCAACATGGAATAACGACCCCCTAATTTTGGAGGACGCAATGGCCACTGATCTCATCACCGATATCATCGTCATGGGCGGCTGCGGCCGCATGGGCGGCACCCTGGTGCGCATGGCGCAGAACGACCCGGATTTGCACCTCAAGGCCGTCATTGAGCGCGCCGAGCGGCTGGACGAATTGGAGCGCCTTGATTGCCAGCTCTCCGCCGATTTGGACGAGGTGTTGCCACAGTCGCCGCGCGCGGTCGTGGTGGAGTTCACCTCTCCCGAGGCCACGGTTGAGCATGTGGGCGTGTGCAAGCGGCACGGCAACCCCATCGTCATCGGCACCACGGGACTCAAGCCGGACCAGTTGGCGACCATACGGGAGGCAGCGATGGAAACTCCCGTGTTGTTGGCCCCGAACATGAGCCTTGGCGTCAACGTGCTCCTGAAGATTCTGCCCCAGTTGGTGCGCATGCTCGGCCCGGCCTATGACATGGAGATGGTCGAGATTCATCACAGCCGGAAGAAGGACGCGCCCAGCGGAACGGCCCTCAAATTGGCGGAGTGCATGGTTCAGGCTCGCGGATGGGTGTATGACGAGGTCAAGCGCCATAGCCGCGACGGCATTGTGGGCGAGCGGCCGGAAAAGGAAATGGGAGTCATGGCCGTGCGCGGAGGCGATGTCGTGGGCGACCATACGGCCTATTTCTTCGGGCCAGGAGAGCGCATCGAAATCACGCATCGGGCGCATTCACGCGAAAACTTCGCCCAGGGCGCCCTGCGCGCCGCCAAGTGGCTGGCCAGGCAGAAGCCTGGGCGGCTCTACGACATTGGCGACCTTTTGTAGCGCCCTCTTTGCACAGGATCAACGCGCCGGGCTTCCGCTGGAGGTCCGGCGTTTTTCGTGCCTATGCTCAGAAATTACGTTTGCGGAAGTTCGACGCGCATCGCGTCGCACACAGCCTTGGCCGCGCGATCCAGTCGCTCCAAGCGCACTGGCAGCACGTCCGCTTGCGCATCGCGCGCGGCATACTCCACATCACGGCACGCGTCGCACAGGGCGGCCATGCCCATGACCGCTGCGGCCCCCTTCAGGGAATGGGCATGGTATCGGGCGAGCTCAAGGTCGCCGGTTTCCACGGCTGAACGGATCGTCTTGATGCGTTCCGGCTCGTCCTTGAGGAACATTGCGCACAATTCATGGAGCAGCGCTGGTTTATTCTCGCGCATCCGCTTCAGCCATTCACGGTTGATGGGAGGAGGCTGATCATCGGGCATGGCGGCTCCGTGAGAAAGAAAGGGGGAACCCTTCGGCCCCCCCCTCTCGTTTCGTTACATCCTGTACAACTTTTCTCCGGGAACGATGGAGATGTTGCTTTTTTGCAACAGTTCGATGGCCTGGTCGGTGCGGTCGAAGCGGAAGATGATGATGGCGTTCGCTCCGGCCTGTGTGACGAAGGCGTACATGTATTCGACGTTGATTTTTGCGTCGCGCAGCATTTGCAGGATGTTGTTGAGGCCGCCGGGTTGATCGGTGACCTCCACGGCCACGACGGTGGTGCGTCCCACGGTGAAGCCGCCGGCCTTCAGGTTCTCCCTTGCCTTTTCAAAGTCCGAGACGATGAGCCGCAGGATGCCGAAGTCCGAGGTGTCCGCCAGGGACAAGGCGCGGATGTTGACGCCGCTGTCGGCCAGGATGCGGGTGACCTCGGCCAGGCGACCGGCGCGGTTTTCCAGGAAGATGGAGAGCTGATCGACCTTCATGATGTCCTCGCTTGGTTGTGGTGCTCGTGTCCGGTGGCGCGGAGCGCTATGCCTGAGGCTTGCGCATGTCGATGATGCGCTTGGCCTTGCCTTCGCTGCGCTCAATGCTCTTTGGCTCCACAAGCTTCACCCTGGCGGTGACGCCCAGGAACTCCTTGATGTTCTTTTCTATCTTGGATTCAAGGCGTTGTAAATTCTTGATCTGGTCCGAGAATACGGCCTCGTCGATTTCCACGCGCACCTCCATGGTGTCCAGCGTGCCCTCGCGGCCCACTATGAGCTGGTAGTGCGGGGTAAGACCATCGGTTTCCAGCAAAATGGTCTCGATCTGCGAGGGGAACACGTTGACGCCGCGGATGATGAGCATGTCGTCGCTGCGGCCGGTGACGCGCTCCATGCGCGCCGTGGTGCGACCACAACGGCAGGGCGCGGTATTCAGGCGGCTGATGTCGCGGGTGCGGTACCGCAAGAGCGGGATGCCTTCCTTGGTGAGCGTGGTGAAGACAATTTCGCCTTTTTCGCCGTGCGGCAGCTGCTCGCCTGTTTCAGAGTCGATGATTTCGGCCAGGAAGTGGTCCTCCTGGATGTGCAGACCGTTTTTCACGCGGGCGCATTCAATGGCCACCCCAGGCCCCATGATCTCCGACAGGCCGTAGATGTCGATGGCGGTGATGCCGAGCTTGCCTTCGATTTCCGCGCGCATGGAGTCTGTCCACGGCTCAGCCCCGAAGATGCCGATCCGCAAGGGCAGCTCCTTGATGTCGATGCCCATTTCCTTGGCGGCTTCGTACAGGTGCAGGGAGTAGGAGGGCGTGCAGGTGATGACCGTTGCGCCGAAGTCGCGCAGAATCATGGCCTGCCTGCGCGTGCCGCCTCCGGAGATGGGAATCACGGTGGCTCCGAGTTCCTCTGCGCCGTAATGCACACCCAGGCCGCCGGTGAACAGTCCGTAGCCATACGCGTTATGGATGAAGTCGCCGCTGGTGGCACCGGCCGCGGCCAAGCAGCGGGCCACCATATGCCCCCAGTTCTTAATGTCGCGCTTGGTGTAGCCGACGACCGTCGCCTTGCCCGTGGTGCCGGAGGAGGAGTGCAGCCGCACGATGTTTTCGCGGCTGACGGCGAAAAGGCCGAAAGGATAGTGGTTGCGCAAATCCTGCTTTTCAGTGAAAGGCAGCAGCGTCACATCGGAGAGCTTCTGGATGTGCTCTGGCCTTACACCGCGTTCGTCAAGTTTCTTGCGGTAAAAAGGCACATTCTCATACACGCGGGCCACCACGCTCTGCAGGCGGCGCAGCTGGAGGGCTTCCAGTTCCTCGCGCGGCATGGTTTCGTGTTCCACGTCAAAAATCATGGCCTGTCCTCCTTCGGGAGAGGTCTCGCAGGGGCGAGCTGCGTGTGCGCGTTCGGGTGAAGCGGGCAACCACCCGCGACAGCGGTACCATTTGTTGCATTCCGTGGGCTGGGGGTCGCGCTTTGCCCCGCCAAACCGCGCCACGGATGCATGCAGTCTATGAGCCGGGCCGGTGGCTGCGGGCCAGACTGTGCAAAAGATTCAGCATGAGAAATCCTTTGCCCGAATCCCTTTTGGCCGTCAAGGAAGGCCGATGAAATGGCTGCCTTGCTGGATGCTTGAAATGCCTAGCCCGGCAGCGCATAACCGGACTGTCGCGGAAGTGGAGGAAAGGATGCAGAACATCGTGATGGTGGTTTTCGCCGTGGTATACGTTGGCATGGTGCTCGGAGGATTGCCTGGCCTCGCGGTGAACCGGTCCGGAATCGCCGTGCTGGGCGCCGTGGCCTTGCTCGCCTTCGGCGTGCTTGACTCACGTCAGGCTTGGGCCAGCGTCGACATGCCGACCATGAGCCTGCTTTTCGGCCTCATGCTCGTGTCCGCGCAGCTCCGTCTGGGCGGGTTCTACACCTTCATGGCGCGTCGCATCGCGAAGGCCGACCTCCCCGCGCCTTGGCTGCTTTTGCTGGTCATGGCCGCCGGGGGGGCACTTTCGGCCGTGTTGGTGAACGACATCGTATGTCTGGCCATGACGCCTATCCTCGTCGAGGGCTGTCTGCGCCGCAGGCTGAACCCCATGCCGTTTCTGCTTGGCCTGGCCTGTTCATCAAACATCGGATCAGCGGCCACGCTCATCGGCAACCCGCAGAACATGCTCATTGGCCAAGTAGGGGGATTGCCCTTCGGAGCGTTTCTTCTCGACGCGCTGCCTCCGGTTACGGCCTCCCTTCTGGCCGGTTGGGGCGTCATTGCATACGTGCATCGCGGCGACTGGAATCTTGAGCGCCACAGCGCGCCCGCTCCGGCTGTGGAGTTTCGGGCATGGCCCACAGCCAAGGGATGCCTGCTCATGGCCGCCGCCTTGGCCGGGTTTCTTTGGCTGGACGTTCCGCGCGAGGTGGTGGCGCTCACCGTGGGGGGATTCGTCCTGCTGAGCCGTAAAACCGAATCCCAGGCCGTGTTCTCGCTGGTGGACTGGCAGCTGTTGTTGCTGTTCCTCGGCCTTTTCGTGGTCAACCACGCCGTGGCGGAGGTGGGAGTGTTGGGGGACATGTTCGCGGGCCTTCGCGGCCTTGGCGTGGCACCCGAACAACCGGTGTGGCTCTTCGCCTTGACCGCCGGGCTTTCCAACGTCATCTCCAACGTTCCGGCAGTGATGCTGCTGTTGCCCGTTTGCGCCTCTCCCCAGGACAAACTGCTTTTGGCCCTTGTCAGCACGCTTGCGGGCAACCTGTTCCTGCTGGGCAGCATCGCCAACCTCATCGTGGCCGAACAGGCTGCGCGCATGGGGGTCTTCATGACCTGGAGACGGCACCTGCGGGTGGGAGTGCCCGTCACCCTGGTCAGTTTCGCATGTGCGGCCCTGTGGCTGTGGCTGCGCTGGACCAGCCTGCAGGTGGCCGCAGGGTAGGGCGCATTGCGCTCCCGCGCCGATTCCGCTACAAAGCGCGGCAAGCACACCGCCGCCCTTGCGGCCAGAGGAATCATGAAGAAAAAAGCAAATCCGACAGTTCCCGCAATGCCCACTCCGGAAAAGAGCCAAATGCTCGCCGCGCTGCTTGACGACAAGCAAGCCGAGGACATCGTGGTGCTCGACGTTTCCGGCCTGTGCCCCATAGCCGAGAATATCATCATCGCCGGGGCGCGTGGACAGCGCCATGCCCAGTCCTTGGCGGACGCCGTCATGGATGCGGTGAAGGATCGCAAGCTCGTGTCCTTCGGCGTTGAGGGCTACGATGCCGGCACCTGGATTCTGGCGGACCTGAACGATGTCATCGTGCATATTTTCCAAGAGGATATGCGCCGCATGTACAACATCGAGGGGCTTTGGGCCGAAGGTCGGCGCGTGGACGCTCCCGCTGGCCGCGTTTCGGCAGCCGACCTGGAGGACTGATGTCCGCCATCCCGACGCTTCTGCTCATCCTCGACGGTTTCGGCATTGCCCCAGGCGGGCCTGGCAACGCCGTATCCCTGGCCAAGACCCCCAATCTCGACAGGCTGTTCGACCGCTATCCCCACACGAGCCTCGCCTGTTCGGGCCGCGCCGTTGGGCTGCCCGACGGTTTCATGGGCAACTCCGAGGTGGGGCACATGAACATCGGAGCCGGGCGCATCGTGTACCAGGACATGACCCGCATCGACATCGCCATCGAGAACGGCGAGTTCGCCGCCAACCCTGTGCTGCTTGACCTGTGCGCCAAGGCCAAGGCTGGAAGCGGTCGTCTGCATTTCATGGGGCTCGTGTCCGACGGCGGGGTCCACAGCCACCAGAACCACATCCACGCCTTGCTTGCCCTGGCCAAGGCGCAGGGCGTGCGCGAAGTGTTTGTCCACGCCTTTCTCGATGGCCGGGACACGTCGCCCTCGAGCGGTGGCGGGTATGTGCGGGCGCTGGAGGCCAAGCTCAACGCCATTGGCGTTGGGCGCATCGCCACGATCACCGGCCGCTACTATGCCATGGATCGCGACAAGCACTTTGAACGCAACGAGCCCGCCTATGCGGCCTTGGCCAGCGGTCAGGGCGTGGCGGTCCACTCCGCCACGGAGGCCATCCGTCAGGCCTATGCCGCCGGGGAGACCGACGAGTTCGTGAAGCCGCGCATCGTTGTCGATCAGGCCAATGCCCCCATTGGCACTATAGGCGATGGCGATGCCCTGTTTTTCTTTAATTTTCGTGCCGACCGCGCTCGGCAGCTTTGTCGTGCGTTCTTCGAGCAGGACTTCAAGGAATTTTCACGGCCGACAGTACCCGCCCTGTCGGCCTTTGCTACGATGACCCGTTACGAGTCCGGCTTTCCCATGCCTGTGGCCTTCGGCCCCCAGTCCATGGAGGGCTTTCTGGGACAGGTGGCGAGCGAAAAGGGGCTACGGCAATTGCGCATTGCGGAGACCGAGAAGTACGCGCACGTAACCTATTTCCTGAATTGTGGCGTGGAGGAGCCGCTTCCCGGCGAAGAGCGTGCGCTCATTCCCTCACCGCGTGACGTGGCCACCTACGACCTGAAGCCGCAAATGAGCGCGCGTGAGGTGACCCAGGCCCTGCTAGAGCGCCGGGGCGCATTCGACCTGTGCGTGTGCAACCTGGCCAACCTGGACATGGTGGGCCACACCGGGGTCATTTCTGCCGCTGTGGCCGCCTGCGAAGTGGTTGACGAGTGCGTGGGCAGACTTGTGGACGCTTTCCTGGCCGATGGCGGGCAGGTGTTCCTCACAGCCGACCATGGCAACGCCGAAGAAATGCTTGATGCGACAGGCGGCCCGCAGACCGCGCACAGCACCAACCCCGTACCGCTGCTCCACGCCGATCCTTCGGGCGGCCGGAACCTGCGGCCCGGCAAGCTGGGCGACATCGCCCCAACCATCCTGGCCACGCTTGGCCTGGACCAACCCGCCGCCATGACCGGCGAATGCCTCTTCGCCAATAAGGCGTAAGGGCGGGGAACGCGAATGACCAAGCCCATCACCCCGGTCCGCCCGGCTGGAATGGAGATCATTTTCCTGTACCAATGCCCGCACTGCGGCCGCGAGGTCACCCTCATCGCCCCAACCCGGCCAGCCATGGCCCAGTGCGATTCCTGCCGCAAGACCTTTCCCATCGTCCCCGTGGACGACCGCGCTTTGCGGTACTTCAAGATCATGCTTGCTGGCGGCAAGGCTGCAATCGATCCGGATTTTCTCTAACTTCGGCCTTACGATTCCACTCCGGGCGGTGCATCTGCAGGTGCGCCGCCTTTTTTTGTCCACAAGCGAATCAAATTTTTTTATGGAAAATCAATATGTAGAAAATATCTATACTTTCTCTAGTCGCAAATTCATAAGGCGGAAAGCTGTTCTCATGTGTGAGGGCTATTTGCGGCGGGCGAGAAAGAAGCGTTTGAGCAGGGCGGAGCAGTCCTCGGCCAGCACGCCTTGGATGACCCATGGCCGATGGTTGGCGAAAGGAAGGTTTGCGCCGTCAAGGTTGGAAGTCAGTGCGCCGGCCTTGGGGTCGGCCGCGGCGAACAGGATACCGGCCACGCGGGCGTGCAACAGGGCGCCAACGCACATGAGGCAGGGCTCAAGGGTCACCGCAAGCACGCTTCCCGTGAGGCGATGGTTGCGAAGCATGGCGCCAGCCTCGCGGAGACAGAGGATTTCCGCGTGTGCGCTGGGATCGCAAAGGGATATGTTGCGGTTGCGGGCGCGAGCCAGCAGTTCACCCTTCGCGTCGAACAGGGCCGCCCCGATGGGGATTTCGCCTTCCTGCGCAGCCAGGCATGCCTCGTCAAAGGCTTCGGCCATCATGCTCCGCCAGGTCTGGCCAGCGGCATGGCCCGGCGGCAGGGCTGGAGGGGTGGGGGCCGGGCGCATGGGCCTAAAGGTTCTTCAGGTACCGCACCCCGGACTCCAGCAAAATCAGGCCGAGGGCCGAACCTTCGCCACGTGTCCAACCGGGATGGTTGCAGGGGTGGTTGTAGGCCTCCGGGTGCGGCATAAGGCCCAGAATGCGGCCAGAGGGATCGGTGAGCCCGGCGATGGCGTTGGCCGCGCCGTTGGGGTTCAGCGGATAGTCCATGGTGGGCAGGCCGCTTTCCGGGTCTATGTAGCGCAGGGCCACAAGGTTGGCGGCTTCAAGTGCGTCCAGCGTGGCCTGGTCAAGCGGCACGATCTTGCCTTCGCCGTGGCGCACCGGGGCGGCGAGCACGTCCACCCCTTTTGTGAACACGCAGGGCGAGGAGGGGTTGGCCCTCAAGGTCACCCAGCGGTCCTCATAGCGGGCGGAATCGTTGTGCGAAATGGATACCTGGCGCTCGAAGTACTTGCCGCCAATTGCGGGCAGCAGCCCAAGCTTCACCAGGAGTTGGAAACCGTTGCAGATGCCCAGGATGATGCCGCCTTTTTCGAAGAAGGCGCGCAACTGTTCAATGACGGGCTCTCCATTTGCCGTCTTGGCGAAACGCCAGCGCAAGGCCGCCGCCTGTGCCGAACCCAGATCGTCGCCATCCAGGAACCCGCCGGGGAAAATGAGGAAATTGTAATTCTCCATGCGGACATGTCCGGAAGAGATATCGGAAAAATAGGCGATGTCCGCCTCGTCTGCGCCGGATTGCCGGGCAGCGTGTGCGGATTCCTGTTCACAATTGGTGCCGTATCCGGTAAGAACAAGTGCTTTGACGCGGGCCATGAACATCCTCCTGCGGCGATGGCGCGGGGGCCGAGTGTTTTTTCGGGCCCGCAAACGGAAAGAATACGTGTGCGGACGCGCGCAGTCAACACGCGGCGATTGAACCACAGCAGACTTGAAGGGGTGTTTGCATGAAGACCAAGTATATTTTCATCACCGGCGGGGTGCTCTCGTCCCTGGGCAAGGGGCTGGCCGGCGCGTCTATAGGCGCGCTGCTACAGGCACGCGGCCTCAAGGTCACCATTCAGAAGCTCGACCCGTACATCAACGTGGACCCCGGCACCATGAACCCCTTCCAGCATGGCGAGGTGTACGTCACCGAGGACGGTGCGGAGACCGATCTCGACCTGGGCCACTACGAGCGCTATCTGAACATCCACATGGGCCAGGAGAACAACTACACCTCCGGGCGCATATACGAGAACGTCATCAACAAGGAGCGCCGCGGCGACTACCTGGGCGGTACCGTGCAGGTCATTCCGCACATCACCGATGAAATCAAACATGCGGTGCTCAACGTGGCCAAGAATGACGAGGACGTGGCGCTCATCGAAATCGGCGGCACTGTGGGCGACATAGAGGGCCTGCCGTTTTTGGAGGCCATTCGCCAGCTCAAAAATGACTTGGGCAGGGAGAACGTGCTGTTTCTGCACCTGACTTTGGTGCCCTACATGCGCGCCGCAGGGGAGCTCAAGACCAAGCCGACCCAGCACAGCGTCAAGGAACTGCGCGCCATCGGCATCCAGCCCGACATCATTCTCTGTCGTTCCGAGGTGCCCCTGCCCGATGACCTGAAGGCCAAGATTGCGCTTTTCTGCGACGTGGACCGCGACGCCGTGTTCTCCGCCATTGACGTCAAGAGCATTTACGAGGTTCCCCTTGAGTTCTATCGCGAGGGCGTGGACCAGAAGATCGCCATCCTGCTCAAGCTGCCGGCCAAGAACGCTGAGCTTGATCCCTGGAAGGAGCTGAACCGCCGCATCCAGAACCCCAAAGGCAAGGTGCGCGTTGGCATTGTGGGCAAGTACGTGGATTTGAAGGAGGCTTACAAGAGTCTGCACGAGGCCCTCATTCACGGCGGCGTGGCCAATGAGGTGTCCGTGGAGCTTGAGTACGTGAACTCCGAGGAGATCACCGCCAAGAATGTGGAGAAGCGTCTCAAGACCCTGGACGCCATCCTTGTGCCCGGCGGTTTCGGTTCGCGCGGCATCGAGGGCAAGATTTTGGCCATCAAATACGCCCGCGAGAACAAGGTGCCGTTCTTTGGCATCTGTCTGGGGATGCAGTGCGCGGTCATCGAATTCTCGCGACATGTCTTGGGGCTTGAAAAGGCCAATTCCCAGGAATTCGACGAGTTCACGCCAGATCCGGTCATCTACCTCATGACCGAGTGGTATGACTTCCGCAAGAAGAAGGTCGAGAAGCGCAACGAAGAGTCCAACAAGGGCGGAACCATGCGCCTGGGCTCGTACCCTTGCAAGCTCGTCAAGGAAACAAAGGCCTTGGCTGCCTATGGCGAGCCCCGCATCGAGGAGCGCCACCGCCATCGGTATGAATTCAACAAAAAGTACGCCGATGCTCTGCAAAAGGCCGGGCTGGTGCTCTCCGGCACATCCCCGGACGAAGAGCTTGTCGAAATCGTAGAGCTCCCAGGACATCCCTGGTTCCTGGGCTGCCAGTTCCATCCGGAGTTCAAGTCGCGCCCCATGCAGCCGCATCCGCTCTTCCGCGAATTCATCGCCGCCGGGTTCGCCTACGCGCAGGGAAAGTAGCATGAGCTGCACCGACAGCGCGGCATTGTACGCCAAAAGCCTGGCCGGGCCGTTCCTGCTGGCCGGACCGTGCGTGCTCGAAAGCCGCCAGCTGGCACTTGATGTGGCCAAGGAACTCGCCGCCATCTCGGAGCGACTGGGGCTGCCCATCGTCTTCAAGAGCTCTTTCGACAAGGCCAATCGGACCTCGGTGACGAGCTTCCGTGGACCTGGGCTGGACATGGGGCTCACGTGGCTGGCCGAGGTGCGCGAGACCACAGGCCTGCCCGTGGTGACGGACATCCATCTGCCGGAACAGGCTGCGCCCGTGGGAGAGGTGGCCGACGTGCTGCAGATTCCTGCCTTTTTGTGCAGGCAGACGGATCTGCTTGTGGCGGCCGCTGAAACGGGGCGCATCGTCAACGTCAAAAAGGGGCAGTTCCTTGCCCCCTGGGACATGAAAAACGCCTGCGAAAAGTTGCGCTCCACAGGCAACGGACGGTTCTGGCTCACGGAGCGCGGGGCCTCATTCGGCTATAATAATCTTGTGGTGGACATGCGCTCGATTCCCATCATGCGGGGCTTCGGCGCGCCGGTGGTCTTCGACGCCACCCATTCCGTCCAGTTGCCGGGAGGGCAGGGAGGCTGTTCGGGCGGACAGCGCGAATATGTCTCCGTCCTGGCAAGCGCGGCAGTGGCCGCCGGTGCTTCGGGCGTGTTCATGGAGGTGCATCCGGATCCGGACTGCGCCTTGTGCGATGGCCCGAACAGCCTCCCTCTTTCGCAACTGGAGCCGCTTTTGAAGCGTCTGCTCGCCATATGGAGCGTGCCCAGTGTCTGAAGCGGACATTGCGCGCCTTGGAGCGGGCATCAAGCTCCTTGTTCTGGATGTTGACGGAGTGCTCACCGATGGCGGCCTGTATTACGACCATGAGGGCCGTGTCTCCAAGCGCTTCAACGTTCAAGACGGCCTTGGAATCAAAATTGCACAATCCTTTGGGTTGGATGTCGCCGTCACCACTGGCCTGAACCATGGCGCGGTGGAAAAACGGGTTCGCGAGCTCGGCATCGCCGAATACCACGCTGGGCACGTGGACAAGGCGCCGTTGGTGGATGGCATCTGCGGGCGGCTGGGGCTGGAACGCGCCGAAGTCGCCTACCTTGGCGACGATTGGGTTGATGCGGGCGTTATGCGTTCCGTGGGGCTGCCCATGGCCGTGCTCAACGCGCAGCCGGAAATCCTGGCCCTGGCCCGATGGGTCTCCACGCGCCCCGGCGGCCACGGAGCCGTACGCGAGGCCGTGATGTTCCTCCTGCGCTGCCGCGGACAGTACGATGCGGCCTGGGAGAAGTGGAGATGATGCATGCGCAAGCCTTTTTTCACCGTGATCGTGATCTTCCTGCTTGGCCTGGTCGTCGGCCTTGTGGTCAACATGCAGCGGGACAACGTTCACGACGCGCCTGCCGAAAAGCCGCAGACCAAGGCTGAGCCCGACGTTCTGGCCGAGGATCTGGAGTTGGTGCAGGGCAGCGATGGCAAGGAACTCTGGCGCATTCGCGCCACGAGCGCCGAATATAGCCTGGACCAGCGTATCGTGCAGGTTATCAGGCCACAGCTTTTCGCCTATGTCGGGCCTGAGCGCGAGGAGGTCTTTATCAAGTCCGACCTGGGCGAGATAAATCAGTCCGGCAACACCGTGACCCTGCGAGACAACATCGCTGGCCGGTTTGGGCAGTTTGCGCTCAGTTCCGATGTGTTCGACTACATCGGCGCCATGAAGAAAGCGTATTTCAAGGGCCGGGTCATTGTCACCCGGCCGGACTTCACTGTTAATGCCACAACGGTGGAGATAAATTTGGAGACACGGGAGCTTACCGCCGCGGGAGGCGTTGCCGCAGAATTTACGCCAGCCGCCCTGGAGGGGCTCAAGAAGGAGAAGAAGCCGTGAGGCCGTTTGTCCACGTACTCGCCGTAGCGGCGCTTTTGGCGCTGGTTGCCGTTGCTTCAGCCCAAACGACAGGGGGCGAGGTGAAAATGGCCGCAGGAGAAGTTGCCGTGCGGCTTAAGCCGGAGCCTGGCGCCCAGGTGGTGCGCGTGCTGCAGCAGGGCGTTCGTGTCCGCGTTGAGCCCGCCAAACCATCTGGATGGCTGGCAGTGTACGACTTGAGCGAACCCAAACGCGACCCCAACCGCGCCATTGGCTACGCCGAGGCGACGAGTTTCGCCGTGCCGGGGACGCCCCATCCGGAGAATCCCGCCACGGCATTGTCCTCTGGCACAAAAGGGAAGTCGTCGCAGGGGGTGAAGCCAGGCAGTGAGCTCAAAGCCAGCGCCGTCCAAAGCCCACCGGTGAAAGCGGCCAAGGATGCAAATCAGGATCCTGTTCGGATCACCTCCGACAAGATGGTGTACAGCCAGACGGATAACGCCGTTGTCTTTCAGGGCAATGTGCATGGCGCGCAGGCCGACATGGCCATCTGGGCCAGCAAGATTACGGCCTACTTTGCCGACAAGGCCAAGACGCCGGGGAGCCAGCAGAAGGAAAACGGCACGGACCTGGGGGCTGGAAAAATCGACCGCATTGTTGCGGAAGGGGATGTGCGCCTTGTCGCAGGCAAGAATGAAGGGGCCTGTGCTCAGCTTACCTATTTTGTGAACGAGGGGGTTTTGCGCATGGAAGGCAACCCCATCCTCCGCGAAGGGCAGAACACCGTACGCGGCGATGTGATCAAGTATTATCTGAACGAAAAGCGCAGCGAAGTGTTGAGTGGCGCGCAACGGCGTGTGGAAGCGGTCTTTTTTACCCCAGGTTCGGACAGGAAATAGGCATGGCCGAACTTATCGCGACGAACCTGTCAAAGCGCTATGGCGAACGCGAGGTCGTGCGCCACATCAATCTCGCCATCCATGATCGCGAGGTTGTGGGGCTGCTGGGGCCGAACGGCGCAGGCAAGACCACAACCTTCTACATGCTCGTGGGCGTGGTGAATCCCACCACGGGAAATGTCGTTCTGGACAAGCAGGACGTGACCGAAATGCCCTTGCACGAGCGTGCTCGGCTCGGTCTTTCCTACCTGCCCCAGGAAAGTTCCATTTTCAAGAAACTCTCGGTTCGCCACAACCTTGACGTAATTCTTGAGCAGATGCCCATGACCCGGGCCGAGCGGAAGACGCGCGCCGAAGAACTGCTTGAGATGTTCACCATCACCAAGCTTGCCAACCAGCCCGCCATGTTCCTTTCGGGGGGTGAGCGCCGGAGGCTTGAGATCGCCCGCGCGCTTATCGTGAACCCCAAGTTCATCCTCTTGGACGAGCCGTTTGCCGGCATCGACCCCATCGCCGTGATCGATATTCAGGAGATCATCTCCGTGCTCAAGGGGATGGGCATCGGCATCCTCATATCCGACCACAACGTCCGGGAGACGCTCAATATTTGCGATCGAGCCTACCTCGTCTATGAGGGCATGGTCATCCTTGAGGGGAGCCCCTCGGAGATCGTGCAGAGCAGCAAGGCCAGAAAGCTCTACCTGGGCGAATCGTTCAGTCTGTAGCACCCCGTAATTTCAGGCGGTTGCGATCTGTCTCGGCTTCTCGAAACACGGGGAGCAGCCGAGGGCAAGGAATTGTGGATTTACACATTCCTGGAAGGTTGGTACAGTTTTTTCATATGATGTATTCCGCTATGAAAAGGTTCGTATATTTGGTGAGTTACCAAAAAGAACTTGCACAGTCCCAACGCCTGTGGCACCATGGCGGCAAGCGAATATCCAGGTTTCATAATTTTTTTGGCGTTTCCCCCCTGGCGACGTGAAGGCAATGGTGTCCGTGAATGGGTCTTGAGCTCCGCCAACAACTCAAGCTGACGCAGCAACTGGTGATGACGCCGCAGTTGCAGCAGGCTATCAAGCTGCTCCAGCTGTCCAGGCTAGAGCTTGTTGAGTCCATTCAGCAGGAACTCATGGAAAACCCCTTCCTTGAGGAATTGGACCCGGAGGTTGTGGACACGGCACCTGCCACAGACAATCTCGACGACTACGAGGCCGCCCATGTGGACGCGCAGAGCAGGGAGGACGAAAACCTCATGCGCAGCGCGGATTGGGAAAACTATCTCGGAGAGTTTTCAAGCGTTACGAAGCAGTCGCTTGGGCGTGAGCTGGAAGTGCCTGAAGAGGGGCTCTCCTTCGAGTCCAGGCTGACCTCCAAGCCGAGTCTTGAAGGCCATCTGGCCTGGCAGATGCGTTTGTCCAACTTCACTGATCGGGATCTGGACATCGGCGAGATCGTCATTGGCAACTTGGATTCCCGCGGATATCTGCAGGCTTCGGTCGAGGAAATGGCCGAGCAGCTGCCTGATTGTCCCGTCGAGGACATAGAGGCTGTAGTGCGGCGCATCCAGCGGCTGGATCCGGTGGGCGTGGCCGCGCGCAGCGTGCAGGAGTGTCTGCTCGTCCAGCTGCAGCACCAGGGCCTCGACGAGGATCCTGTGCTGGTTTCTCTCGTGCGGGATCACTTGGAGGATTTTGAGAAGCACCGCTACAAGCCGTTGACCAAGAAGTTCAAGATCACCATGGAGGATTTGAAGGACTATCTCGACCTGATCCAGAGTCTTGAGCCCATGCCCGGAGCGCATTTCTCCTCCGGCGAGCCGCAGTATGTGAGCCCGGATGTCTTCGTGTACAAGGTCGGGCAGGATTTCGTCATCGTATTGAACGAGGAGGGGTTCCCCCGCCTTCAGCTCAACCCCTTCTACATGGAAAACGCCAAGGCCAAGAACACGGCCGAGCGTGAATATTTTCAGGACAAGGTCCGCAGCGCGGAATGGCTGATGAAGAGCCTTTACCAGCGGCAGCGCACCTTGTACAAGGTGATGGAGAGTATCGTCCGCTTTCAACGCGACTTCTTCGAACATGGGGTGACCCGGCTCAAGCCGTTGATCCTCAAGGAGGTCGCGGAGGACATCGGGATGCATGAGTCCACCGTGAGCCGCATCACCACCAGCAAGTATGTGGCGACCCCCCACGGCATTTTTGAGCTCAAGTTCTTTTTCAACAGTGCGCTGGACCTTGACGACGGCACTCAGGTCGGATCCGAGTCCGTCAAGGCGCTCATCAAGCAGCTCATCGGCGAGGAAAACCCAAAACGACCGTTGAGCGATGAACAGATCGGCGAAATCCTGAAACAGAAACTGGAGGTGAACATAGCACGGAGAACAGTGGCCAAGTACCGAACGGCCATGCACATCGAGTCTTCCTCCAAGCGCAAGCACGTGTTTTAACAGGCGCCGCGCGCCATCAAGACTACTGGAGGTATTGCATGAACATCTCTTTCGCCTTCAAGAATTTCGAGCCCTCCGACCACTTGAAGGAATACGCCACTTCCCGTTTCGAGAAGATGGCCAAGTTCATTGGCGATACCATAGAGACCGAACTCCAGATCAATCTCTCCGTGGAGAAGTTCCGCCACAAGGCGGAAGTGGTTCTTGCGGCGGACAATCTGCATATTTCGGCCTACGAAGAGTCCGAGGACATGTACTCGACCATCGACCAGGTGCTTGACAAGCTGGAGGCGCAGCTCAAGAAGATGCGCGAACGCCACAAGGAGCGTCGCCGCGCCGGAACGCCCCGCGCCGCGCGCATGGATGTCATAAGCTTCACTGACGAAGGCTCTGGCCGGACGCCAACCATCAAGGAAAGCGACAACTTCGAGCCCAAGCCCATGAGCGTCGATGAAGCGGCCATGCAGCTTGAGAGCCGCAAGTTCGAGTTTCTGGTGTTCCGCAATGCGGAAACCGCCCGCGTCAACGTTTTGTACAGGACCAAGAACGGAGACTTCGGTCTCATCGACCCCGGAAACTAACAATGCGTCTTGACGAGTATCTGGATCGGGAATTGGTGCTGCCCGCTCTTGCGGCCACCAGCAAGCCCGAAGTTCTGCGGGAAATGACCATGGCCGTAGCCGCCAGGCACCCGCAGCTTGATGCCGATCTTGCCCTCTCGGTCCTGCTGGACCGGGAGGGGCTCGGCACCACAGGCATTGGCGATGGCGTCGCCATTCCGCATGGCAAGCTCCCCACGCTGTCGAACATCATCCTGCTTGTGGGGCGCAGCCTGCATGGTGTTGATTTTGAGGCCTTGGACTTCAAGCCGTGCAGCATCTTTTTTCTGGTTCTTGCGCCAGAGCAGATGACCGGAATCCACCTGCGCATCCTTGCGCACATCTCGCGGCTCATCAAGGACGATTCGTTCCGTAAGGACTTCTTTGAGGCCGAGGACCGCGAGGGGCTTTTGCGCCTGCTCCAGTCTTACTGAGGTCCGTCAGTCATGTCGCAGTATCCGTCAGAGTCCTTCTCGGTCGTGGTGGTCACCGGCCTGTCCGGAGCGGGCAAAAGCACGGCGCTCAACGTGTTCGAGGATCTGGGCTATTTTTGCGTGGATGGTCTTCCCGCAGCCATGCTTCCCAAGCTCGTCGCCTTGTTTCTCGGCAAGGACTCCAAACACAGGGGACTCGCCCTGGGCATGGACTTGCGACAACATGAGTTTCTTGACCAATGGAATGACGCGGTGCAGGAGCTTGCCGCAAAGGGCATAGTGGTTCGGGTGCTGTTTGTGGAAGCCACGGTCGACGCCATCATGCGCCGATACGCCACCACGCGCCGTCCGCATCCTCTGGAGAGCGACGAAAGAGGGCTTGAGCAGGCCCTGGCCAAGGAGCGCGCCCTGCTTGCGCCTCTTCGGCGCGATGCTGAACTGGTGCTCGACACAAGCAGCTTTTCCATCCATGACTTGCGCCGCCAGATTCAGGAGCGTTTCGGCGCCAAGGAACATGCAGGGCAGGGAATGCGCGTGCACGTCATGAGCTTCGGCTTCAAGTACGGCGCACCGGCCGAGGCGGACCTTGTCTTTGATCTGCGTTTTTTGCCAAACCCATATTTCGTCCCCGAGCTTAGGCCCATGTCCGGGAAGGACGCCCCAGTGGCGGACTATGTGCTCGACTCGGAGACCGGGCGGACCTTCAAGGCCAGGTTCCTTGATTTTTTGCTCTACCTGTTGCCGCTTTATGCGGCCGAAGGACGCTACCGCGTGGCCCTGGCCCTGGGGTGCACCGGGGGGAGGCACCGTTCCGTTGCGCTTGCGGAATTGGCCTATGCCACTTTGCATGATGCGGGCTACAGCGTCACCCTGGAGCACCGGCACTTCGACCTTGGTTGACAGTTCGTTCCAGAACAGGTGCGCACCATGGCGCACACAGGCGGTATGATGGCGGAATCCAACGATGCGCGCCCCGGAGCCCGGCAGGTGGGCGTGCTTCTTGTCACACACGGGGAGTTTGGCGCGGCCTTGCTTGGTGCGGCGCAGTTGATTGTCGGCCCCCAAGAGGGGCTCCTCGCGGTCTCTGTGCTCGAATCGCGCGGGGTGGACGATATTCTTGCGGAACTGAAGGTCGATTTGGCCCAGTTGGAAATGGGCATGGGCGTGCTGGTGTTGACGGACCTTTTTGGCGGCACCCCGACGACCTTGAGTCTTTCTCTGCGCAAGCTCGGCAATGTCGAGGTTGTGGCCGGAGTAAACCTTCCCATGCTGCTCAAGGTGCTCCAGTCGCGTTCGGAAAGCCTGGATGCTTTGGCCGCCCAGGCCAAATCCGCAGGTGTGCAAGGTATTGTCGTCCCTGGCGAAATGCTCAGGAAGCGGACCTGAGGGAGCGGCTGTCGTGTTTTGGGTGCGGGTCGACAACCGGCTAATCCACGGGCAGGTTGTGGAGGCATGGGTGCCGTTTATGGACGCCAAGTGCATCATCGTCGGCAACGACGAATTGTCCCGCGACGAATTTCAGCAGGAGATCATGTCCTTGGCGATTCCAAGGGCGGTGGAAAGCGCCTTTTTGCCCATAGACGCCCTAGCCGCGGATTCGAGGCTCAAGGCGCCTGCCCGTGAATCAACGCTGCTCCTGTTCTCTACCTGTCTCGATGTCCGGCGAGCGGTGGAAAAGGGGCTGTCCATCTCCATTCTGAACATCGGCAACCTTCATTATTCACAGGGAAAACGTCAGGTGTCTCCCAGCGTTTCCATCGGTCCGGACGACGAGGCCTGTTTGCGTTTCCTGCAGGACAAGGGCGTTGAGCTCGACTTTCGTTGCGTTCCAAACGATCCTGTATCCGTGAGGTTCACCTGATGGACGCAAGCATGACCGGCCCTGTGTGGTTCGCCACCGTTGGTTTTTTTTTGCGCTGTTTTCCCTTTTCCGCTTTTCGCTAAGCCTTGGGCTCATTGAGCGCCCCCTGTTTGTCGGGCTTCTTTGGGGGCTTTCTTTCGGCAATCTTGAGACGAGTATGCTGGTTGCCGTGTTTTTCGAACTGCTCTGGCTCGACTTCATCCCGGTCGGCACCTTCATTCCCCCGCACACAACCGCAGCAACGTTCACTGCATTGGCCTTGTGCAGCTACTTTGGCCTTGATTCCCTGCCATTGGCCAGCCTAGCCCTTGCAGCCGGCTTGCCCATGGCCTGGATGGGGACACGCCTGGAGCGCATCATGCGCGACCGTCTGAACCGATCATACAGCGGCGTGCTGCAATGGGTGCGCAAGCCTGCGGATGTCGCTGTGCCAGGGCGGCTGCTCATGTGGACGCTCATCAGCAAGCTTCTTGCGAATTGGCTGTTTTTCCTTATCGGGGCAGGCCTGCTTGCCTCAGCCGTTCATTTTGTGCTGCACCAGTACGGGCCAACGCTGGCATCGTGTCGCATCAGCTGGAGTGAACTGCTTCTTGCCGCAAGCGTTGGGGGGCTGTTGGCCCTGCGTCTGCGCAGCCTGTACGTCGCCTTGGCCGGGGGGGGCATCGTCCTCGGAGTCTTGCGCCTTCTCGGAATTTTTTGATACTCCGCCAGGCCACTTTGGGACAAATCGCACAAAAGCTTTCCTGGACGCCGCGCTGTGCACTCGCGTTTCCTCCTTCAGGACTGTTTTTGGGTTGCAAGCGAAGCGGTTACCCTCATTTTTCACATCCCCATGACATCTTCTGGCTTGGCAAAGCCGATGCTTTGTGATAAATGGAACAATCATTCGTGAGGAATGACCGTTTGTGGCATCCACATAATATTGAGGAGGACTTCTACATGGCTATTATCGTTTGCGGTCACAAAAATCCCGATTGCGATTCCATCACCGCCGCCATTGCCGTTGCCGACCTGCTGAGCAAGCGCGGCATGGAAGCCGTTGCAGCGGCCCAGGGTCCTTGCACCCCTGACGCCAAGTTCGTGCTGGACAAGTTTGGCCTGGCCGCTCCCGCCATCGAGACCGACGCCACCGGCAAGGACATCGCCCTGGTCGACACCTCCGATCTTTCCCAGACCCTTGACAACCTGGACAAGGGCAAGGTGCTCTTCGTCGTCGATCACCACAAGCTGGGCGACGTGACCACCCCCAATCCCCTTGAGATGTGGGTCTGGCCCGTGGGCTGCACCGGCACCATCATCAAGGCCATGTACGAATTCTACGGCATCGAGATCCCCAAGGGCATCGCCGGAGCCCTTTTGTGCGCCATCCTGAACGATACCGTCCTCTTCAAGTCCCCCACCTGCACCGATGCCGACAAGAAGGCCGTCGAAGGCCTCGCCAAGATCGCCGGTGTGGCCGACTTCAAGGCTCTGGGCATGGAGATGCTGAAGATCAAGGGCTCCGTGGACGGCATCCCCGCCAAGGATCTCATGTACCGGGACTTCAAGGATTTCAACATGGGCGGCAAGAAGGTCGGCATTGGCCAGGTCGAAGTGCTGGACCTCACCCTCCTCGACAAGGTGAAGCCCGCTCTGCTGGAAGAGGTGAAGTCCTCCAAGGCCGACGGCCGTCACACCGTCATGCTGCTCCTGACCGACATCATGAAGGAAGGCTCCGAGATCCTCGTGGTCTCCGAAGACGCCTCCCTGGTGGAAAAGGCCTTCAATGGCAAGGTGGCCAACAACTCCATGTGGGTTGACGGCTGCATGAGCCGCAAGAAGCAGGTTGTTCCCCCCATGGAAAAGGCCTTCGCCTAATCCAAGGGTTTACAGCAGCACCTTCGGCGGGCTCCTTCGGGGGCCCGCTTTTTTTGTGCAATGCCTGTTTGCGTGGGGACAGAAGAAGCACAGCCCAACACGCTCCAGACAATGACGGGCCGAGGGCCGCTGCTTCTTGGGGCACCAGGGTTTAAGCATTGTCCTGCGCAGACAGGGAATTGGATCACGCGCCTTGTGACGATTCCAGCAGATAACGCCAGTTCAACCCGTCATCCCCCTGGCAACCTCTCACCCCCCCCTTTTTTGTGCGAATCTTTATTGCGCGCCTGGAAGAGTCGAACACTTCGTATGCGATAACAGCGAACGCTCCAGACTCGAACAGATAAAAAAAGGGCCGGTTACCCGGCCCCTGCAAATCGTATCCTTCTGCGCGGCTAGAATGTGTAGCCGATGGAGAAACCGGCCATGTACGCCTTGCTGTTGGTGATTTTGGTCGCACCAGCCAAGTTGGGATTGGAATCCATGCTGCGGTCGTTGTTGATCAGGTACATGAGCGAGAAGTCGTAGGTCAGCTTGTCGTCGATGATGCCGAAGCCCAGGCTGTAGATCTTACGGTCGTTGGTTGGCAGCATGTAGTCTTCGTAGCCGCGGCGGATGGGGTCCTGATCCCACACGAAACCGCCGCGCAGGGCCAGCCAGTCCGTAGCCATGTATTCCGCACCCAGCTGGAAACGCCAAGTATTGCGCCAGTTCTTCAGCGATGTCACATCGGCCTGGTTTTCGAAATCATAGCGCAGCTTCTTGTAGTCCTCCCATTGGGTGAACACCGCGTCGGCCTCGATCTTCCAATCCGAGTTCGGCTTATAGCCCAGGCCCAGACTGTAGGAGGCGGGCAGGTCCATGCGGATTGTGAGCGCCTGATTTCTGAGGACGAGGGGAGGGGCGATTATTTCTGTGTAATGAACATGCCCGGAATCCGACTGCTTTTGCGTGGAATGATAGACAAATCCGGCAGACCACTGGTCGTTGAACACGTAGTGCAAGGCTGCCTGAGCGCCGATTCCCACACCATCCACGATCATGCGCATATCAGTTGTGGAAGTCGGGCGTTTACGCAGGTCTGCGGAACTGTAAATAATTTCTGGCCCGACGGCGAAGGAAAGCTTGTCGGTAAGCTTGAAGGCGATGTTGGCTGCGAAGGAGTAGGAAGCCAGCTCCGCCTTGTAGGTTTTGGTCGTACCCGCCCATTCGTAACCGAATTGGGTTCCCAGCCCGAAGCGGGTATAGGTGCCCACGCCCAGCCAAGTGGTGTCGCTCAACTGATGGGTGAGAAAAGCGTGGGGGGGGGTGTAGACGTTTGTTTGCAGGGTGGTCTTGGAGCCGGAACCGGCATGCACGTCTGCCGTGGGGGCGATTGCCGTGACGCCGACCATGGTCCTGGTGCCCGGCAACTGCGTTATTCCGGCGGGGTTGTAAATGACGGTGGAGGCATCGGCGGGCAGGGCGATGACGGCACCGCCCATGGCGTTGCCTCGGGCGCTGAATTCGTTGAGCGCGAAGCCGCCCGCGTGGCAGACCGTGGGCACCAGCATGAGCAGGGCCATGGCGCGCGCGCTTGCGGCCAAGTGGTGCAGGTTGCGTTTGAGACGCATGTTCTTCCTCGTTAGACTGATTTTATTTATGCCAATAATCGCAACTAACCATTTGCTTTAGTGAGCATATTCATCGAAAGCAAAGTCAGTTAACATCCATCCCCGACAATGTAAATGCGTATTTCAAACACGGCGCACCAGACGCAAAAAAAGAAGGGCGCATCACTGCGCCCTTCTTTTAGGGAAACCGGACACCCGGGTTCGGACCGCTACCGCTGCTCCCTTTCGGGTCTGACGGGGTTCACGGCAAACCCGCCGTCCGGCTTCCCCAGGATTGAAAAAGTGGCGGAGAGGAGAGGATTCGAACCTCCGGTACCCGTTAGGGTACACACACTTTCCAGGCGTGCTCCTTAGGCCAACTCGGACACCTCTCCGCGAGGTCGTAGCAATTAATACGAATCATCATGCCTGGCAAGAAAAAAGTCGAGGCAGAGCCGTTTTTTTTCGAGGGCCTTCCTTAGGGCAGCACAAGGCCACGTCGAAGCGCATCCAGATCCTCCACCTTCGCCATGCGCATGGCGTCAGGCAGTTCGTCCACGATGCGAAACGCTTGATCCGGGCGCAGGAAATTTGCGGTGCCGACCTGCACGGCGCTTGCGCCGACCAGAATGAACTCCAGCGCATCCTCTGCGCTTGCGATGCCGCCGATGCCGATGACCGGAATCTTCACAGCGCGGCAGGCCTGGTGCACGCAGCGCAGGGCCACGGGCTTTATGGCCGGTCCGGACAAGCCGCCCACCACATTGGCCAGCCTGGGCTTGCGGGTGCGGATGTCCACGGCCATGCCGAGCAGGGTATTGATGAGCGACACGGCATCGGCGCCACCATCCTGGGCGGCGCGTGCGCACAGGCCAATGTCCGTTACGTTGGGGGAAAGCTTGACGATGACCGGCTTGCCCCCGCCATGCTTTTTGACTTCCTCGGTAACCTTGCGGATTTGTGCCGGGTCCTGACCGAAAGCGGCGCCGCCGCTCTGCACATTGGGGCAGCTTACGTTGACCTCAAGCGCGGCCACGCCTTCCTCTGCGGCAAGCACGCCGGAAAGCGCACCGAACTCCTGCACGGAGCAGGCGTACAGGTTGGCGATGATGGCGGTTTCCCGCCAGGGCAAAAGGGGAAGCTTGTCCCGAACAAAGGCCTCGACGCCCGGATTCTGGATGCCGATGGCGTTGAGCATTCCGCAGGACGTTTCGACGATGCGCGGCATAGGGTTGCCTTCCCGGGGCTTGAGGGACAGCCCCTTGACCACGATGCCCCCAAGTCGACGGATGTCGCCGAAATCCTGAAATTCCAATCCGAATCCGAAAGTGCCCGAGGCGGTGATGATGGGATTTTTGAGCACCAGCCCGGCGAATTCAACGCGCAGATCCATGAGGCCTCCTACAAACGCACATCGTCGGACGGGAACACTGGTCCGCGTGCGCAGACCTGCACGTGGCGGTCCCTGCCGTCTTTGCATACACAGCCGAGGCAGGCCCCGACACCGCAAGCCATGCTGCTTTCGAGTGAGAGTTCGGCCCGCACGCCATGGTCCTTTGCGGCATGTTGAATCGTCTTCAAGAAGGGTGTCGGGCCACAGGCGAGCACAAGTCCGCCTTTTGCCGCCTTCACCTCCGACTCAATGCGCTCAATGATCATGGGCAGATCCTCTCGGCTACGCTCCTGGATGGCCTGGGCAGCGATCCTGTCAGCGATGAGCTGGTACGGGTAGCTCGACAAATCGGCCCTGTGGGCGAACACGAGCCGCAGGTTGTCGGGATTCGGGTAACGCTCCGCATAGCCGCGGAAGGGGGCGATGCCCATGCCCCCCGCGAGCAGCGTCACAGGGCCGTCCACAGGCGCGCTGAACCAGTTCCCCAGCGGCCCCCATACCACCACTTCGTCTCCCGCGGCGAGGGAGGCCATGCGATGCGTGCCCTTGCCGACAACCTGGAAGAAAAACGTCACGGAATCTGCGTCCGCCCGTGATATCGAGAGCGGTCGCCCCCAGGTGAGATCAAGGCCCCAGGACTTGGGGCGCAGCATGGCGAACTGGCCGGGGCGGTAGTCCTCCCAGCCGGGATTTTCAAGCGTCAGCTCCACAAAATCGCCAGGCTGGTCCCAGGCGCCCAGATGACGCGATTCGCGAACCTTGACTTCACGACAGTTTCTGACCACGATGACACTTCCTTTGCCCCGCCGCCAGGAGCGGGGCTTCCGCACTTACACCAAAGGCGTTTTCCCAAAATGGAGAGACAAGTACCTGAAATAATGGCCCCAGCTGGCGACCGCGCCAGCTTCCTGGCTGGCGTGGCCGCCGGAGCGGACGCCGTGTACCTGGGCCTGAAGCATTTTTCCGCGCGGATGCAGGCCAAGAACTTCGGCCTGGGCGAGCTTGCCGCGCTCACGGCCTATGCGCACCAGCGCGGTGTGCGCGTGTATGTGGCCATGAATGTGCTGCTCAAGCCCGATGACGCGCGCGCGGCAGGCAACCTCGTGGAGCGCCTGTCCGGCATCGTCCACCCGGACGCGCTCATTGTGCAGGACCTCGGGGTAATCCCTTTGGCCCGCCAAGCGGGGTTCACAGGCGAGCTGCACATCTCCACGCTTGCGAACGCAACGCACCCTGCGGCCCTC
Organism: Humidesulfovibrio mexicanus; assembly: GCF_900188225.1. Classification (NCBI taxonomy): domain Bacteria; kingdom Pseudomonadati; phylum Thermodesulfobacteriota; class Desulfovibrionia; order Desulfovibrionales; family Desulfovibrionaceae; genus Humidesulfovibrio; species Humidesulfovibrio mexicanus. Next base: position 75,268 of record NZ_FZOC01000001.1, on the reverse strand, counting down.
GCCGTGGCCCAGAAACTTGGCGCAAGCCGGGTGGTTCTGCCGCGCGAACTGTCCCTGGACGAAGCCAAGCTCATGGCGCAACACTGCCCGGAAGGCATGGGCCTGGAAATGTTTGTCCATGGCGCGCTTTGCCACTGCGTATCCGGGAGATGCTGGTGGAGCAGCTTCTTCGGCGGCAAGAGTGGACTGCGCGGCCGTTGCGTTCAACCCTGCCGCCGCTTGTACAGGCAAGGCGGCCCCAAAGGCAAGCCCGAGCGGCTGTTCTCCTGCCAAGATCTCAGCCTGGACGTGCTGACCAAGCCCTTGCTGGACATCCCGCAGATAGTGTCCTGGAAGATTGAAGGCCGCAAAAAAGGGCCGCATTACGTCTACTACGTTGTTTCCGCTTACCGCCTGCTGCGCGACAACCCCGGCGATCCCCAGGCGCGGAAGACCGCCGTCTCGCTTCTTTCCCAGGCTCTTGGCCGACCCGGAACCCATGGGGTGTTTTTGCCCCAGCGTCCGCACCCGCCTGTTCGCCCGGAGCAGGAAACCGCTTCCGGGCTGCTGGTTGGACAGGTGAAGCGCGAGCCAGGCGGCCGGGCCTATGTCCAGCCGCGCGAAGACCTGCTTCCCGGCGATCTGCTGCGTTTGGGCTGCGAGGACGATCCCTGGCACCAGACCATCCCGCTGCGACGCAGAATTCCAAAAGGCGGGCGACTGGACCTGCCCGCCGCGCCACCGGCCAGCCCCGGCGCCCGGCGCATGGGGGCCGCGCCTTCCAAGGCCCCTGTGTTTCTCATCGACCGGCGGGAGCCCGAACTCATGCGCATCCTCGCCGACATGGAGAAGGATGTCGCGGTGTTGGGCGAGGTGCCGGAGAAGGAAGCGGCTCGTTTCGCGCCGCCGTCGTATTCCCCACCGCCAGCCTCCCGTCCAGTGGAGACGCAGGTGTTCCGTTCCTTGCCGCGTGGCCTGGCCAGGGGAGGCAAGACAGCGGAAACAGGCATATGGCTTGAGCGATCGGCTTTGCTGGATGTCCCGCGCCCGGTCGCTGGCGCAATCTGGTGGTGGCTCCCCCCGGTCATCTGGCCCTCTGAAGAGGAACGCTATGTGCGCCTTATGGCCGAAGCCTTGGAGCGAGGCGCAGTACGGTTCGTGCTCAACGCGCCATGGCAGGCAGGCCTTTTCCCCGGCAAGGAAGCCACTTGCAAAGGGCTTAAGCTTTGGAGCGGCCCGTTCTGCAATCTCGCCAGCCCGCACACGGCCGCCGTGTTCGCCTCGCTTGGCGTGGAAGGGTGCTTCGCCAGTCCGGAGCTCTCCGGCGAGGAATTGCTCTCGCTGCCGCGTACCTGTCCCGTGCCCATGGGCATCGTCCTTGGCGGATTCTGGCCCCTGGGCATCACCCGCATTCTGGCCGAGGAGGTTCGGCTTGAGGAGCCGGTGCTGAGCCCGCGCGGGGAAGTGGCCTGGGTGCGCAAGCATGGTGGCAATCATTGGATCTATCCAGGCTGGGAGTTGGATATCTCCGCTCATCGCCGGGAGCTGGAGCAGGCTGGGTACGCCCGTTTCGCCATGCTGCGGGAACCATGGCCGAAGTTTTTGGAAATCGCACCGCGCATCAGTGTTTTCAACTGGGAGACGGGGTTGTTGTAAACAGGCGGGTAGGCGGACATGACGGGGAATCCATCCGGGCGCACTGCGCAAGGCAGACCCAGAATCGGCATCAGCCGATGTCTGCTGGGCGACCCCGTGCGCTATGACGGCGGGCATAAGCTGGACCGTTTTTTGCGCGATGTGCTTGGACCGCATGTGGAGTATGTCCCCGTGTGTCCGGAGGTGGAATGCGGGCTGCGGGTTCCGCGCGAAGCCATGCGCCTTGTGGGCGACCCGCGATCCCCGCGCCTGGTGACCGTCAGGGGGGGGCAGGACCTGACGGCCCAGATGACGGAATGGGCGGAACATCGGGTTGCCGCCATGCGTTCCGAGGGATTGTGCGGCTTTGTCTTCATGTTCGGCTCGCCCTCAAGCGGCATGAGCCGGGTCAAAGTGTACCCGGAGGCTGGGGGCGCGCCGTCGCTGCAGGGCAGGGGACTTTTTGCCGCTCGGCTCATGGATGCCATGCCGATGCTTCCGGTCGAAGATGACGGTCGGCTGCACAGCCCGGCCCTGCGCGAGAACTTCATCGAACGCGTGTTTGTCATGCACCGCTGGCAGGGACTGCTCTCCCGTGGCTTCAGCCTGGGACGGCTTGTGGAGTATCACACCAGACACAAGCTGCTGGTCATGGCGCACAGCGTGGAGGGGTATCGGAGCCTGGGCAGGCTTGTGGCCGCCGGGTCTACCATGGACGTGCAAACGCTTGAGAAACGCTATTTCACTGAACTCATGGAAAGCCTGCGCCTTAAGGCCACGGTCAAAAAACAGGTCAATGTCCTCATGCACGCCATGGGATACTTCAAGCGTCACTTGAATCCCGATGAAAAGCAGGAGCTGTTGGAGGTCATCGGGGCATACGGACGCGAGCTTGTGCCGCTTGTGGTCCCGGTGACCCTTTTGAACCATTATGTGCGCAAGTTCCATGAACCCTACCTGTCCGCTCAATGGCATCTTCACCCGCACCCGGCGGAGCTCAAATTGCGCAACCATGTTTGAATGGGCCGCCGGACACTGGACGCCTGGCCGGGAGATATACCTTCAGCGCCCGCAAGGGAGGATAGGAGCACCCTATGACCGCCACAGTCCGTCAACTCGCTCCGCATGAAGCAGGCAGTTTTCTCGACTCGGCGCGTCTTGGCGAGCGCACCCTTCTCGATGTGCGCCAGGACTTCGAGTATGCCGAAGGGCATCTGCCGGGGGCGCGGCACATTCCACTTCCAGAGCTTTCCGAACGTCTTGACGAGTTGGACCGCAGTTTGCCTGTTCTGGTCTATTGTCGTTCCGGGGTGCGCAGCCTCGCCGCGGCCAATCTCCTTGCAGGACAAGGGTTCGCCGAGCCCATGAGCCTTACGGGAGGCTTCCTGGCATGGGAGGGCGGGGTGGCGCGCGGTCCCGCCGATCTTGGAATGCAGTCCCTCGCAGCGGTCCGCACGGTTGATGCGCTTCTTGAACGCGCCTGGGCCATGGAGCTCGCGCTGGAGGCGCTGTACCTGGAACTGGCTGGCAGAGCTGCAGATCCGGAACGTGCGGATGTGTTCCGGCGTCTGGCTGGGTTCGAGGACAAGCACCGCCGCGTCCTATCCCTTCTCTGGTCGCATTATCGGACGAGCAAGGGAGAAGACGCCGATGTCACCGCCTTTGAGGCCCGCGCACGCGCCTTTGCCTCATCGACCGTGCTCGAAGGCGGCGTTTCGGCCAACGACTATATGAGCCTCATGCGCGACCCCGATGATTCCGCCGAGGCCATGGAACTCGCCATGGCCGTGGAGGCCCAGGCGCTTGATCTGTACATGCGCCGCTCCATGGCCGAAGCAGACGCGGAACTGCGCGCAAGACTGACGCTGTTGGCCGAGGAGGAGCGCTCACATTTGAAGGTGTTGGGGAATTTCGTCAGCGACCGCGGCCGCCTTTAGCCTGGCACCGTTTTTTTCCGCCCGATCAGGTTCCCTGCCAGGATAAAGGCAAGGCCAAGATAGGTTGTGGGGTGGATGCGCTCACCCAGAATAAGGTGGATGAACGCGAGCGACAGAAAGGGCGACAGGAAAATCAGGTTGCCGATGCGTGCCGTGGAGTCCGTCAGCCGCATGGCCTTGAGCCACAGCACGAAGCTGACGCCCATTTCAAACACGCCCACGTAGGCTGCTGCAGCAAGTCCGGGGTTGTCCCAGGCGGGCAGGCCGGATGTGATGAGCGTTGCGGCCAGGATCAGCGGCAGTGCGGCGACGAAGTTCACCAGCAGGGCCAGAATGGGGTCTGTGCTGTTTCGGGTGTTGCCAATCCAATACAGAGCCCAGATGATCGTACTGCCAAGGGCCAGCAGGATGCCCAGCGGATTGCCGAGCGCGACCCCGTCGAGTTCCCCTTGGGCGGACAGGGCGACCACGCCCAGATAACTGATGCAGATGGCGGCTAAGTCGCGGCGGGACAGCTTCTGGCCAAGTAGCGGCACGGACAAAATCGACAGGGTCACTGCCCAGGTGTAGTTGAGCGGCTGGGCCACTTGCGCGGGCAGCAGCGAATACGCCTTGAACAGCACAAGGTAGTACAGGAATGGGTTCAGCGCCCCAAGCACGCAGTTTCGCAGCAAGTCGGCGGCGGAAAGCGAGCGCAGCAGCACGAGTTTCCCTGTGAGGGCCAGGAGGCCGAACAGGGTGACGATGGAGACCGCATCCGCGACGAGAAGCAATTGAACGGGCTCCAGGCTGCGCAGCGCGATTTTGAAGGCCGTGGCCACGGTGCTCCAAATGAGCACAGTGGCCAAGCCATACATGTAGGCCAGGCGTTGCCGCGAGGCGTCAGGCATGAGGTTAGAGCACCACGTGCCGCTTGATGTGCGCCACGGCTTCCTCGCTTGAATCCGTAAGCAGGAAAAGATCCAGGTCCTTGGCATTGCAGTAGCCGTCCGTCACCAGACGGTGGCGGAACCAGTCCACCAGCCCCCCCCAGAATTCCGTTCCGAGCAGTACGATGGGAAAAGCCTTGATGCGCTTGGTCTGGATAAGCACCAGGGCCTCGGAAAGCTCGTCCAAGGTGCCGAAGCCGCCTGGCAGGGCGACATAAGCCAAGGCGTATTTGATGAACATGAGCTTGCGCACGAAAAAGTAGCGGAAGTCGCAGCGCGTGCTCAGAAACTGGTTGTTCATCTGCTCAAGGGGCAAGTGGATGTGCAAGCCCACAGACCGTCCGCCGGATTCGAAGGCGCCCTTGTTGCCCGCCTCCATGAGCCCCGGTCCGCCGCCGGTGATGACCGTGAAGCCGGCCTCGACGAGCTGACGGGAGAGGTCCACGGTGCGTTCGTACCAGGGTTCGCCAGGCTTTACCCGTGCGGATCCGAACAGGGACACTGCGGGGCCGATGTCGTTCAGCGTCTCGAAACCGTCGACGATCTCCGACAGAATCTTGAACAGCCGCCAGGATTCCTGCATGGACAGGTCGTCTATGAGATATTGCTTGGAATGGGGCATGGCTCCTCTCTGCTTGCGTAATAGGGGTTGCGAGGCCGAGCCGAGTGCGGCTAACATGTGCATCCGCCGGATGAAAACAAATACACGCATTCCGGCCCGAGCGAAAGAGGCCGGGACAGAGGCGTACACGGCCCAGCTGAACAACCATGCACCAACGCGGGGGGCACATGAAGATCAATTTCCTCGGAGCCGCGCAGGCCGTCACCGGCTCCTGCTACATTTTGGAGACCGGCGGCCACCGCTTCAGCATCGACTGCGGAATGCACCAGGGCAACAAGGAGATCGAGAAACGCAACCTCAACATGGACAATTACCGGCCCGCAAGCCTTGATTTCGTCCTTGTGACCCATGCGCACATCGATCACATCGGCCTGCTGCCTCGCCTTGTGGGGGCAGGATTCAAGGGCAAGATCTACGCCACCCCGCCCACCATGGACCTGATGAAGATTCTGCTTCTGGACAGCGCGCACATTCAGGAAATGGATGCGGAACAGCGGATGCGCCGCAACCAGCGCAAGGGCAGGGGGGCGCCATCGGCTCCCGCCATGGAGCGTCGTGGCAAGGCTGTGCCGGCGACGCATTTCCCACCGGTCGAGCGCCGCGCCGCTATGATGGAGCAGCCGCTCTACACCACCGAGGACGCCACCGCCACGTTCCCGCTCATCCACGCGGTGCAGTACGACACCCCGTTCGAACCCGCCCCGGGCATTCGCGTGACCTACCGCGACGCCGGGCACATTCTGGGCTCCGCCTTCGTTGAGGTGGAGTACGTGGAGGACGGCAAGCCCACGAAAATCATTTTCTCCGGCGATCTGGGCCGCCCGGACCAGCTCATTCTTCGCGATCCGAGCACCGGCGGCCGGGCGGACTACCTCTTCCTTGAATCCACCTACGGCGACCGCGACCACAAGTCCTCGGAATCCAGCCGTGAGGAATTGGCCCAGGCCATAGCCTACAGCTATAAAAATCGCGAGAAGGTCATCATCCCGGCCTTTGCCGTGGAACGCACCCAGCAAATCCTCTACACCCTCTTTTTGCTGCGCGAGGAAAACAAGCTCCCCGCCGACATGCCCATTTTTCTGGACAGCCCCCTGGCCATCCAGGCGACGGAAATTTTCAGGCAGCACCACCAGTACTTCGACGAGCACGCCAAAGCGCTCATCTCCGCGGGCAAGGATCCCCTTTCCCTGCCCAACCTGCGCTTCAGCCTCACCAGCGAGGAGTCTCGCGCCATCAACACCATGACCGGCCCGGCCATCGTCATCTCCGCCAGCGGTATGGCCAATGCGGGCAGAATTCGCCACCACTTGCGCCACAACCTTTGGCGCAGGGGCGCCAGCGTGGTGTTTTGCGGATATCAGGGCGAGGGAACTCCCGGACGCAAGATCGTGGACGGCGCCAAACACATCACCATCTTCGGCGAGGAAATCTCCGTTGCGGCGAAGATTTATACCATCGGCGGCTTTTCCGCCCACGCCGGTCAGTCAGAAATTCTCAAATGGCTCAGCAGCTTCGATGGCAAGGACACCAAGGTCATCCTCATCCACGGCGAAGTGAAGGCGCTGAACGCGCTTTCCGGCATAATCAAGGACACAATCGGCATGGATGTCCATGTCCCAAGCTACCTTGAAGAGCTGACCCTCGCTCCGGGCAAGGTCATGGTGCCCGTGGTGGACGAGGCCAAGGCCGCTCCGAGAATCGACTGGGAGTACCTGCTGGCGGATTCCAGGAACCTGTACGCCGAATTCCAGAAGCGCATGGAGACGGCCAAGGAAAAGTCCTGGGTGGCGCAGACCGACTTGCGCGACCGTGTTTTGGACTTGAACAGAAAGATGGTGGAAATGATTACGGAGTTGTAAGTGCGTATCATATCAGGAGAGTATGGCGGGAGAAGCATCCGCACCGTGGAGGGCCCTGGCTACCGCCCGGCAACGGCCAAGGTGCGCCAGGCCGTGTTCTCCATGCTTGAGGCCAGGGGAGTGCTGTGGCCCGGATCCCGCGTGCTTGATCTTTTCGCAGGCAGCGGCTCTCTGGCTCTGGAAGCCCTGAGCCGTGGGGCGGACGAAGCCTGGTTTCTGGACAAGAACCCACGCGCGGTTTCGGCCATCAAGGCGACGCTCGCTGAGCTTGGCGTCAGGCCGTCGCGGGCGCGCGTTCTCGCCGCCGACCTGCTGAAAGCCCTTGCACGGGAAGCTCCTGCGCCATTCGATATCGTCTTTGTGGACCCTCCGTATGGTCTTGACCTTCTGCCTCCGGCCATGGAAAAGGCCGTTCGCGGCGGTTGGATCGCCGAAGGCGGACTTGTGCTCGCCGAAGTGGAGGCCCGGTGCGATTTCGCGGACCGGCTTCCAGCTGAACTCATCCCGCAGGCCGACAGGCTCTACGGGCAGACGAGGATACTCTTATGGCGGAATTCAACCCAAGGCTCGCAGTCTACCCCGGAACCTTCGATCCTCTGACCCGCGGCCACATGAGCCTCATCTACCGAGGTCTGCGCGTGTTTGAGACCGTTGTGCTGGCCATCGCCAAGAGCACGCCCAAAAAAACCTGCTTCACGCTTGAGGAACGCGTGGACATGGCCCGGCGGAGCTTTGCCGACGAGCCGAACATCGTTGTCGAGCCCTTTGACGGGCTGCTCATCGAGTACGTGGCCAAGCGGGGAGCCGGGGCCATCTTGCGTGGTCTGCGCGCGGTGAGCGATTTCGAGTACGAATTTCAGATGGCGCTCATGAACCGCAGGCTTTCACGACAGGTGCAGACCGTGTTCCTTATGACCGACTACAAGTGGATGTACCTGAGTTCCACCATCGTGAAGGAAGTGGCCCTGCACGGCGGCAACGTCAAGGGGCTGGTGTCGGAACCGGTGCTGACCGGCCTTGCCGCAAAATATGAAGCCTTGCGCGGCCAGCAGGCGTCATGACCGCACTGCGCGCCCTGTGCATCCTTGGGCCTACCGGCTCCGGCAAGACCGAGGCGGCCTTATGTCTGGCGGAGCGCCTGCCCGTGACGGTGATCAACTTTGACTCGCGGCAGCTGTACGCCGATTTTCCCGTTATCACCGCCCAGCCCGAGGCGCACGAACAGGCCGCGTGTCCGCATAGGCTTTATGGTTTTTTGCCCACGGCAGAGTCCATGACCGCCGCCCGCTTTGCCGAGTTGGCGCGGGAGGAGATAGCACGATGCCTTGCGGAGAAACGCGTGCCTGTGCTTGTGGGGGGAACAGGGCTGTATGTGCGGGCCTTGGAGCGCGGCTTGGCCGACATTCCCCCTGTTCCGCAGGAGGTGCGCGCCTGGGTTCTGTCCAGGATGGACGCCGAAGGGCCGAACGCCTTGCACGCGGATTTGGCCCAATCCGATCCGGAAACCGCTTCGCGCCTGCACCCGAACGACACGCAGCGCATTGCACGGGCCTTGGAGGTTTTGTTGGGCACGGGCCGTACGTTGAGCGAATGGATACGGGAGCAGAAAAGCACGGAACCCGGCGTGATGCTGCGTAAAATCGGCGTGTCCGCCACCCTTGGCGAACTTGAACCTCGCCTCAACCTCCGCATCGGCAACATGCTGGAAAGGGGCGCATTGAACGAGTTGCGCGAGGCCTGGTTGCGCACTCCCGATCGCTCCGCTCCAGGCTATTCGGGGATAGGGTGCGCCGAATTGCTTGCGCATGTGCTGGGCGAAACGGATTTGGACGAGGCTCGTCGACTTTGGTTCCGGAACACCCGTGCCTACGCCAAGCGTCAGCTCACCTGGTTCGCCAAGGAAGGCGGGGTCCGCTGGGTACGCAACGAGGGATTCAGCCGACTGCACGAGTTGGCCGAGGGCTGGGAAGGGCACCCCTAGCCTCTGCGTCCGGCATTGATTGTGATCGACCGCAAGGCGAACAGCCCCTGGCCGACCAGGTCGCCGCACTCTCCATGCTCCGACCGGAATTCCTTTTTCCATGACCGGGAATGCCAGCGTCAAGAGATGGCGCGATGTGTGCGGCCGGGCATTGTCTTCCTATTTGAACACGTCCTCGAAAATGCCGCGCACGTCCTCTTCCCCCATGCGTACGGGGGTGTTGGCAAAGTTCCTGGCGTCCTTGAGGGCCATGGCCGCAGCCACAAAGGCCGGGATCTCCTCGGCTGAATACCCCATATCCTCGGCGCGCAGTTCGGACAGACCAACGGCTTCGAGCAGGGCGTCCAACGCCAGCAGGAAGGGATGACCTTGCTGATCATCAGCTCCGAAGCCCATGGCGACTGAGAGATTCGACAACCGGTCCAGCGTGTCCTCTTGCCCCTGCTGTTGTGCAAGCAGCAAAAACCGCTTGAAGTACGGGCGCGAAAGCACGGAAAGCCCGGCCCCGTGCTCCGAACCGCGCCCAGAGCCGCTGAAGGAATACTCCAAGGCGTGCTGAGAGATGGGGGAGGAAAGCGCCAGCGCCATTCCCGCCGCTGTGCTGGCCCAGGCAAGGGCGGTGCGGGCGTTGAGGTCGTCGCCCTGGGCCACGGCCTGGGGAAGAAAACGGGTGACGAGATGTGCGGCCTCCAGGCAGAGCATGTCGCTCATGGGTTGGCGCGCGGTGGAAAGGAAGCATTCCACGGCGTGGAAAAAGGCGTCCATGCCGGTAACAGCCGTGAGTCTTGCGGGCATGGATGCGCTGAGTCGAGGGTCGACCACGGCCAGGGTTGGGAAAAATCCTGGCTGGATGAAGCCGCGTTTTCCCGGCGCGCCGCAAATAAGTGCGGCTCCGTTGGCTTCGCTGCCGGTGCCTGCCGTTGTGGGAATCGCCACCATGGGCAGAGCGCAGACATTCTCGTAGACCTGTGCGGCGAAACCGGCCCAGAACGGAGCTTCCTTTGTCGCTGCAAGGGCGATGGCCTTGGCCGAATCCAGGACGCTTCCACCGCCGAGACCCACGATGAAATCCACCCCCATGCTCCGGGCCTGTTCCGCTGCCGCATCCACGTCCTCGGTGCGAGGATTGGCCCGAATCCCATCGAAGACGACTGTTTTGACGCCCCTTGCCCCGAGCAGTCCCTGCACACGGGCAAGATACCCCTGGCGCAGAATGTTGCCGCTTTGGCCAATGACGATGAGCGCTTTCTTCCCCTTGGGCATATGCGGGCTGGTCTCGATTTCGTCAATTTTTCCAGGTCCGAACAGCAGCGCGGTGGGCAGATGGAAGGCGAAGGACAACATGGGGGGCTCCTTTACTGACGTGCGGTGGACGTAAGCGCTTCTTCCAACTGTGCCGGAGTGAACAGGTCGCGCAGCACCAAAGGCTCGTTGGGGGCATTCTTGGGGAATACAGCCAAAAGCGGAATGCTTTTGCTGCCAAGAGCCTCCAAAAGCCTTTCTGCATCGGGATTGCTCTGCGTCAGGTCGGCTTTCATAAGCGCCAAATCAAAACGGTTCTTCATGGCCCTAAGGCGTTCCGGCGTCAAGGTCGTTTGCTCCAGCGCCTTACATGAGGGACACCAGTCCGCCGTGAAATCCACAAGCACGGTCTGTCGGCCCATGCGTTCGCGCAACGCCGCCGTGGCGAACGGCTCAAGAGGCGCCTTCGTCTCAGGGGGCCGCAAGGCAAGCCACAGGCCCAAAGCGAAAAAAAGCAGAGCCGCGATTTTGATGCTCCTGTTCCGCAGGGTGTCGAAACCAGGCCCGGCCACCCCCCATGCCCAACCGGCGACGGCCGCGAACCACAGCAAAACCAGGGTTGGCATGAGCCGCGGCGTTGGCAGGATCGACAGCAGATAGAGGCAGGTTCCGGCCAGAAACAGGCCCACGGCCTTTTCCACGTGTCCAGTCCATGACCCAGGTTTTGGAAACAGGCGTGCAAGGTCGGGATACAGGCTCAAGAGCAGGTAGGGAAACGCCATGCCCACGCCAATGGCTGCAAGCACGCTGCTGATGATCCATGCAGGTTGCATGAGCGTCCATCCCAGAACGCCACCGAGAAGGGGGCCGCTGCAGGGAGTGGCCAAAAGCGTCGCCAAAAGCCCGGTGAAAAGGGCCTGGAGTCTAGGATGGGTTGCGTGTTGGCCGAACTTCAGGTCTATGACCGGCAGACTGAATACGCCGAAAAGGCTCAGCGAGAGAATGAAAACCAGGGTGATCAAAAGCATGACCACGTTGGCCTGCTGGAATATCTGCCCCCAGGCCAGCCCCGTGACGCCAAGGAGACCGCCGAGGAATAGAAAATACAGCATGATTCCGAAGGCGAAGAAAAGGTTATGCCGCCTGAAACCGCTTCTGCGCCGAGCGGCATCTTCAATGCCGCCCCCAGCGAGCAGCGCTGAAAGCTTGATGCTGATGACGGGCAGCACGCACGGCATGAAGTTCAGTATGAAACCAGCCAGAACTCCCAGGAGCACGGCCTTGACAAGGCCCGAAACCTCAAGCTCCGGTTGGAAATAACGAGGGCGCAGATCCGCCCAGGCCGAACTCTCCGTTCGTGGCATTGTGTCCGGATTTCCCATGGTTTCGGAGAGCTGTGTGGACTTCCGCGTGCTTGTGCTTGCGATTTTTGCGGCGGCAAGCAGCTGCGGCCACCAAGGCTGTTTGTCCGCATCGCGCAGCAGAGGGGCCGGCAGTGTGCTTTCCAGCTTGATGCGGACGGGAAGGCACTTGTCCTGAGAGCATAGCAGCAGATCAAGTTGCGCAGCCAGCCTGGGCGTGTCTCCGGATGGGGGCAAGACCGGCAATGGCACGAACAGCGGTGTCCTACCGATGTACGTGAAGACCTGCTTTCCGGCATGAAGCGGGTTTTCCTTCGCGACCCCAGGGGGATACAGCACCGTCAGCGGCTTTGTTTCCATGCTCGCCTGAAGGCGCGTGGGCTTTGCGTCCTCTCCTGGCTGGTCCGTGTACGTGTACCAGCCTCGATCCGGCTCGACAAAGAGCACAACCAGGCCCGGCCCCATGAGCCCCGTCTGCTGCAGCTCCGCAGGCGTGAGTTCAAAGGCCGTCCATTGCGTGCCCAGTGGCAAATCGCCGTGCCGCTCCATGGCCGAAGCGGTCAAGCTGGTGCAACATGTTGAAATGATGATACTTACAAGAAATGTTAGGAATTTCCGTGACATTTTTTTTGCCTAATGCATTTTTTCGTGTTGACAAAGAAAGCCCGTTTGCGTAGACCCCTTTTCGCGCTGACGACGACAACGACGCAACGCAAACGTGGGTCACTAGCTCAATTGGTAGAGCAGCGGACTCTTAATCCGGAGGTTCAAGGTTCGATTCCTTGGTGACCCACCACGTAAGACACAAAAGCCGATCCAACTTGGGTCGGCTTTTTTTATTTCCACATGCATCGTGCACGGGGGGCGCCTTCACCAGAGGGTCACAATGATGCACGCATGAAGATGGGTTGGACAGCATAGCCTGTTCTGCGCATTTTGATGACCAGTGTCAAGGTTGGCGTCCGCCGCCCATGGTCGCTTTTGACTTGGCAGACGAGAAGCCTCGGAGTATGCTTGAATGGTTTGGCGGCATGTCGCCGCCGTGAGTTTCCGCCGATGCCACGGCGAAGGATGCCATCCGTAAGGAGAGCCTATGGGGTTCAGCTTTTTTCCTAAGGAAATCCAGTTTTTTGACCTCTTCCAGGAACAGTTTCTTAAACTCAACGAGGCCGTGGCCGCGCTGAACAGCATATTTCAAGAATTCGAAGACGTTGAGAACAAGTGCAAGTCCATCAACATCATCGAGGAAGCCGGAAACGGCATCGCCCGAAGGATATCCCAGCAGCTGTCCCTGACCTTCATTACCCCCATTGATCGCGAAGACATCCACAACATCAACATCGCCCAGGAAGACCTGCTGAACCTCATCAAGGCCATCAGCACCCGCATCGGCCTCTACGACTTCCACGCCGTTAAATTCCCGGCCAAGAAGCTCGTCATGAACCTCGCCATCATGGTTCAAGAGGGCGGAAGGATGCTTGACCGCCTTCGGGAACGCAAGCCCGTCGAAGAGAACGCAAAGAAAGTGAAGTCGCTCAAGTACGAATGCGAGATGCTGCTGCTTGTGGCCTTGGGCGAAGTCTACGACATCAAGCTCACTGGGTTTGATTCGGTCATGGAGATCGTCAAGTGGACCCACATTTATGACAGGATCGAGCAGGCCGTGAACCAGGCTGAACGGTTGGCCGACATCATCGAAGGGGTGGTGCTGAAAAATGCCTGATCTGCCTTTGATGCTGGTGGCCATTGTCGCGTTGGCGCTTTTTTTCGATTATACCAACGGCGCGCACGATTCCGCCAACGCCATCGCAACCATTGTCTCCACCAAAGTCCTTTCGCCCAAGATGGCCGTCGTAATGGCCGCCATGCTGAATCTCGCCGGAGCGCTCATGGGCGAGCAGGTGGCGAGAACAATCGGCAGCGGGATCGTCAACGCCGAAGTCGTCGCCGGTTGCCAGACCATTGTACTCGCAGCACTGTTCGGTGCGATTTTCTGGAATCTTCTCACTTGGTATTTGGGGCTTCCCTCTTCCTCCTCCCATGCGCTCATCGGCGGCCTTATGGGAGCCGCGGCGGCTTACAGCGGCTTCGACGCACTCAATTTCGCCTCGATCTTCAAGAAGGTCATCCTGCCCCTTGTGCTTTCGCCCATGGCGGGGTTTCTGGGCGGATACGTCATCATGGTCCTGCTGACATGGCTGTTCCACAAGGCGAAACCCCGCAAAGTCAACACCCTATTCCGCAAACTGCAAATCGTCTCCTCGGCTTTCATGGCCACCAGCCACGGGCAAAACGATGCCCAGAAAACCATGGGCATCATCACTTTGGCCTTGTTTCTCTCACACGAAATACCTGAGATCCACGTCCCGCTTTGGGTCAAGCTTTCCTGCGCCATGGCCATGGGACTTGGAACCGCCACCGGCGGCTGGAAGATCGTCAAGACCATGGGGCACAAGATTTTCAAGCTGGAGCCGATTCACGGCTGTGCGGCGGAAACCGCTGCCGCCATGGTCATCACTGCGGCCAGCCACATGGGCGCGCCCATCAGCACCACGCATGTCATCTCCACATCCGTGCTTGGGGTCGGCGCAAGCAAGCGTCTGTCCGCCGTGCGCTGGGGTGTGGCCGGGAACATGGTCATCGCCTGGATCATCACCATCCCTGCGGCAGGGCTTGTGGCCGCGTTGGTGTTTTTGGCCCTGCGGCAATTGGGGACGACGTAGCCCACCCGTTTGCGCCAGACTGTTTGACTTGCCGGTTCCTTTTGCCTCATTCTGTGTTATGAATGCGCCGAGCGGCGAGTTGACCGAGAACCCCCACCCACGCGAGGGCCACGGCGTCATCATGGCTGATGCGGACATCCCCGGAAAAATTCTTGTTGTGGATGATGAGCCTGTGAACCTCATGGTGCTCAAAGGTGTGCTGGGCAAGTCCGGCTATCATGTCGAGTGCGCCTCAAGCGGCGAACAATGCCTTGAATTGGCGCGCAGCAGCCAGCCAGACATGATTCTGCTGGACGTAATGATGCCAGGGGAGTCCGGCTTCGACACCTGCCGCAAGCTGAAACACGACCCGGCCACGTCACATTTGCCGGTCATGTTCATCACTGGCCTCGGCGAGATGTCCGAAAAGCTCGAAGGATTGGGCATTGGCGCGGTTGACTACATCACCAAGCCATTCATGGCCGCTGAAGTTCTGGCCAGGGTAAAGGCGCAAATGGCCTTCCAGGCCCGCCAACGCGAGGTCATTGACGGCCAGGCTTCACGTCTGGCGCAGGTGCAGCAGGCGCAACGAGCCTTGCTCCCCCGCCCGGAAGACCTTCCTGATTCCCGGTTTGCCGTGCAGTTCCTCACCGTGCTTGAGGCTGGAGGCGACTTTTATGATGTGCTGGATACCGGGTCCGGCCGCACGGTGTATTTTTTGGCTGACGTGAGCGGACACGACCTGAGCGCATCGTTTCTCACCCCTTCCCTCAAAGCCTTGTTTCGCCAGCACGCGATATCAAGCGCCACCCCAGCGGATGTGCTTTCCCGCATGAACACAACCCTTTGCGCCATCACCAGCGAGGAGGTCTACATGACCGCAGTGTGTCTGCTTGTCGATCGCTCGGCGGGCCACTACATGCTGGCTTCGGCCGGGCATCCTCCGGCGATGGCGGTGCAAAACGGCCTGGTGGCGAGCATACGCGTTTCAAGTCCGCCGCTTGGGCTGTTCCTTGACGCCGATTTCGGGAATTGCAGCGCTCGCGCCCAATCAGGCGATCGATTCTATCTGTATACCGATGGGTTGGCCGAGAATGCAGGGCGTTACGTCACAAGCGACAGTTTTCATGACACGTTGGCCGAACTGTGCTTGCAAAACGTCCTGTTCCCCCTTCGGGATGCTGTGGGGAACATGGTTCGCGGCATGACGACGGAGGCAAAACCACAGGACGACATCGTGCTCCTGGGGGTGGAGGTATGACCGCACGCCCTGCGCAGCAGGAGGAGGACGGCGTCGCCTGCGAATTGCCCGCCTCTCTGGAGGGAGTAGAGCGTTTCATTGCGCTCGTTCATGAATATCTTGCTGAACAAGGGCTCTGCGGCTTGGCTTTTGATGTCGAGTTGCTTGCCCGAGAGGGGATCATGAACGCGGTGCAGCACGGCAGCGAATCCGATCCTGCCCGGACCGTCTGGGTGCGTCTGTGCAGAAGCGCCGATGCGTTGACCCTTCGCATTCAGGACCAGGGGCCCGGTTTCGATTGGCGCACAGCGGCGTTGCGCCCCCCCGACCCCTTGCAAGAGAAAGGGCGGGGCCTGTTCATCATCAGCAAGTATTCCGATTCATTTTTCTTCAACGACCAAGGCAACGTGCTGACCATGATCAAACGTTTGTCTATGGAGAATCAGGGCATGTCCAACACTGCATTCGATTTGGTTCAAATGGCACTTGGGCCGAACGTTACCGCCAAGGAAGTCGCGGGCCTTCGTGAGAGCTTCCGCGCAAGCATCCAGCAGGGCGCACGGAGGATCGTGCTCGATTTTTCCAGCGTTGAGCATCTTGATTCCATGGGAATTGGCCTTCTTGTGGCCACGCACAACTCCCTCGTCAAGCTGGGTGGGGCGCTGGCCCTCACCGGGGTGAACACGGACATCCACCAACTGCTCACCCTTATGCGGCTGGATAAGCACTTCAGCATCAGCACGGAGCGGGAGGCCGCCACATGAGCCATGACCTGTCGCAGCTTACGCAAAGCTTCGTGGAGGATTGCCGGGAACATCTGGAAAGCATCGAAGCATCGCTCCTGGACATCGAAGCCGCCGGGGACGACCGCGACCCTGAACTCCTCAACGGCGTGTTCCGTTTGGCCCATTCGATCAAGGGCGGTGCCGGAATGCTCGGCTTTGACAACATCAAGGCCCTTGCCCACAAGTTGGAAAACGTACTGCACAAGATGCGTAGCGGCGAGTTGCGGTCCAGCAGATCTCTGCTTGATGCCCTGCTCAACGGTTTTGACCGGTTGAGCTTCCTGGTGGGCAACATCCATGAGAGCGAACATCTGGACATCGCACCCCAGGTGGAACAGCTCCTTGCCCTGGTGGGCGAACCGGACGACGCCGTCATGCCCGCTGGAGGCTTTGCAGCCCTTGCTGTCGGCAAAGGGGGGACCTTTGACGTGGACGCCGAAAGTCTTCGTCAAGCCGCCGCCGGAGGGAACGAAATCTACCTGCTTGAATTCGACCTCATCCACGACATCCACGGGAAGGGGAGAATGCCCCTTGAGGTGCTGAAGGCCCTGACCGACACCGGCCGCATAGTGGACTGCAAGGTGGATTTCTGTACCGTTGGCGATTTGGATGACTTCACAAACAGCATCCCGTTTTATGTCCTTTTCGCCAGCATTCTCGAATCCCAGTATGTGGCAGGGCTGGTGAAGCTTCCGCACGATCGCGTGCGGCATATGGATGTCGGCAGCTTGGCACTGATTTCCCGTGAACCGGGAGCGGATGAAAAGCGCTATGGAGCCCTGGCGCTGCGCCCAGCGGGGGAGCTGGCCACAATATGTCTGCCGGAGACGCTCTCGCCGCCCGTGTTGACGGATTTGCGCAATGCCTTGGAGGCTGGCATGGCCGATTGTGAGGGCGTCCTTCTCGACTGGACGGCTGTAGTTCGGGCGGACCTGCTGTTCTTTCAACTTCTCCATTGCGCGAAGCGCAGTTTTCAGAACCGGGGCAGGGCGCTTGCCGCCGTGTCGCCGCTGCCACAGGATCTTGTCCGGATATGCGCAAGCCACGGCTTCGCCCAAGCCGAATCAGGCGCTTTGCTGCCGCTCAGGCGTCTGGATTAGACGCCTTTGTCTTTGGGGCAGGAAGCAGCCGAAACAACGCATCGGCCTCTGTAAGGGATTCCAGATAGCATTTGGAAAGGTCGCTCAACGCCAGCTTGACGCTTGCGCCCACTCGTGCCGCAAGCTCCCACTGCGCGTTCTCCATGGCGTAGGCCAGCCCAAGCCATGGACTCAATGGGCTTTTCTGGCCACATAGGGCCATGCGGATGGCCTCGCTCACGGGGATATTCACCAGCGCCTGCTCAGGCGGCATCTCCAAAATCGGCTCAATGAACGAAAGAAGCCCCAAGAGCGCGAGACTGGGAGCAAGCTGCTCCAGTCCAGCAGTCTTGGCGATGCAGCGCAGGAAGATTGATCGCTGCGCCGCATAGTGGCAGAGTTCCTGGTGCCTTGGCGAAGGAGACAGATCGGTAAGCAAGGCGATTTCCAGCCACTTTTTAAGGGGGCGCCAACCGGCAAGCACGATTGCCTGTTCTATGGACGTGACCTTGCGCGCAAGGCCGAAGCTGGCGGAGTTGAGAAACAGCAACAAGCGATACGTCAGGGCGGCATCGGCCTCAACCACGCGGGCAAGCGCCTTGAAGTCGGCATCTGGCTGGCTCAGACACTCCAAGAGGCGCAAACGCGAGACCTGGGTGGCGGTAATAAGCCTGCTGCTGGGCTTCAAATGCATACTGGTGAAGAAAAAACCCTGGAAAAAATCTGCGTTGGCCATTCTGGCCTGGAGCATGGGTGTCCAGCTTGTCAGGCCGCGCACAAGGGCCTTTGCTCCAAGCCCATGGGCGGCCTGAATCCGCTCTTCAAGGTTGCCGTGATCGCTCTCTGCGCCATCCGCACAGTCGATCCCCATGATCTCCGCAAGGGCGTTCAGCCCTCCGCAGCCTGGCCTGTTGCGAAAATCAGAAATCGCGATGCCGAAGCCGACCTTTTTTAGCTCGGCCACGGCTTGAACAATCCCGGGCCGAAATCCAGCGCTTTCATCTACTTCCAGAACCACGCCCTCGGGCCAGAGCAAACGAGGGATGTCTTGGAGCAACGCCTCTTCCGGAAACCCTATCAAAATCCGCGAGGTGGAATCTTCCCGCTGGGGAAGATAGGCTTCAAGCAGCATGTTGGCGCTGGTCTCGTCGCAAAACAGATGGCCTTCATTTCCAGGCAGGGCGAAGCGCATGGCCGATCCCCACGGCTCAAGGCTGCGGTCGAATACCGGCTGCCTTGTCAGGAGAAAGCCCGTTTCCTCCGAGCAGGTATTGTGTCCCATTTCGCTTCGACCGCCAGTGTCTGCTCATGTTCCAGGAAACGAATACTGGTGTCCACGCATATCCATACATACATGCCGCAGATATGGAATGCAACGATTTCGAGTCAGTTTCTTGGACACTGGGACGAGTGCCGCGACGGATGCCTTGCTGCTCGGCCATTGTCGGCATTGCGCAATGCCCTCCAGACTGCGGGTGGCGTGATGAACGTTGTCTGGGGCGGCTGCCCGAAGAGGAGACCCGCGCAAACGAAAAAAAGGAAATCCGGCAACGCCAGGAATTTCCTTTTGGGCTACGTGGTGCCTTCGCGTGGAGAGGGGGTGGTCTGGAGCCAGCGCGGGGAATCGAACCCCGGACCTGCTGATTACGAATCAGCTGCTCTGCCAGCTGAGCTACGCTGGCCGACTCGAGACGCGAATTTGTATACAAGGCGCGTGCGGGGGTCAAGAAAAACCGCAACAGCCTCAGCCCAGGCGGTGCCCTCGGCGATTTTCCCATATGGGGATCATGCGCAACAGCTCATTGGCGTCGGTGGTATCCGTAACGATGAGGAGTCCTTGCGCCTCAAGCATGTCCAGCCGAGCCTCGCGGGACCGGTCAAGCAGCGGATGCGCCTGCAGTTCCGCTCCAAGCGCCGAGACCGTGCAGGGCACCAATCTTTCCCAGCCAAGCGGCGGAGACTGCAGTGGCAGCATCGGCTTGGCCAGGATGGGGCTTGGCGTCGGCAAGGTGCGGCCGCGCAGCCAGCATATGGAGGGTAGCACAATGGCCTGCGTGAGCGAGAACACCGCCCAGGGGGTTCCGGGAAGCGCGAAGAGCAGGGTCGCTCCCCGTACGGCGACGAACATGCTCTTTCCAGGCGTCAGGGCCAGGCCATCGAACAAGGGATGGAATCCGGCATCGGAAGCCGCCTTGCGGATGAAGTCCCGTTGTCCCGGTCCTGTGCCGCCCGTGGTGACGATGCACTGGTATGTGCCCTGACCAAGCCTGTTGCTGATTCGCTCCAGATCGTTGGGGCACACTTCAGCAGTCACATCGGGTACGCCACGTTGCAGCAGCGCCCCTGCGACAAGCAACAGGTTGTCGGCCGACGTCTGGCCCGGAGCGGCTTCAACGCTGGGAGGATCAAGCTCGTTGCCCAAGGCCAGCGCCAGCACCTGGGGAGGCCGGTAGGCCTTGGCGGTTTGCGAGCCAGACACCGCAAGAGCGGCAAGGGCCTGCGCGTTCAGCTCTTCGCCACGGCGGATAATGCGTGTGCCTGCCTTCAGGTCGCTGCCAACAGCGCGGACATGCTCACGCGCTCCCAATGGACGTTCGAATACCAGGGCACCTTCCTGAATGCGGGCATCTTCTGCCGGGACCACACAGTCCGCGCCCGGAGGCAGCGGCCCACCGGTCAGAATCTGCACCGCGCAGCCAGAATCCAACGCAGCGGGAGATTTTGTGCTAGGACGTATCTGACCGGATACGGACAACGTGATGGGGGTGTCCGGCGTTGCCATTCGTATGGACTGGCTGGCGAAGGCGAAACCGTCCACGGTGCTTCTGGGCTCTGCCGGGGTGGCGTGAACGGCGAAGAGATCCTGCCCGCAGACAAGGCCGAGACTTTCGAACAGCGGCAGTTCGACCGGATTGGTCTGATGTTCTTGGATGTGATGCCTGATCCGCTCCAGGGCGAGATCTCGGCTAATCGGGGGCTGCGTCACGGAAGAGTCTCCTGTGAATGGCTGATTTCGGCTGCCAAAGCGCGCAAAGAGCGCAGTTCGTCAGGGGTATTGGCGTTACGGAAGGAACACAGATCGGGATCGGCCCTGAGCAGGTGGTCCAGCGGCAGGGGATTCACGTGAACCTTGTCGAAAAAACGGATGATTTTGTGGTCTCCGCAGGCGAGTTGCGCGGCGATATGCGGCAGGCAACGGCGGGAATACAGGGCGCACAGAGGTTCGAAGTAGCCGTCCGGCTTCAGGGGAAGCACAACGTCGTCCTCGGGACGCAGGTGCTCCAGCAGCGCATCCACGAGCTGCGGCCGCAACAACGGCGTGTCGCCCGCCGTGAGAAACACATGGCTGCACGAAGCATGTTCCAGGGCTGCATGGATGCCTGTAAGCGAGCTGCGGCCCGGCAGGACGTCCAGCGCCAATCGCAAACCGGAGCCGGGCCGGTCGCAGAGCGTCCGATAAGGTCCGGCTTCCTTGGCGACCAGGAGCAACTCGCAAAACCTGGGAGCCAGAACGTCAATGAGCCAGTCCAGTATGGGCCGTCCCTGGACCGTGAGCAGGGCCTTGGCCGCGCCGCCCATACGCGTGGCGGCGCCTCCAACCAGAATGGCGGCGCTGAGCTGGGCTGGGCGAGGAGCGCGTTCTGAACATTTCATTTTGGTTCCATATGTGATGCCGCGCGTTTGGGCAACACATGCAGCGCAATTTTTGCGTACAAAGATCGCCTTGCGGGCTTGCGAACCCTTGAGGCCGGACGCGGAGACGTGTATCCAGGCGTAAGAAGAACCGCGTCCCATCGGCTGTCGAAGCGCGCGAACTTCCGTTCCGGCCTTAACGTGGAGCTAGGTGTGGACTCAAAAGCCCTGCAGGCGTTTTTTTCTCCCAAAACCGTTGCGGTCATCGGGGCTTCGGCATCGTCCGGAAAGGTCGGCAACGCCGTTGTCGCCAACATGGTCGCGTCCGGTTTCAAAGGCCGATTGTACCCGGTCAATCCCAAGGGGGGAACCATACTCGGACTTCCGGCTGTCCGCTCCGTTGAGGAGTTGCCCGGCGGCATCGATCTCGCCATTTTCGCCGTGCCGCGCGATATTGTGCTTCCGGCTTTTGAAACGCTAGCCGAGCGGGGTCTCAAGTCGGCCATCGTCATCAGCGCGGGCTTCCGCGAAGCCGGGCGCGAAGGGCATGTTCTAGAGCGCAAGCTGGCCTTGCTGGCGCACAATCATGGCATTGCGCTGCTCGGCCCGAACAGCCTTGGCATGATGAACGCATCCCACGGTGTCAACGCGAGCTTTTCCGCCTCTCGACCCAATGCCGGGGCCGTCGCCTTTTGCTCACAGTCCGGGGCCTTGTGCCAGGCGATTCTCGATTGGGCCGCCGATGAAGGCTTCGGGTTTTCCAAGTTCATCAGCCTGGGCAACAAGGCCGTGTTGAACGAAACCTCGTTGCTTCCTCATTTGGGATCCGACCAGTCGTCCAAGGTCATCGTCGGGTACATGGAGAATATCGACGGTGGGGAGGAATTTGTCCGCACCGCTCGTGAGGTAAGCCGAAAAAAACCGGTCATCATGCTTAAGGCGGGTTCCACCAATGCCGGGGCCAAGGCGGCCAGTTCGCATACCGGGGCGATTGCCGGTTCGGATGATGCCTGCGCCGCGGCGTTCCGGCAAAGTGGCATTGTTCGTGCGCCGGACCTGGAATCGCTTTTCCTTCTTGCCGAGGCCTTCGCCACTCTTCCCCTGCCGCGGGGGCCCAACGTCGCGGTCCTGTCCAACGCTGGCGGGCCCGGCATTCTTGCGGCCGATGCCTGCGAACGCACCAGCCTGCACATGGCGCGGCTTTCGCCGGAAACCGTGCAGCGCCTGCAAGGCTGCCTGCCGCCCTATGCTTCGGTCTATAATCCCGTGGACATCATCGGGGACGCCGGGGCGGAGCGGTATCGGAAAAGTCTTGAGGCCGTTTTGGACGATCCGCTTACCCATGCTGTGCTGCTGCTTATCGCCCCAACAGCCATGGTGGAGATTGAGGCGACGGCCACAGCCATTGCCCAGGTGGCTCATCGTTCGCCAAAGCCGGTGCTCACCTGTCTGCTTGGGCGCGCACACGGCAGCGTCGGACGCGAGATACTGCGCCAGGCCGGTTTGCCGTGCTACGCGTTTCCGGAACCAGCGCTGCGCAGCATCGAGGCCATGTACGCCTATTCCCAGTGGCGGCAAAAACCTGTTCCCGTGTACGAACCCCCCAGGCGGGAACTGGCCCAGGCGCGCACCCTGGTTGAGTTGGCGGAGAAGCAGGGCAGGGTGGAGCTTGCGGACTTCGAGGCCCGCGCCCTGGTTTCGGCCTATGGCGTACGCGTCCCACTGACGCACTTGGCCAGATGCGGAGCTGAGGCCATTGGATTCGCGCGCAGCATCGGCGGTCCTGTCGCTTTGAAAGCCTATTCGCCGCAAATGTCCCACCGGCGCGACCTGGGCGCCGTCGCCTTGAACCTCGAAGGCGATGACGCAGTCCGTCTCGCGTTCAGCCGGTTGACGGCCCATCTGGGGCGCATCAGCCCGGAAACGCCAATCACCGGCTGTCTCGTACAGGCCATGGCCCCTGCGGATTCGGTGGAAGCCGTCGTTTCCATGCGGCGTGACGAACAGTTCGGCCCGCTGCTCATGTTCGGTCTTGGCGGCATACACACCGAAATTTTGCATGATGTTTCCCACCACCTGACCCCCTTGAGTCGCGACGAGGCTTTTGGCATGATCCGCTCGATCCGCTCGTACCTGCTGTTGAAAGGCGTTGGGGGCCACCCTGCCGCGAATCTGCGCGCCCTTGAGGACGTGTTGCTCGCCTTGGCCGCCATGGCCCAGGATTTTCCGCAGGTCTTCGAGGCGGAGTTGAACCCTGTGCTTGTGAACCATGAAGGGGCCCTGGTTGCGGAGGCCCGGTTCACCTTCCGCACATGACCGTCCCCAGCCGCGGCCACGCCGCTTTCAGCACGAGGAGGATTTCATGGTCGGCGTGTACATAGGCTCAACCACGGGCTATTCGGGCAAGAACCTCATGGCCATGACCCTTGGCCTGCGGTTCAAGAAGCTTGGGCTCAAGGTCGGCTACATGAAGCCCGTTGGCGCCGTTCCACGCCGCGAGGATGGACAGCCCGGCGACGAAGACGCCATGTTTCTTCAGGAAGTGCTGGGCCTCAAGCAAAACCCATCCCTGGTGACCCCGGTTGTGGTGACACGCGAGTTCACCCGGCGCGCCTTCAGCGAGGACATCGGCGACCTCATGCCCGGCATCGCCGAGGCGTATGCCGAACTCTCCCAGGGAAAGGACGTCATGATCGTCGCCGGGTCGGGAAATTTCCTGGGCTCCGGCACCTACTGCGGGCTTGATGGCGTCAGCGTGTGCCGTGCGCTGGGAGCCAGGGCGCTGATCGTCGATCGCTACCGCGACGAGCTCAAATACGATTATCTGCTGCGCTGCAGAGAGGCCCTCGGCCAGGATCTGGCTGGTGTGGTCCTAAACGACATTCCTGAGCATTACCGGGCAGAGGTGGACGAGTTGCTCGTTCCGTTCCTGCGCCGCAAGAATGTTCCCGTGCTCGGTGTCATCGCATCAGATCCCATCATGAGCGCCATCAAGGTCAGCGACTTGGCCGAGCGCCTTGGCGGCAAGGTCATCAGCGCCCACCACAAGGCCGATCGCGTGGTGGAGAATTTCCTTATCGGCACCATGCAGGTGGAAAACTTCCTGGCGCATTTCGTACGCCACAAGAATTCCGCCATCATCGTCGGCGGCGACAGGTCCGACGTGCAACTCGTGGCCCTTGAGGGCAGCTGTCCTTGTCTCATCCTTACCGGAAATCTGCACCCCAACGACATCATTCTCACCCGGTCCGAGGTGCTCCAGACGCCGATCATCATGGTTCGCGAGGACACCTTCTCCGTAGCCAAGAAAATGGAGAATATCCTGTCCCGGCACAAGCTGCGCGACATGATCAAGGTCAACCACGGCGTCAACCTTGTGGCGAGCGCCCTGGATTTCGAACGGCTGCGGGAACGGTTGGGCCTGGATTAATCCCATTCGCAACGGCCCATTCGACGCAAGGCTCGCGCGTCAGCCCGCCCCAGTTGGGGCGCCGCCTGGAACACAGTCCCATCCAAGGAGACGCAATGCCCGGATTCTCAAGGTACAAGAAGATCATCACATCTGTTTTTTGCTTGCTGTTCGCCCTTGGCGTCGCGGCGACAAGTCCTGCCCAGCAACAGGAGGCGGCAGACGCCGCCAGTGCTGAGCAGGCATCCCCCTCGCAGCAGCCCGGAGCGCTGCCGGACGGCCTCGCCGCTCAAGACGCCGCCCCTTCGGCGACGGTCGAGTCCATGCGTTTTCGTCATGACGAACACAACGCCAAGGCCAAGCTCCAGAAACGCTGCGCCGCGTGCCACCACAGCCTGGAACGAGGCAGGCGCTCCGTGAAGCGGGCAGGGCCCTTGCGCCGCTGCACCGACTGCCATCTGGCTCGGCCCGAGGCCAACAGCCCATTGCCTTCGCAGATGCTCGTCTCGCACGCCACGTGCCAGGGCTGCCATAAGGCGAAGAAGAAGGGGCCGCTCGACTGCGCGGGATGCCACGGAAGCTGAAGCGCCGGTGGCGATGCGCTGAAACAGGCCGGGAACGCCCCGGCCTGTTTCATTTGCCGCGTCGGATGTTGTACACGGCGCGGCCCGCCGCGACCAGCCTGCCCGGATCGCCCGCGTTCCAGAGGGTGACGCTGGCGTTGCCAACGCGGTTGCCCATAAGCCGCACGGTTGCCTCGGAGCAGAGATCCTCCGCCGCGGCAGGGCGCAGGTAGTCGATGGACAGGTCGATGGTGGCGATGCGGTCTTCCAGGCGGCAGCAAGTCCACACGGCGAAGCCGCCGGTGACATCCACAAGGGTGGAGAGCACCCCGCCGTGCAGCGCCGGGCGCCTGGGATCCCCGACAAGCTCGGGCTTGAAAGGGATCCTGAGCTTTACCGCCCCCTCGCCCAGCTCCACCACCTTGATGCCCAGCCATTTGTTGAAGGGAAGCCCATCCTCAATGATCTCGGTGAGCCGGGAGAAATCCATCTCGCCTCCTAGAGAATGTAGCGGGACAGGTCCCGATTCTCGACGATGTCCGCGAGTTGGCCGCGCACGTAATCGCGATCGACGACCATGGTTTGTCCCCCCCGGTCGGACGCGTCAAAGGAGAGCTCGGCGAGCAGTTTCTCCATTATGGTGTACAGCCTGCGCGCGCCGATGTTCTCCGTCTCGTCGTTGATGCGCTGGGCGGTGGCGGCGATTTCCCTCAAGGCGTCGTCCGTAAAACTCAACGCAAGGCCTTCGGTGGCGAGCAGGGCAGAGTACTGCACAGTCAGGGCGTTCTGCGGCTCGGTGAGGATGCGGTGGAATTCTTCGGCTCCAAGGGGCGAGAGCTCCACCCTAAGCGGGAAACGCCCCTGCAGTTCGGGGATGAGGTCGCTCGGCTTGGCATAGTGAAAGGCTCCGGCTGCGATAAACAGGATGTGGTCGGTTCTGACCATGCCGTATTTGGTGTTCACCACGCAGCCCTCGACAACGGGCAGCAGGTCACGCTGCACGCCTTCCCGCGACACGTCCGGACCTCCATGGTCCTGACGGCTCGCGATCTTGTCTATCTCATCGAGAAAAATGATTCCGGACTGCTCCACGCGCTCGCGTGCGGTGTCCTGCACCTTGTCCATGTCGATAAGCTTGTCCGACTCTTCTTGCACCAGCGCGCCAAAGGCATCCTTGACCTTCATCTTGCGCAGGCGCTTCTTCTGGGGGAAAAAGCGCCCAAGCATATCCTGCATCTGGCCGCCCATGTCTTCCATGCCAGGCATGCCCAGGATGGACACCCCCGGAGCGTGCTGATCGGCAACCTCCAGCTCGACGAGCCGTTCGTCGAGTTTTCCCTCGCGCCACAGCTGGCGGAATTTCTCCCGCGTCGATTCGTTGGCCGTAGGGACTCCTGGTCCGGACGGGGAAGCAGCGGATTCGCCCAGCGGAGTGAACGAGTACCCGCCAGGACTGGGGATGCTGCCGGGCAAAAGCAGGTCCAGCAAGCGATCCTCGGCGTGCTTTTCGGCCCGGACGCGCACCTTCTCGCGTTCCTCCGCGCGCACCATGTTGATGCCTATCTCCATGAGATCACGAATCATGGATTCCACATCGCGGCCTACGTAGCCAACCTCTGTGAATTTTGTGGCCTCGACCTTGTGGAACGGGCTTTTGGCAAGCTTGGCGAGCCTGCGGGCGATCTCGGTCTTGCCAACCCCGGTGGGCCCCATCATGATGATGTTTTTCGGGGCAATTTCATCGCGCAACTCCGAATCGAGCCGCTGCCTGCGCCAACGGTTGCGCATGGCGATGGCCACCATGCGTTTGGCCTCGGCTTGGCCCACCACATATCTGTCCAGTTCGGACACAATCTCGCGTGGGGTGAGGGAGCTCATTTGGCGACCTCGCGCTCCCTGGTCTCCAGGGTGATGTTGTCGTTGGTGAAGACGCACAGCTCCGCGGCGATCCGCATGGCGGCCATGGCGATGTCCTTGGCGTCCATCTGGGTGTGGCGCTTGAGTGCCCGGGCCGCAGCCAGCGCGTAGGAGCCGCCGGAGCCGATGGCGGCCACGGCGTCGTCCGGTTCGATGACGTCGCCGGTTCCCGTGATGAGCAGGATGGTCTCAGCGTCTGCTGCGAGGATCATGGCTTCGAGTCTGCGCAGATACTTGTCCGTCCGCCAGTCCTTGGCCAGTTCCACAGCGGCGCGGGTAAGGTTGCCTGAATGCGATTCGAGCTTTTTTTCAAAGCGCTCAAACAAGGTGAAGGCATCTGCTGTGGCTCCGGCAAAACCGACCATTACCCGTCCCTTGTAGATGGTTCGGACTTTTTTTGCCGTATGCTTCATGGCCACGCTCTGACCAAGAGTGACCTGTCCGTCTCCTGCCATGGCCGTGCCTTCCGGGCCGCGCACGGCAAGGATTGTGGTCCCGTGGATGTCCATATGTTCTCCTTGCATCTCTAGAACGTCTGCGGCGGTCCAAGGAGTTCCCTGGCCTTGCCGCTCCAGAAATCAAAGTCCTGCGGTCCATGCAGCCACAGCCCAGCATGTTTGGCGAGGCCAAGCTCAAGCCCGTGACGCAACGCGCCAAGCGCCGTCGGCGCGGCGAGGTGGAGCGGATAGCCGTAAGCGCCACAGCTTATGGCCGGAAATGCGATGTTTTCAAGATCGTTTGCTCGGGCCAGGCGCAGGCTTTCCAGATAGGCGGAGCGCAACAATCCCTCTTCGTTCCGTCCCCCGCCGTACCATATGGGCCCGACAGTGTGGATGACAAAGCGCGCGCGGAGCCGGAATCCGGGCGTAATCACCGCCTGCCCAGTAGCGAGGCAGCCCATTCCCCCAAGAAGTTCTCGGCAGGCCCCAAGCAGTTCCGGCCCTGCAGCGGCGTGAATGGCGCCATCCACGCCGCCGCCGCCAAGCAGGCCTGGGTTGGCGGCATTGACGATGGCGTCAACTGGAGCCTGTGTCAAATCGCCCTGGACAAGTTCCAGATATCCTGACGATAATCTCCAGACGGACATGGCGGCCTGCCGGTCAATCGTTGGAAGCGGCCAGCCCAGGCTCGGCTGATAATTGCGCATCCGGCGTGTCGAGAATGACTCTGCCCAGACGCACGTCGTCGGCGATGCGATTTTTGAGGGCTGCAATGCTCTCGAACTTGCGTTCCCCACGCAGACGCTGCACGAAATGCAAACGCAGCCGCTCGCCGTAGATGCGGCGATTGAAATCCAGAACATGCGCTTCAAGCGTCAGGCCCGTATCGCCAAAGGTAGGGTTGTCGCCTACGTTGGCCACAGCCTGATGGATCTCACCATCCAGTTCGGCCCATACGGCGTATACCCCAGGCCTTGGCAGAAGCGTTCCCTCAAGCTTCAAGTTCGCCGTGGGGAAGCCAAGCGTTGCCGCGCCGCGCTTCATGCCGTCCACCACCTCGCCTTCCACCTCAAAGAAACGCCCAAGCAGGGGGCGGGCATCCCACACGTTGCCCGACTGGATGAGATCGCGAATGCGGGTTGAGCTGACGACAGCCCCCCCCACAATGACCGGATCAAGGCGCTCCACCCCGAAGCCGATTTCCTGGCCGAGCTTTGCGAGAAAATCATGGTCCCCGCGCCTGCCCTTACCCATGGCGTAGTCGTATCCAATCACGAGTTCACGCATGGACAAGCCATCCAGCAAATACCGCTGGACGAATTCCTCTGGCTCAAGCGAGGCCATTTCCCGCGTGAACTCGAGCACCAGGGCCACATTGGGGCCTTGGCGTTCAAGGTGCCGAAGCCTTTGGCTGGTGCTGGTAAGAAATGGCGGAGTCTTGTGCTGCATGAGCACAGTCATTGGGTGCGGATCGAACGTGACTACAACGGAGACGAGTCCGCGAGCGCGCGCCTTGGCGCAGGTGCGGGCGATGAGACGCTGGTGCCCAAGATGGACGCCGTCGAAGTTGCCGATGGTGACGCAAGAACCGGTTATCGTATCACGGAGTTCATCCAAAGTGCGTGCGGCGATCATGAGGAGTGAAGGTATCCTTGTTCACTGTGCGTGCGCGGAACTAGCGAAAGAGGCGCATACGGTTGAGTTTCGCGCCTTCTGCTTTGCCATTGTTTTTTTTGTCCTCGCCTGGACCGGAAATTGTGCGCTCAAGTTCTTCAAGCTGGCGCTTCTGCGCATCGGTCTGGGCCAGTGAGCGCGCCTTGTCTAAATGGAAACGAGCCTTTTGCTTGTCACGTCCGAAATGCGACGAATAGCTTAACTGGATGTGTGCGCCAAAAATGTCCCCGCTTTCCCCCTTAATGCGGCCAAGGTGGTAGCGCACTTCGGAATCCTTGGGAACCTCGCGGGCGACGCGTTCCATAAGGCTGATGGCGCCAGCGTAGTCCTTTCGCTCGGCCATGATGCGCGCGGTGAAGAACATGCTCATTGCATCGCGTGGGTTCAGAATCGCTGCTTTTTGCAAAAGCGGCGCAGCCTTGTTGGCGTTGCCTTGATTGAAATAAAAGATGCCTGCCTCGCGCAGCACAAGCGGATCATCCGGACCGCACCCCAGAGCCTTTGCGAACGCCTGCTCGGCCTGCTGCTGGCGCTTCAGGCGGTCCAGCACAATGCCTCGTCCGGCCTGGTCCAGGCAGGTCAGCTGGGTCTGGGGTTTGCTGTCCCAATAGGCGAGGGCGGTCTCCGGGCTGACCATCCTGGCGCGCAGAATCGTCTGCACGCGCTGAAAGCGGTCACGCTTGAAGTCTCTGGTCAGCACGTCGGCAGGCATGTGCTTGATGCGGTCACGCAGGTACACGATGCGTTCATCGAGGCCTGGGTGCGTGGAGAGGTAGGAGGGGATGTTGTCACCACTCATGAACCAACTTTTTTTGTTCATTATTTCGAAAGTCTGCGGCATTGCATTCGGATTGTAGCCTGACTTGACGAGATAGTTCAGGCCTACATGGTCCGCCTCGCGCTCGTTTTCGCGCGTATACATGAGAAAGGCCGACTGGGCTCCCGCCGCACTGCCTAGGGTAAGGGCGCCGCCCAGGTTGGCGATATTGCCGCCTGCACCGGAAGCGCCAAGCAGCACCCCGGCCACCATGCCGGTAAGCGAGGCGATATTCAGATACTTCATCTGCTCCATGCGCTTGGCCACATGCCGTTCCGTCACGTGTCCAAGTTCATGGCCAATGACCGCGGCCAGTTGGTCCTCGGATTCGACACCAAGAATAAGACCCGTAAAAATATAAATATACCCGCCCGGGATGGCGAAGGCGTTCATGCTGTTGTTGGCGACCACTGCGCTTCGGATGGGGTAGGCCTGGGGCGGCAGGGCCGAGGCAACCCGATCAACCACGCCCGTCACATAGAATATGACTTCAGGGTCCTCGACAAATGCCATTTGCGCATGGATGGTTTCGTCGAACTTTCGGCCCATTTCAATTTCGTCAGCGATGGATACGGATGCAAACGCAACCCCACGGCAGGACAGGAAAAAGATCAAGGCCGCAAGCAGGGCAACACGGATTGGATTCGGAATCGGAAGGCGGTGGTTCATGCGCGCATCCAGCGTTTCGGCCGTCCAAAAAGCGGATGACCATGTGAGGGGATTCCTACCACAGGTCCGGAAAAGAAAAAAGGATGCGCACCAGACGCACCCTTCTTTAGAGTAACCTTGAGATTACGGTATGTTACTTGTTCATGATATTGAGGAATTCGTTGTTGTTCTTGGTTTTGCGCATCTTGTCCAGCAAGAACTCCATGGAATCTATGGAGTTCATGGGAGAAAGCACCTTGCGCAGGATCCACATGCGGTTCAGCACCTCTTCGTCCAGGAGCAGTTCCTCCTTGCGGGTGCCGGAGCGGTTGATGTCGATAGCCGGGAACACACGCTTTTCGGAAAGGTGGCGGTCCAGGTATATCTCCATGTTTCCTGTGCCCTTGAATTCCTCGAAAATCACTTCGTCCATGCGGGAGCCGGTGTCGATGAGGGCAGTGGCGATGATGGTCAGGCTGCCGCCGGACTCGATGTTGCGCGCCGCGCCGAAGAAGCGCTTTGGACGCTGCATGGCGTTGGCGTCCAGGCCGCCGGAAAGAACGCGACCAGATGACGGCGTGACAGCGTTGTACGCACGGCCCAGGCGCGTGATGGAGTCGAGCAGGATGACCACGTCGCGCTTGCGCTCCACCAGACGCTTGGCCTTCTCCAGGACCATTTCCGTAACCTGCACATGCCGGGTGGGCGGTTCATCAAAGGTGGAGCTGATGACCTCCGCGCGAACGGTGCGTTCCATGTCGGTCACCTCTTCGGGCCGCTCGTCAATAAGCAGCACGATGAGGTAGACTTCCGGATGATTGGCGTTGATGGAGTTGGCGATGGTCTGGAGCATCATGGTCTTGCCGGTGCGCGGCGGGGCCACGATGAGGCCACGTTGTCCACGGCCGATGGGGGCGAGCAGATCAATGACGCGCGATGCGTAATTTTCCGCTCCGTTTTCCATCACAAAGCGCTTGTCCGGATAGAGCGGCGTCAGGTTGTCGAAAAGAACCAAGTGTTTGCTGGCCTCTGGCGGCTCCAGTCCGATTTCGCTGACCTTCAAAAGAGCGAAGTACCGTTCGCCTTCCTTCGGAGGACGTATCTGGCCGGAGATGATGTCGCCCTTGCGCAGGCCGAAGCGGCGAATTTGCGAGGGGGAAATGTAAATGTCGTCTGGGCCCGGCATGTAGGAATACAGCGGGGAGCGCAGGAACCCGAACCCGTCGGGCAGGATTTCAAGGACGCCCTCGCCGAAAATCTGGCCGTTCTGCGAAGCGCATTCCTGCAAGAGGGCGAAAATCAACTCCTGCTTGCGCAGATTGCTTGGGTTCTCAATCTTGAAGCTGTTCGCCAACTCCATGAGCTCCGGCATGCTTTTCTGCTTGAGCTCGGTTAGATTCAATTTGTTTTCGGAGGTGGTGACGTACTCCTCCTCGACAAAGTCCGCCATGCGATCCTGCTGGCGGTCCTGCACCCGCTCCTGGGAGCGTTCGGCTCGATCTTGCGAGCGATCGTGCGAACGGTCATGCGAACGGTCCTGGGAACGACTTTTATGAGCTTGATTGGGGTGTTTTTCGCGGGGCATCGAACGCCTCACGCTCCGTTGGATGAGGTTTAAGGATGTGACGCTCACCTTCAATGAGGAGAGCATTCGGCAAACAGCAGTATCAGGGACATGCGCAGCTGGAGTTGTGCATCCAGATCCCAGCATCATTGCTGGACATGGCGGGTCATATTCCGTGTGCCGTACCAATGCGAAAGGGTATTCGAGTGGTGTGTGCCTGCTTCGGTGGGGAATATGCCGCGCGAATGCGCTGAAACTAGCGCCTACATCAAAGAAAAGGCGTTGACAAGGGGGCTATTTGGTCTTTTGCAACTTTTCCTGTTGTTTCATGATGACATCTGCGAACATTTCGTTGATGTCCGCCTTGACGTCCGCCTGATCGCGGCCAAGGGAATAGGCCAGTTCCATGGTCACCAAGGTCATGGCCTGCTCAAGCAGGCGCCTTTCTCCAAAGGAAAGTTCCTTGTCCATCCCGATAAGAAACAATTCCTTGAGTACATAGGCCACATCGGCCAAGTTCACGCTCTTCAGCTTTTCGGAGTACTCGCGGTAGCGCCGGTTCCAATTTTGCCCGGTGTAGCCGGTGAAATCCGAGCGGTCTCTGAGGGATTCGAACACCTCCTGACCGCTGCGCAGGCTGCACACATGGCGCAGCCCGACGTTGCGAGCGTTCTTGACCGGGACCATGAGCGTGACGGAATTGCTCAAAATGCGGACGATGTAATAGTCCGCACGAACTCCGCCTATCTCCTGGCTGTCGATGCGCTCAATGCGGCCGACCCCCTGTGCGGGGTAGACCACCAACTCATTGATCTGAAACACTCCTGCTCCTTCCACGCGGGGGGAAAACACTACCGGTGAATGTGAACTCTATCCCATTGCGCCGGGAGTGTCCATCTTTGGAAGCGTGTCGCTTCCCTCGGGCGGGCGGAACGCATTGAGCATTTGCACCGCCTCTGCCTGGCCGCGGCGGAACAGAAGGGCAAGCCCCTTGAGCGCTGCCTGGCGCACATGGTCAACGGTCCGCATTTCGTCTGGAGAGAATTCCTCCAGCACAAAACGGACGACATCGGCAGAAAAGCGCGGACGGCCGATGCCGAGGCGCAGCCGCAAAAAATCAATGGCGCCAACATGCTCGACGATGGAATCGATGCCTTTGTGCCCGTTCGCTCCACCACCGCGCTTGAGCTTCATGCGGCCAAGCGGAAGGTCCAGTTCATCGTGCAGCACAAGCATTTCCATCGGGTCGATACCGTGCTGCCCCAAAATTCTCGCTGCCGCCTTGCCGGAAAGATTCATGTAGGTAAGCGGCTTGGCCAAGAGACAGCTTTTGCCGCCGAACACCAGCGAATAGAGGTCGAAGTCTCCCCCTGTGCGCAAGGTCTTCAAAGCCATGCTTTTGCGCTCGGCGGCCTGGGCGAGCAGGGCGTCTGCGAGCAGGAACCCGAAGTTGTGACGGGTTCGTTCGTATTGCGATCCGGGATTGCCGAGGGCGAGAATGAGGGAGATTGAATCCATGGCGACCGGGGAATCCACACAATCAAGGCGGATGTTGAAGGACAAAACGGCGGAGGAGCATGGGGCCCCCCCGCCGTCAGATAGGCTCGTCGGAAGACGTGGCGCTACTTGCTTTCGGCCTCGGCCTTGGGCTCATCGGATTCGACAGCCACAACGCCGACAACCGCGTAGTTGTCATCATAGACGGCGCGAACGCCCTCCGGCAGCTTCACGTCCGCGACATGCAGGTTGACGCCGATGTCAAGGTCGGTCACGTCGATGACGATTTTCTGCGGAACATCAAGCGGCTTGCACACAACCTCAAGGCTGTTGCGGAAGATCTCCAGCTGGCCGCCCAGGATGATGCCCTTGGCCTTGCCTTCGACCACCACGCGGACCTCGACCTTGATGTCGCGGTCAAGATCGACACCGTAGAAATCGACATGGATGGGGCTGGACTTGATGGGGTCGTACTGAACGTTCTTGAAGAGCACGGGGAGAGTCTCGACCTTGCCGTCCTGTTCGACCTGCAGATTAAACACGCGGGAGGCGCCAAGCTTGGAATACAGCTTGGTCAGCGGCAGCATCTCAACCTGCACGGGCAGGTTCTGTCCCTGCTTGTTATAGTAGATGCCGGGCACCAGGGAGCTGGTGCGGATGCGGCGGCAGGGGCCTTTGCCTTTTTCAGCGCGGGGGCGCACAGTGAGGGTCATCAGTTCAGCCATGTCGTCGTCTCCTTTCTCAAGCGGGCTTAGCGTACCGCAAGAAATCTTGTTTTACACGAAAAGAACGCTGACGGACGTTTCGCCGTGCACGTTCATGATTGCTCTGGATAGCAGCTCGGCCACGGACAGCACCTTGATCTTTTGGCAGGTGCGCTTGCGCACGTCCAGTGGAATGGTGTCCGTCACCAGTATCTGGGAAAACACGGATTTGTCCAGACGTTCGATGGCCGGTCCCGACAAGACAGGGTGCGTGGCGCAGGCAAACACCTTGTTGGCGCCGTTTTCGGCCAGCACCTGTCCGGCGGCGCACATGGTCCCGGCTGTGTCGACCATGTCGTCAAGGACGATGGCGGTTTTGCCGCGAACGTTGCCGATGAGGTTCATGGCCTTGGCCTGATTGGGGGCATCGCGGCGCTTGTCCACAATGGCCAGTCCGGCGTCCATGCGCTTGGCGTAGGCGCGCGCGCGCTCCACGCCGCCAGCATCAGGCGAGACAACGACCAGTTCGTCGCCAAGGTCTCGGAAGTAATCAAGGAAAACCGGAGCGGCAAAGAGGTTGTCCACCGGGCAGTTGAAGAATCCCTGAATCTGGCCGGCGTGCAGGTCAATGGTCATGAGCCTGTGCATTCCGGCCACGGACAGGAAGTCCGCAACAAGTTTTGCGCTGATGGGCACCCGGGGCACGACCTTGCGGTCCTGGCGGGCATAGCCGTAGTAGGGGACAACGGCGGTGATGCGACGGGCGCTGGCTCGCTTGAGCGCGTCGATCATCAGGCACAGCTCCATCAGGTGGTAATTCACCGGAGAGCATGTCGGCTGCACGACGAACACATCATCGCCACGGACATTGTCGCCGATCTCAATACGAATTTCGCCATCGCTGAATTGTTCGCGCAGAACAGGGGTCAGGCGGCAGCCGATATGGCCGCAGATCGCCTCGGCCAAGTCGACGTTGGCCGAACCGCTCAGGATCTTCAAGTCGCAGGTGCCGGTCATTTCTCGCTTCCTTCGCGTGCTATGGCTGGGGTGGAAGGACTCGAACCCTCGAATAACGGGACCAAAACCCGTCGCCTTACCACTTGGCAACACCCCAGTTGGTCAGGGTCTCCACATGGACGGGAAAACCATCTTGCCTCAACGCATGTGCGGCGCTCCGGGCCGCATCGGCGTTCCGAAACAGGGCGGATATGGCCGCACCGCTTCCGCTCATGACCGCGCAAGACGCACCAAGGTGTAAACACCGTTCCTTGATCGCGCGCAACGCTGCCTTGGCCTGGAAGACAACGGGTTCAAAGTCGTTCCGGGCCACAACAGGCGAAAGGGAAACACGCTTCTTAGTAGCGCGCGCCAGGGTTGTCAAGGGTTCAGCTTCAGGGCGCGTGCGTTTTTTTTCAGCTTCGAACTCGTCGTACGCGCCGTAGGCCCACGGGGTGGACACATGCACCAGAGGCATGGCCAAAACCAAGGTAAAAGCGGAAAGA
Source organism: Humidesulfovibrio mexicanus (assembly GCF_900188225.1). Classification (NCBI taxonomy): domain Bacteria; kingdom Pseudomonadati; phylum Thermodesulfobacteriota; class Desulfovibrionia; order Desulfovibrionales; family Desulfovibrionaceae; genus Humidesulfovibrio; species Humidesulfovibrio mexicanus. The sequence goes on along the minus strand of NZ_FZOC01000001.1, from coordinate 39,549 downwards.
TCAAGGGCCGCGGGGGTAAGCCTCTCGCCAATGCCTTGTGCAACGGCCGGCCGCCCCAGAAGGAAGAAAGGCACATCAGCGCCTAGACCCGCAGCGAGGGTGTTCAAGGCTTCCGCATCAAGCGCCTTCTCCCCGGCGCGCGCCTGGAGCCAGTGCAGCATGGCCGCAGCATCCGAACTTCCCCCGCCCAGCCCAGCACCGGTGGGAATGCGTTTGGTCAGGCGCACCCGCAGGTCAGGCGCATAACCGGTTGCGGACGCGTAGGCGCGCCACGCGCGCCAGACGAGGTTACGCTCAAGTGGACAGTCCGGCAGATCCGATTCCACCACGCATTCCGAACCGAGGGCTCCGGAAGTCACGTCAAGAATGTCGGCGAGACCGGGCACGGGAACAAACAGGCTCTCAATCTCATGATAGCCGTCCTCGCGACGGTTGGTGATCATGAGGCTCAGGTTGATCTTGGCCGGAGCCTTGAGGATGTCTGCCATAGTGATGGGGGGAAGGTTGCAGGGGTGGGGGAGCATGTCTCCCCCACCTCTGCACGGAACGCTACTTCTTGTCCAGAGGAATGGCCCGCAGCAGGTTTTGGCCCTGGCGCTTCAAGAGGAGCATCACCAGGCCCTTTTGCCTGGATTCGCCGACAACGCTCGCCAGTTGCGCCACCGTGTTGGTGGGGCGCTGGTTGGCTTCAATGATGACATCGCCAGGCTGGATGTCAATTTGTGATGCTGGCGCGTCGGCCTTGACCTCCAGGACGACCAACCCTTGAGGCCTTTGCAGCCCAAGGGCCTGGGCCTCCTCACCACCGTCAACCGGCCTGATGAAAAGGCCAAGGACGGCGGCCTGGGCCTTTTCGGCGTGTCCTTTGTCCTGCTGTTCCGCAACAAGAGCCGACTTGCGTTCACCAAGGACGACGGCGAGTTCGGTCAGACGATTCTGGCGCCAAACCCCGAGTTGGATGCGTTCGCCCGGGCGCATTGCAGCAACGCGTGAAAGCAGCGCGCTGGGGCCGTCGAGGCTCTGGCCGTTCACCCGCAAGATGACGTCACCGATCTTGAGACCGCCTTTGTCGGCAGGGTCACCGGGAATGACGTGGGAAACCAGGATGCCTTTGGGCTCTTTGAGGCCCACGGCCTTGGCGGTATTCTCGTCAAGGTCCTGCATGGTTATACCAAGCCAGCCCCTGCTGATTCTTTTGCCGTGCTTGAGCTGGGCGATGATCTTGTCGGCCATGCTGGCGGGCGTGGCGAAGCCGATTCCCTGTCCATTGGGCACGATGGCCGTATTGATGCCGACCACCTTGCCGTCCATGTCGATAAGCGGACCGCCGGAATTGCCGGGATTGATGCTGGCATCGGTCTGAAGGAAGCTGTCAAAGGGGCCGGCGCCGATGTGGCGTCCCTTGGCGCTCACTATGCCCGCGGTTACGGTATGGCCAAGGCCGAAAGGGTTGCCGATGGCAAGCACCCATTCGCCAACTTTCGTCGCATCGGAATTGCCGAACTCGAGCACGGGAAGCGTGTTGCCTGCCTCGATTTTGAGCAGCGCGAGGTCGGTTTCGGGATCCCGTCCAATGATCTTGGCGTCGTAGGCTTTGTCGCGGCCAAGAAGCTTGACCTTGATCTCGTCGGCCTCGGCCACCACATGATTGTTGGTGACGATGTAGCCATCATTGGTGATGATGAAGCCGGACCCAAGCGAACTGAGCTTGCGGGGTTGAGCATCCGGAACGCCGAAATGGCGCTCGAACTGTTCAAAAAAATCGCGCAGAGGATGATTTTGGGGGGCGTTTTTGAACATCTCCTGCAATTGCGAGCCCCTGCTGGCGACATTCTTTGACGTGCTGATGTTGACCACCGCCTTGCCTGCGCGATCAGCAAGATCCGTAAAATCCGGCAGTCCAGCCTTTGCCTGGGCAAGGCCCGGCAGGGCGAGCAGGGTGAGGACAGCGGCCAGGGCCAGAATTTTTTTCATGCACATACCTCCATGTCTCGCCGCCACCCCGACGGCGTTTGTGTGACTATAGGCGCGGGTTTGTTTTTGTAAAGACGCGCAGGGCCGTTCTCCGGAGCGGAATATTGCCCTTGAAGGCGGCGGTGGAATTGTGTAGGACTCCATCTCCGGCGTATCCCGTACGCCCTCGTAGCTCAGTCGGATAGAGCACAGGATTCCTAATCCTGGTGCCGCAGGTTCGATTCCTGCCGAGGGCACCACGTAATTACAGGCAGTTAGCGTCATTCCTGGCGTTGACTGCCTTTTTTCGCGTGTATTGCCTCCATTCTGTTTCCAGGTGAAAACCACTGAGTAAACCACTGACCTTGCATTTGAATTGGCACTGCGTTGCAGGTGACTTGGCACCTGGGACTAGCCGGGATGAGGCGGGACATATCGGGACAGCCTTGGCGGTTTCTCTAGCCTTACCCGCCTACAGCGTCAACGAGCAAGGCTAGGCGTTCCTCTTACCCTTTGGCGTAAGCGCGAAAAACAGGGAGCTTGGCAGCCTTGCCCCTGACCTCTGCAAACAAGGCTTGAGGCTGGCCAGGCTCCACGCCGCTGGCCAAGACAAGGCGAGCAAGAGCCCGCATCGTCACAGTCGGATTTGTCGCAAGGACAAGCTGGCCCGACCGCTCAAAATGCCACTCCTGAAGCACTTCACGAGCTTCCTGCATAAGCTTGGCGAAACGCTTTTCAAGTGCTGCGATCCGCTCAAAGTCGGCGACATCAGTCAGTTGGATTTGGGTATTGTCGCTGTTGATCATCATCGGCTCTCCTGTCGTCGTGTCATTCACCTTGCGGCTTGACGCCTTGCACCTTAGAATCTAGTGGGAAGCTGTAGCCCCTGAAGACTGGAAAAACGCCGGGCCAGTGGTTGCTTTCGAGCTTCCATGCGGGGGTGCCGGACTTTTGATCCGGGATGGCGTCCCGCCAGGGGCTACACTTCATTTCCCGGCCCATACATCCTTCTCCCCTGATGTTACGGCGGCTAGTACATGTACAGCCCGGTGTACACATCAGGCTCAAAGCCCTTTGCGTGCAGGTCGCGTACGGTGCCCGGACCGGTGACATCGATGCGCAGGCGTGCCTCCTTTTCGCTCACGCTCCGGCCCACTGCGTTGCCAATGTCTTCTGCCGTGAGCTTCTCCCCAAGGGCTTCGCCACCGAGCCGACCTGCGAAAAAGCCACCAATCCCGCCCAGCAGGCCGCCGATGGCCGCGCCAGGAGCAGCGCCCACGCCAGCGAACAGCGAGCCTATGCCCGCGCCAGCCGCCGCCCCTGCCTTCGCCCCAAGCCAGGCACCGCCCAGGCCGCCCACGCCCTTGGTTGTGGCCTTCACCTTCTCTCCGGTTGTCCCGTCCCCGGTCCAGGCCTTGTAGAGTTCATAGCCTGTATCCGCCACGGCTACGGCCATGCCGATGCGCCCGGCGTATTTCGCAGCCGTCCCCAGCTTGGCGTACTTGCCGCCGCCTTTCGCAACAGCGTCGCCAATGTTTGCGGCGTTGCCGCCCGCGCCAAGGCCTCCTGCGGGCATGTTCACCACGTAGACAGGCGTCACCCCGGCGAACTCCTGGAGCGCCTTGCCCGTGGCCACGCCAGCGCCCATGCCTCCGACCTTCTGAAGCAACTTGCCGCCGCCCTTGACCAGGCCGAAGCCAATCCCCGCCGCCGCCGCTCCGCCCGCCAGCAATTGCTCACCGCTGAGCTTACGCTCATCCAACAGGTGCTTGATGGCGTTCTGGATGGTCTCGTTTACGGGCTTGGCGAAGCCGTCAGCAGCCTGCCGAAGCGCAGCCTTCAGGCGCGCAACCTGGTCAACGGAGTTGGCCAGCGCGTCGGGAAGGTCTTTGGCGATGGCGCCGCTCGCCTGCTCAATTTTGCCGATCATCACTCGCATTTCTGCGAGTGCGTCACCCTTGAGCAGCGAGCCCAAGCCCTTTTTAGTATCCAGGTCCGCGTCCCCAAATGCGGCATCAATGAACCGATCGCGCTGGGCGTCGGTCGTCGCTTTCTTGTATTTCGCGGAGATGTCCTCAAGGACATCAATGGCTGCCCGCCGTTCACCCTTGGCATTGTAGAAACTTACTCCCGTGGCCTGACTCGCCTTCTTTTGGTAGTTCAGATTGGTGAATAGCCGTAAGGTCGAGTCGGCTAGCGTGCGCAGCCTGTCGGGATTCTGCTCAATTATGGAGAGCTTTTCGGCAAACCCCAGGGTCTGCTCAAAGGACATACCCGCCGCCTTGGCATTTTGGCCGATGCCCGCAAATACGCCGGAAAGGTTTTCCAGCTCGACTTTGCCCAGTCGGCCCGCAACGGTCATCTTGTCCAGCATTCGCGCCGCTAGGTCTGGCTTGCTCAAATCGAACTGGAAGGCCTCGGCGGCTACGGTGAGTCCGTCGGACAAGACCTTTGCGTTGGCTCCCGTGACGGCCATGGCTTTGTTGATCGGCCCGATGGTGGCCAGGGCCTTGTCCCATTCCATGCCCGATGCGACCAAGGCGTTGAAGCCCACGAGCAGGTCGTCTACGGACTGGCCTGTCTCTTTGGCCATTTCAAGCAGTTCCCGGCGCAGGGCGGCAGCAGCTTGGCGCGTTGCCCCGGCGGTCTGCGTGACGCGGATCAGGCTCTTGTCGAGCTGCGCGGAGTCCATGACCGCACGGGCGGACTTGTACGCAGCGCCCGCCCCGGCCAAGGCAGCCGTATACCTGTTTCCCAAGGCATCCAGCCCGCGCCCTGCCGCCTGCGCCGAGCGGGAGAGCAGTCCCATGTCCCGTTGACCCGAACGAGCAAGGCCGCCCAGGGCGGCCTCGTTGCGCCTGGCCTGGGCAGCCAGATTGCCGCCCAGGTCCAGAATGATTGACGCTTTCATCGCCGCCATGCGGCCTCCTTGCTACTGTTTTGCGCTCGCCTGGAGGTGCACCAGATAACGCGCGAGCCTCTTGACCGTGAGGCTGTGAATGTCTCCCTCATTCCAGCCGGTGCGTCCGGCGATGAGCAGGGTGAGCCGTTCAAACTGCACGGCCCACCCGATCCTATCGCCCCCCGTCAATCCCCTTGCTCAAGCGCTCCAGCTCCAGGCCCAGGGCGATATCAATTTCATCCGCCTTGGCCTGGATCATGTTGAGGTCTGCGGGGTGCAACCTCTTCAGCTCACTCAGGGCAATCGGTCCGGAGAGGTTGCCGATCTTCACGATCTGGCGGCGCAGCAGCTCCGTGCCGAACCGGGTGGGGCTGGTCACAAGCACCGGTCCCTCCGGGGCCAGGACCATCTTCTCGGCGTCCTCTTTCGCGTCCAGGATGTCGCCCGCCGTCATCTCGCGTAAGACGACTTCCTTGAGAACATCCTCTCCGATCTTCAATCCGTAATGCAGGGAGAACGTGAGATTAGCCATTGGGATGCTCCTTTCCGGTGATGTACTGTTCGGGCGAAATGCCCAGGTTGCGGCATACGGCCAGCTCGATCTCGGAGAGGCCGGTGGTGTTCGTGCCGGTCCTTTCTCTGTTCTGTGCGAGTTGGGTCTTGGCGTAGTCTCCCTGCTGGATGTCCAGGGCGCGGCAGATGGCCAGCTCCGGTTCGGTGAGAGATGTTGCCTGTATGGTGTGCTCCGCCCTGTTGAGGGCCACGAGGTTGAGGTTTGGGGAATTGGTCAGCCCGGCCCCGCTCAGCTCCTGAATGCGACCGGTGTTCTTGTCGAAGAGGAAGACCGGAGAAAGGAAGCGGTACTCCCGCCGGGTGATCTGGCCAGCGCCGCGCGGCGTCCATTCCACCTGACCCCACAGCTCGCCGTTGCGAGCTTCCAGGCGTACGATCCAACCCGCCGCCGGAGCCTCAAGCCCCTTCTCCGCGCGCACCTGGCTGGAGTGCTCCCAGTCGATGACCAGGGAACGATTACGCCGGGCAAAGGCTGCAAGCACCTGGTCAACAGCGGCCTGATCAAAGACCCAGCGCCGTCCGTCGACTCCGTTGATCTGTGGTCCGGCGGGAAGCAATTGCACAAAGACCGGGGCTGTGCTCCCGAGGTCAACGCAGCAGGCGAATTCCTTGTCCATGCTCTGCCTCCAGCTACTTGAAGTCGTCCGACTGCACACGCAGCTGGTGGGACAAAGGGTAGGGCACGAGATAGTCTTCTCCGGAGAACTCCCGCGAGGATACCGAGCCGACCTCGTGGAGCACTGCGATAAGCGCAGCACGCCACTGCTCATCGGCTGCGGCCAGTTCGGCGAAGAAGCCACGGGCGCTATTCACATACTCGGCGCGAACCTCCCGAACCGCTTCTCGAACCGCATCCCGGAGCACCGCTTTGGCGCTTTCGCAGTCGCCGTTGGCCCTGGGCAGCCCCTCGCGGCGGAGCACGCCTTCGATGTCCTTCAGCTCGGCAAACTCCGACTCCGTGTCTTTGATCTTGCGGCGAAGCTGGCCGACGTCCTCTCCGGCGGCCATTCCCCTGGAAATCTGCGACAGGAGCGATTCCTTCTCGCGCGGCAGCTTCTCCAGCCTTGCGGCGATGTCCTTTTCGTGCCCCTTCAGCCTGGCGAGCTTGGCCTCACAATCCGCCAGCCGGGCGCGTGGCGCCACAATGGCTGGCTCGACATGGGCTCTCAGCTTCTCCAGCATCCCTTCAAACTCTTTCTTCAAATCCATCTGGTGCTCCTCTTCGGTTTGGCCGCTCCTGGCCAAGCCTGCTTGGGTTTTACGACGCGCGGAACTGCGCGCTACTGCATGCAGCGCTCCCGCTCCTTCTTGATGATCCGGTAAACCGCCTGGACGGAAAGATTGTACTTGCGAGCTAGTTCCGACACGTTGTCCCCGGTGAACTCCTCCAAAATCATGGCGTTCCGCTTCGCCCTTTTGCTTGCAAGGCTGATCGGCACATAGATGTTCTGGCCACCCCATTCCTCAATGATCAGGTTGGAGACTATCTCTCCAACCTGTTTGGCCGCTTCGTCCTGGAGCTGGACTTCTTGAGTGCAACGCATGGCCACCTTGTCAGCCATGTCCCGAATCAGTTCGGCGACATCCACGCCCATATGTCTCCCCTTCTCCGGTTCCTGTTTTGTGCTTGTCCCAGGGCCGTTTAAAAACGTTCGTAAATGCCCTTGCGGCCCTGCTACTGACCTTGGGCAGGGGCAGGTGCCCGAAGCGCCGTACGAAGTCCGGGGAGGTCTTCTGGAGCTTCTGCGCCGCTGGTCCCACGCTCACCCTCAAGAGCAGCCAAAGAAGCATCCACGGCATCGACAGCACTCATGAGAATGAGGGCCAAGCCTTCCTTACCCTTGCCGCTCAAGTCATGCTCCGCCGTCTGCTGAAGGTAGGTCAGCACACTGGAGACACTCGTGAGGGTGTCGACTACGCTGACACGGCCCGCGCTATTCTTTTCGATGAACATGGGCGCGCTTCTCCTACTTTGGTGCGTGGTTACATGTGCGCGCTGGCTTCGCGCATCTTGCGGGCCTGCCGTCCGGCGTCCTTCACCAGCGCGGCGATGATCCCGCGCAGATGCTCCGCCGTGGCCCACTCCAGCCTCTCGACCTGGTACATGCGCCGGGCCATGCTCTCGGCATAGGCCCAGGGCCGCCCGGCGTCGGCAAGCAACGCCTCAATCTTCTTCAGCATGGCGTCGCAGCTGGATGACGCTCGCGGCTTCGGCTTCGCCCCGTGGCGCTTGGCCGCGTGCTCAACCGGGGCGGCACCCCAGCCGCCCTTGCGCTGGAGGCTGCCCACCACGAAGGCGAGCTGCTTGTCCGTGAGCTTGGCAGCCGAGCGCTGTCCGGTGAGGCCTTCCAGCATGTCCCGGTAGGCATCCTCTTGCAGGCCCAAATCCTTGGCCGCGATATGCACCTTGGCCAGCAGGCTGCGTCTGCTTTCTGTCCTCATGACGGTCTCCCCTTGTTGGCTGCTCATCAGGCCCAGGCCGCCACGCCTGGACGACCGCCCCGCAGGGCGGTTTCGCATACAGTCAACGCTTGGCCGTCTTCTCGGTCTCCTCGGCCTCCTCCACCATCCAGGACAAGCACTCCAACGCGACCTCGGCCTTGTCTTCGTTCCCCAGGAGCGCCTCAAATTCGTCACGGTGGTTCAGGCACACCTCAAGCGCCGCGCCGAGAATCTCCTTCTCTGGAATTGTTGTGATGGTGTGTCCCATGGTGGCTATCCCCGCAGGGAGTTCTTAAAGGACTGGGAGAGAGTGAGCTTCACGGTGATGCGCGCCGGAATGCGGATGGGCTTGCCGGTCTTGGGGTTGTAGCCAGCGCGTTCGTTTCGCTGGTTGGCCTTCAGCTTGCCGATGCCAGGTAAAGAGACTTCACCCGGCCCTCCGCTCAACTCCGTAACCACAACGGCTCCCAGCCTGTCCAAAACACGTTCCACATCGCCCTGAGGCATTTCTTCCAGCTTCGAAATCCAGGAGATGAGTTCACTCTTTTTCATGATTCTGCTCCTTCTTTCAGGTTAGGCGGTGCGCCCGGCACGCATCCGGGCCAGCTGTCCATTCGGGTTTCGCTTCTTCAAAAAGGCCTTGGCCCTCTTGTCCGCGTGCTTGCCTTTGAAGATCGCCAAGAGAATGCAATCCGCCCAGAAGTGGCACTGAAGGCAAGTTTCCTGCGGGTGCTCGCACTGCCGGACGAGAACCTGTTCGCCCTGTTGATTCAGCCTGTATTGGCTCATGACCCGCCTCCCTATTGCAGATAGTTTGTCGGGGTCGGCACGGTGAGCGGCAGGGTGGCCGCCTCCAGATGCGTGGCGGAGTTGGCCGCGTCCGTGAGCACCGCCGTGGCCTGGCGGATCACCGCCCGCTGTTCCGGGCTCATCTCGCCGCTCATCTCGTGCAGGCGGGCGATGGCGCTGTTGATCTTCCTGGCAATCATGCTTCCTCCTTCCGGTTCCGGGTTGCGCGCGGAGTCACCAGCCTTGCCCTGGCCGTCCGCCCTGATTCCCTCAACACGCGGCAAGGTGCGTGCGACTTGGCCGCCTTGGGCCGCTTCTCTTTGAACTGCCTAAGGTCGTGGCTTTCTCCTGTGTTGGCGTCGGTCAATGTCCATGCCTTCTTGTTCCAGGCCGGAGCATGGAGCCCGGTATCCTTAGCTAGCCACCAGCGACGAGAGCCGTCCGCTCCGGTGCGCTTCATTTCCACCAGGTAGCCAGCCAGCTCCAGAGTCCGAAGGTAGCGGCGCAGGTTGCCTTCCGCGTCCTTCTCCTCCCCGTCGCACAGCAGGGAGAGCAGTTCGTCCAGCGAGAACTTCATCTTGATGCGCATGGCCCGCCAAGCCTTGGCCCGCAGACTCTCCGCCCGTCTGACGCCGCCCTTGTTCGGGCCGCAAGTAATCTCCTGGCCGCAAGCCACGGCCTGGTGCCCGGCCTCGGTCAGTTCGTGGATGCCCTCGACGGTCCGCATCAGACCGCGCGCCCGCAGGCAGCGGCATACGGCCCGCGTGGAATCCAGGCTGATACCTACGGCTCTGGACAACTCGGCAGTCAGAAGCGGCCCGGAAGAAAGGGCGCGAAGGGCGGGCAGTCCGTGCCAGGTCATCTAGCGGCCCTCCCCCTTGCCCTTGCCGGGCTTGGCGGTGAGGGGCGTGCGGGTGCGCCAGTCGTGCGAGAGCGGCACGCCCTGCACGTGCTCCAGGCCCACGCGCTCATGCCCGTTGAGCTTGGCCACGCGCTCCACGGCTGCGATGATGTTCAACACCTCGCGCATCCTGCCGCCGGAGAGCCGGTGCACCTCGGACACAAGGTCCGGGGCAATGGCCACTTCCGACAGCAGCTCGCAGGCCTGGGCCACGTCCGCCAAGGGGGCGGCCTTGAACTCCACAACCTGGGCGATGCGCCCGCTGATCTGCTTGTGCTTGGAGATGGAGGACTGGATGCGCTCCATGCCCACCAGGATCACCGTCACCTCGGCCCGGTCCGAGAAGTCGCGGACCTTTTCCAGAACCTGCGCCTTGTTGTGCAGGGTGAACTCCGCCTCATCGATGACCAGCGGCAGATTCGAGGCCGTAATGACCTTGAGGGCGGACTGAAACATTTCCTCAGCGCGGCCCTGGGCCTCGATGCCCAGCGCCTTGTGCAGCTCCACCAGGAAATAGCGGGGCGTCCAATCCACGTTGGCGCGCAGGTGCACCGCGCCCACCTCAGCGGCCCAGCGGCTGACGACCTGCGTCTTGCCGAAGCCCGGCTCGCCGTGCACCAGAAGCATTCCGGCTTCCGCCGCCCCGCGCTGCTCCACGGCGTTTACAGCCGAGGTGAACCGCTTGTAGTTCTCCGTCTTCACGAACAGCTTGCGCATGTGTCCCTCCGGTTAGAATTCGCCAGCTCTGGCCAGGATGTCCCCGGACCAGGCGATGCCCATTGACTTGTAGTGGTCATGCAGGTCCGCGTAGTCCTCGCCTTGCGTGTAGCGGTTCAGCCAGGCCACATCCGTGTCCGTCCACTGGCCACGATTCCGCATGAGCCACTCGTACTTCTCGTAGGGGAACTGGAAGTTGGGCCGCGCCTCGACAGGGGCCGCCTTCTGCTCGGCCCGCGTCCGCTCCATGACCTCGGCCACCTCGGCTTCAGCCTCGGGCTGGATGCTGTCCGCCACGAACAACGGCTCGTGCGTGACTGGCTCCGGCACCTCGATGCGCGCGCCGGGCTCGATGGCCTCCAGCTTCTTGGCCAAGCGAAGCACCTGGCCAGCCTTGCGCTTCTCGCGCAGGGCCTCCACCTGGCTGGGCGGGAAGTAAGGCAGGGCGTGGGCGTTCAGCTCTGCCGTGCAGACCTTCTCGCCCTTGGTGGTCCAGACATGGACGCGGGAGGAATCCCAAATGTCGTAGCGCACTTCCACGATGGAGCCGTGGAACTCCTCCAGGTCGGAGGCGAAATATTCACCGTTGAAGAGCCGGACCACGCCGTTGCGCACCGTGCGGCGGCAACCGGGCATGAACAAATCCTCGCGCTCCTGGGCGGGCACGCTGAACGGCTGCCACCCGCGCGCCTCGAAATCCTGCCAGTATTCATCCGGGCTCATGCGGCGGCGCTTGCCCTCTGCCGTCACGGTGAGCGGCAGGGACGAATGCGGTGTGGCGTTGTACTCTTCCACGCGGGCCAGCAGTTGCTTCAGGAACTCCGGCCACGTGGGAAGAAGGTCCGACCGGCCCTTTTCCTTGATGTCCTTGCGGCTGAGCCGGAAGACTTTGAGCGCCGCGTCACGGTCCATGTCCTTGTGAGTGCAGGAGGGCAGGCGCTTGGACAGCGGCGTGCAGATGGTCTGCACTGCCCGCTCCATGAGGCCCTTGCCCTGCGGGCGGGTAGGGATGGAGTTCACCATCTGGATGTCCAGCCTGGCCAACATGCCCTGTCCCTCGCCCAGGAGGAGCTTGTTCTTGTACCCGGAGCCGTTGTCCGTGTAGAGCATCAACGGCAGGCCGCCGTAACAGCAGGCCATGCGCAGAGCGTCCAGGATGGTCAGGCCGCTTTCGCCCAGCCCCACGGACACGCCCACGCACTTCCGCGTGGCCACGTCGATAACCAGCGTGATTTCCGGCTTGAAGGGCTGGCCGTTCAAGGGATTCTGGATTTCCGCGTCAAACGTCGTGCCGTCCGCCGTGTACACGTCGCCCGGCAACAAGCTCTCTGTCGTGCGAAGCTTGTGCGGTCGCAGCTTGGTCAGCGCGTTGCCCGTGGCCCGGCCCGTCATGAGGGCGGGCACGCCGATCTTCTTCAGGAACCGGTAGACCGCGTGGATGGTGGGCTTCTGGCCCGGCCATTCGAGCCGGCGCAGGCAGTCCGCCACGGAGGGATGCTGCGGGGTCTGGTAGAGCGCAAGAAATTCGTTCGCCCAGGGCGGCACACTCATGTCCCGCTGCTTGTGCTGGGGGGCCAGGGCAGCGGCTCCAGCAATGGCGTACACGGCGCACCAGCCATACAGCCGACGGCGGGAAAGTCCCCGTTCCTCGCCCTTGCCGGGCCGGTCATTGGCCACGTTGACCAGGGCTTGCAGGTGCTTGGCCAGCCGATGCCCCCGCGCCGCTTCGACCAGGCCGCGTACCGCCGTTTCCTTGCCAGCGGCGGCAGTCAGCCTCTCCACTTCGCGCACGAACACCAGGCGCGCTTCCATGGTCCGGCGCTGGCGCTCCGTGAGCTGGGCAATGACGAGGGAGGATTCAGCGGGTATGGCCGGGGCGGTTGACTGCGAAGGAACGGGAAGGTTCGGCTCTTCGGCGGGCTCCTGGGAGAGCACGGCGGCAAGCACCTGGTCGCGTGTCGCCTTCGGCATGGACGCCAAAAGCCAGTCGTTGCCCCCGCCGCGTCCTTCACGCTGGTGAGACTTCCAACCTTCACGATCGGCACGCTTGCGAACAGCTTGCCGCGAGACCCCTAGCAACGTAGCAAGCCCGTTTGCGGTGAAGGAGTTCCGCGTGTCCATTTTAGGCCTTATCTTTACTCGGCATGAACAGCAGTTCTTCCGGAATTCCAAAGTCATCGCGTAAGGCGATCAGAACACGATTGTTGTTGCGAAACCCGGAGATCGTGTCGCGGACAAGATTCTTGTTCACACCAATCCGCCTAGCAATCTCAAGCATATTCAGTCCCTGGCGATCCAGGCGTTCACGAATGCGAAAGCGCATCTTATGTCGCTCGGAGCGGCATTCGAGTGGCTTCATATAGACTCCTCAAGTGCCTTCTTGCGTTTCCTGGCTGCGCGTTCCGTTAGACATGCGCGTCCATAGTCACGAAGCCTGCGGTCTTCGGTGGTCATTACGTCGAACCCCAGCGCCTTGAGCAGAACCTGCAAGGGCTCGTGGCTCCCGGTGGCGGCGCAAAACACGACAATAGCCAGAATGGACGGGGTGTGATCGCGGTCGCCAGGGGCCAACCACTTATCCAGCGTGTCCTTGCTGATGGCTTTTACGTTTCCTGAGGTGAGGCGGATGCCAGCAGAGGCGGCGATGGAATTGATCCTGTCAACGAGGAGTTTCCGACCTGCTTCATCGGCACCAGCAGCCCTGTTCATGGCAGCTCTGATGGTAGGCACCAGTCCAGCCAAGTGGCCGAAGTCCTGTGTGTCGCCGTGGAACAGGGAGAGTTGTCTCTGCATAGCAAGACCGTCCGCTTTAGGTGGGGGTCAACGTCCAATCTTGGTTGACGACCGGACGTTGACCCTAGACTTGCGGGCTGGTAGTGCTTTTGTGAGGGGTGTTTTCCACTGCCCGCAGCCGTACATAAAACTTTTGGTGTTGCCTAGTCAACCAAAAAGTTTGGTTGCAGGTTGATTTTGGCGCAAAGATTGTAACCAAATGGTTTTATTTGGTTTGTCTAAATTTGGAGGTTTACGCCTTGGTTGCAGGTTCGCCGACAGAAGGTGCAACGGCCCAGGAGGTGTTGGCACGCCTTATCCAGGCCACTGATGGCAAGAGCGCGTCTGCGCTGGCCCGGTTGCTTGGCGTCTCTTCCCAGGCGATATATAACGCAAAAAGAAAGTCGAAGATCCCGCTGCACTGGGTTCATGCGGTTTCCGACATAGCAGGCGTGAGACCTGAATGGTTGCTCACCGGAAACGGTGAGGAACGCTACAGCGCAGACGCTGTAAGATCATTTTCAGAAGAAGAGCTGGCTGTAATCGAAGAATACAAATCCAAAAAAATGGATCGATTCATCTGTATTCCAATGGTAGAACCACTTACGGAATCATTCTCTGATGCATTATCGCCTCTTTTTGACAAAGAGCAGTATGCGTTTAATAAAGACTTTCTTTGGCGCAAAGGTGATCCATCACGCATGGTATTAATGCGAGTGTCTGGCGACAGCATGGAACCTATAATTCTTGATAATGACGTTACGCTGATTGATATGTGTCAAACAACGCCTTTGGCTGGCAAGTTATTTGCGGTAGCGGTCGGCAGCTTAGTGTATGTCAAAATGATAGATGCAGTCCCTGGGGGTATGATACTGAAAAGCCAAAACAAGGCATACCCTCCGCTAGAGATACGGGCTGACACGGGCCAATCTCGGGAAATGCGGATATTAGGTCGTGTGGTTTGGATCGGCAGGGAACTGACATAGCTTTCATGTTCCGTGATTGTCGTAAAAACGGCACAGCCAGCGGACCAGTGCCAAATCAAGCGCAACAACCTCAGAAGATCAGTGCCAAATCACCCGCAAAGCCACACAGAGAGACTAGGCCTCACTTGCACGAATCAGCTAATATTTCAGCGCGTTACTCACACCTGCTGCGGTTGCATGTTAGTGCCAAATCAAACGCAGCTTTACTAAACCGGCGCGCGATTCGGCACGGATTGACGCACCGGTTTCCTTCTTGACCGGATAATTATCAAACGCCACAGTTGGCCAGCAGGCGGGACGAGTCCCTCGTTCCGCTTCCCCTCAGCGTGTCGCCAGGAGTGTGCCTATGTCCGTCCAAACGGCATTCATCATCTTCGGACTTGTGGTGTTGATCGCTGTCGCGTTGGCCGCAGGCAGGAGCAGACGGAGCAGGCAGGACCGAGACATAAACGCGAGAATCGTCTCTGCCCTGAACCGGGAATTCCCCCTCGCAGGAACATTCATTGATGTGAAGACGTTTGACGGGCATGTGATACTTGGCGGGACGGTGCGGGAAGCTGATCAGGCCAGAGGGGCCGAAGCAATCGCTGTAGGTGTGGCGGGAGTTCACTCCGTGGACAACCGCATCACTGTCCGCAGCGGCGGGTAGGAGGGAGCGGACGAGCCCAGCGCCTCAATGCCCGCGACCCCGTTGCCGCCTTGGACAACGCTGACCACAAGGCGCACACGGCACGACGCGCATGTTGACGCGCCATCGGCTGGCGCCAAGTGCCCCCCTGCGACCATGGCTGTCTTCGGCAGCATCCATGTACCGCAAACACTGAACAGGCCATGCCAACGCACGGACTGCGTGGAAACCGCTTTCATGACCTTGGTGGTGACGAGTTGGGCGCCACCGCGCCAAGGGCCGACAACACACCCCCATCAGCGCTGGAATGGCGCAGCACGGTCAACGTGGGCAGCGAAAAGGCGGCCAAGCCTTCCCCCACCGAAAGCGTCCCCACAGCGGAATCCTTCCGTGCCGTGAAGGGCAGTTCATCAGGACCTCGCTGACATTTGCAATTGATGTTCACGCGGCTCACGAGGTTGCGCAACCGTCCGGACAACCGGGCCAAAACCTGCACGTCGCTTCCGAAGAGGCTCGCCTGTTGCCCATAGTTCGAGGCGGCCACAGCCCGCAGCGCCTCCTCTGGATCGTCGAACAGCCCCACGGGCAGCACCGGGCCGAACTGCTCTTCATGATACAGGCGCATGTCCGGTGTCACGGGAGCCAGCAAGGACGGCGCAAACAGGGTTTCGTCCAGCATTCCGGCGCCGGGCAACAGTTCGCGCGCCCCGCGCGACAGTGCATCCTTGCGCAAGGACTCAAGAAAACGAGGCTTGCCGGGTTCGGGAAGGGGCGTGATGCCTACGCCCGGTTCCCAGGGCAGGCCGATCTTCAGATGCTCGGCAGAGGCGCGCAGCCGCTCCAAGAATGCATCGGCCACAAGGCGCGATGCCAACACCAGCTTCAGCGCCGTGCAACGCTGTCCGTTGAAACCGTACGCCCCGCGGAGCACCTCGGCCACGGTCACGTCAAGGTCGGCATCTGGCAAAATTATTGCGGCGTTCTTGGCTTCCAGGCCAAACACGCAATGCAGGCGCGTCGGGCGCGGATGCAGGGCACGTAACGCCTCCGCCGACTTGCTTGACCCGATAAACGCAAGCACATCGACGAGCCCGGAACGCATCATCGGCGTTACGGCCTCAACTCCACCGGAAACACTATTCACGACCCCACGCGGAAAGGCCTTGTGGAAACAGTCGAGAAGGGGAGTGAACAGAAGACGTCCGATGCGCGGCAGCTTCACCACGGCAGTGTTGCCCATGAGCAGGGCCGGAATCAACGTGGCCAAGGTCTCGTTGAGGGGAAAATTGAAGGGGCCCAGGCACAAGGTGACGCCACGGGCTGACCGTCCGCACAGAGCGCGCAGCCCAGAGGCCGCGATCACTCGCCCAGCTTCGGCCGCCATTTCCCGCATCGCGGCAAGGGTAGCCTCGATGTATTCAATGGTGCGATCGAACTCCTGCTCGGACTCCTTGGTGGGCTTGCATATTTCCCAGACCATAAGGCGTACGATTTCAGCGCGACGGGAACGCATGCGGCGGCAAAAGTCCTCCACGCAGGCCATGCGGGCCTCAACATCCAGATTGGGCCACTGGCCAAGCCCGTTGTCCCAGGCGGCGCAGGCCGCGTGCAACGCAGCCATCCCGGCAACTGCGTCGTGGACCGGGCAGGAACCCAACACAATCCGCTCCGGACCTGCGGGACCGGAGGTGGACAAGGGCGAGAGGACCTCCTGCGTGGGGCCGTCCCAGACGCGGAGCTCCCCGTCGAACAAGTATTCGCGCGTATGCAGAGGGCTCGGCAGCGCAATTTCCTGTGGGATGTCCTCGGGGCGGACCAAGAGGCTGGGTGACAGAGACGCCATTCTCTCAAAAATCCTTATTTTTGATGTGGTTCCTGGATCCTGGAACCCTTTGTTCTTCAGGTGGACGATACGCACTGGTCGCCCATTTGCGACCGCAGAGGAACGGGAACACGGCCACTCGGAGCGGCTCTCTTTGCTCCAATCCAGGCACGTCCAGCAGCCATGAAACACTGTGGGGCATCGCCGCTGCGCTCAGGGCTCGACATATCAGCCACTGACTTCCCGCAACGCTCCGATGCGACAAAGCGATTCCACAAATGCCCATGTTCCATGGTGGCAATCACAACGCCGCACAAAGGCTTGTGCCAGAAATCCGATGGAAGCGAAAGCGGCCGATCATGGAATCCAGCGGAACAGGAACAGACAGCAGTCCGCGCCCTGGGAGATCGTCTGTGGCCGCTGCATCGTGAGACAGGACGAATACCCGCGGGCAAAGGCGGCATCGCGCCGACAGGAGAGCGTGGCATGCAATTCAACAGGAAGCTCCATTTCGCGGTACAGTTCCATATAGCCGCAGCGCGTGACCCGGAAGGACAGCGCCTGCGCATCACATTGGATGTCCGTAATGTCGAGCGCGCCGCCAGATTTCCAGAGCTCCAGCACCTGGGCGAAGTGGTCCAGACTCGGCATTCCGTCCGTGGAGCTGGCTGCAAAGGCGCGTCCGGACTCAAAAGCCGCCTCGTCGATGGCTGCGCTCAGAACCGAAAGCGCAGACTCCTCGCCGTAGCGGGCGGCAGTGCTCCTGTACACGCGGGCAAGCATCTCCGCTTCGATAGCCCTGCGGCTTCTCAGTGGTATTGAAGCCAAGTCAACTCCCATGCGGCCTCCGTTGCATTTGCAGTCGTCTTCACCTATCTTCGCTCCGGGCGCAAAGCCCAACGCCGTACAATCATGGAGAATCCAATGCGCATTGGCAAAAGTCTCATTTTGTTCACGGTCATGCTTTCAATCCTGCTGGCTGGCGTGGCCCGGGCCGAAAGCATTACCGACGCCATTCAGAAACGGTACGAATCCTTACACTCCTTCCATACGGATTTCCAGCAGGAGCTGACCAACGCGGCAAGCGGCAGCGTTGAAAAGCGCAGCGGAAAAATCTGGTTCAAGCAGTCCCTGGTGCGATGGGAGACCCACAAGCCGGAAAAAGAATTGCTGGTTGTGGGACAGAGCGCCGTGTGGAACTACTTCGAGGCCGAGAAGCTGGCGATTAAATACCGGCCAAGCCAAGTCTTCAACTCCAAGACCATGATCCGCTTTTTGAGCGGCAAGGCGAACCTCAAGGAAGACTTCAAGGTTGAAGAGCAGGGCACGGAAAATGGCATGGTCAAGCTGCGGCTCATCCCCAAGGAGCCCGAACCCACCATGGTGCTGGCCTATATTTGGGTGAACACCAAAACCAACATGCTCGGGCGCGTGCTCATTGTGGACTTCTACGGCAATGGCAACATGGTGAACATGCAGAACCTGCAACTGAACAAGCGTGCCGAAAGCAAACTCTTCGAATTCACGCCGCCCCAAGGGACGCAAGTGAAGGACAATTCAAAACAGTAGGCCAGGTTAGAGCCCAACGGCCCGGCGCAGACCGCGCGCTTCATCCGGGGTGAGCGGTCTGCACTGGCCGGGGTTCAGCGTTCCCAGCGCTATTGGGCCTTGCCGCACGCGGATGAGCCGCAACACGGTCAGCCCCAGATCGCGGCACATGCGCCGTATCTGACGATTGAGCCCCTGCAGCAGGGTCATCTCGAGCCAGACGCCGCCTGGGTCCCGCCGAAGAATCGAGGTCTGCACCGGGGCCAGCCTCTCCCCCTCCTTGAGCACCATGCCGTCACGCATGATGCCGAGCTTGATCTCCGAAACCTGGCCCCGCACAAGCACATGATAGACTTTGGGCAAGTGCCAGCGAGGGTGGATGAGCCGATTCATGAGGCTGCCGTCCGTGGTGAGCAACAACAGCCCTTCGGAAAAGTAGTCCAACCTCCCCACATGCAGCAGCCGCTCGTGGCGATACTCCTCGGGCAAGAGATCGAACACCGTCTGCCTTCCCTGAGGATCGCTGCGAGTGGTCACCACCTGTACGGGTTTGTGGAGCACAACGGTGAGGTCGAGGCCGGGGCTTCCTCCAGCCGCGGGATGCGACACAGGACTGCCATCCACCTGGACCTGGTCCGAAAACAGGTCCACGCGCACGCCGGGCTCGCACACAACTTGCCCATTCAGGCGCACGCGGCCTGCCAAAACCAGTTCGTCCGCCCCACGGCGCGATGCCACGCCGCACTCTGACAGAAACTTGTTTATCCGCAACAGCTTTTCGTTTTGAGCCATTATTCCGACCAGTTGTTAAAAGTCTAGACAATATCGAGGAAATATTTAGAGTGCTGTTCCCTGGCCTTCGATACAAGTAACGGGCGAAAATCAGGAGCACGCGAACGGCATCTGGACGGATTTCCATTGCCAGTCAGCCCTGCAGTCAGTAAACGTCTGGTCGGGCACGGAGCCTTCCAAACGAATCAGGAGCACAGTATTGGCCAGAGACAAATCGCTTTACTATTTCGGCAATCGCCACCTCATTACGCGCTGCCTGAGCTATTTCTTGCCCTACAAGTTCAAGGTGGTGATCGCGTTTCTGTCCATGTTCGTGGTGGCAGGCTGCTCGGCCGCTATGGCCTATCTGGTCAAGCCGGCCATAGACCAGATATTTGTGAACAAGGACATGAATGCCCTCAAGTTGCTGCCCTTCTTGATAATGGGCGTCATGGTGACGAAATGCAGCTTCCGCTTCATTCAGACCTATTACATGAACAGCGTGGGAATGCGCGTCATCGAGGCGCTGCGAAACGATCTCTACAAAAAAATCGTCGTCTTGCCCATGCGTTTTTTCGAGGAAAGCCAAGTCGGAATGCTTATGTCGCGCATCCTCAACGATGTCGTCGAGATACGCAACAGCGTGCCCTCAATGGTCATGCTCATACGAGAAATTTTTGAGATTATGGGGCTCATCGGCGTGGTGTTCTACCAGGACGCGGAACTGGCCTTCTACGCTGTCATCGTAGTGCCCATTGCGGGCTACCCTCTGGTCTATTTCGGAAAGAAACTGCGCAATCTTGGCCGCAAGTCCCAGGCGGGGGTGGCGAACATCAACGTCCACTTGCAGGAAAGCTTCAGCGGCATCAAGGTGATCAAGGCCTTTGCGACCGAAAAGCAGGAGTCCGGCCGTTTCGCCGTGGAAAACCACAAGCTCATGGGCCTAGCCATCAAGCAGGTGCTCAACAGCGAGCTGTCCTCACGCGTCATCGACATGCTGAGTTCGGTGGGTATCGGCCTGGTCATCTTCTACGGCGGTATGCGCGTCATTGACGGCACCACCACCGCAGGCACCTTTTTCTCCTTCATGGCTTCGCTCATCATGCTATATGAGCCGATCAAAAAGATCGACGCCTGCAACATCGACATCCAGCGCGCCCTGGCCGGGGCCGAGCGCGTGTTCGACATCCTCGATTCCCCAAACATCAACCGCGAGAGCGGGGGGACACGGGACGTGGAGGCGCCCTTCAAGAGCGTCGAATTCCGCGATGTGCGCTTCCAATATCCCACAGCCGGCCGCCCGGCTCTGGACGGCATCAACCTTGTGGTGCGCGCGGGAGAGCGCGTGGCCATCGTCGGGCCGAGCGGCTCCGGCAAGACGACGCTGGTGCATTTGATTCCCCGCTTTTACGACGCGGACTCCGGACAGGTGCTCTTGAACGGCGCGCCGGTGCAGGATTATTCGCTGAAGAGCCTGCGCCTCACCCAGGGCATCGTCTCCCAGGATGCGTTCCTGTTCAACGCTTCCGTGCGTGACAACATCTGCTACGGCCAAGACGGCTACAGCCAGGAACAGATTGAGTCCGCGGCCAAGGCCGCGTTCGCCCATGACTTCATCATGGAACTGCCCGATGGCTACGACACCGTCATCGGCGAACGCGGGGCGCGGCTTTCAGGAGGCCAGAAACAGCGGCTCACCATCGCGCGCGCGCTGTTGAAGAATCCGCCCCTGCTCATCCTCGACGAAGCCACAAGCGCCCTGGACACCGAAAGCGAACGCATTGTGCAATTGGCGCTGGAAAATCTCATGCGCGAACGCACCAGCATCGTCATCGCCCACAGGCTGTCCACCATCCTTTCGGCCCATCTCATCGTGGTGATGGAGGAGGGCAGGGTCGTTGCTCAGGGCAAGCACGCCAAGCTGTTGGAAACCTGCCCGCTGTACGCCAGGCTGTACCAGATGCAGTTCGCCGACGGCACCAGCGTGGCTTAAGGCCGCGTAAGGAACGGCCCATGCGCATTTCGCCAAGCCTCATCAGCCCCGCCCTCACACTCCTTTACAGGGCCTGGATCGCGAGCCTGCGCTTCGAGGACGGCGGCGCACTGGGCGTCATCAAGAATCCGGCAGACGCAGGCCGCCCGGTGCTGCTCGCCATCTGGCATTCCGAGCTGTTCACGCTGACCGGATACGGCATGACCAAGCTGGACGGACGCCTGGCGACCGTCGTCAGCGACAGCCGCGACGGAGAGATCATCGCCCAGGTGCTCACGAGCATTGGCTACGGGACCGCTCGGGGCTCCAGCACACGCGGCGGACTCAAGGCCATCATCGCACTCAAACGCCATATGGACCAGGGGCGCATCGGCGTCATCACCGTGGATGGCCCGCGCGGGCCGCGCCACAAGGCAAAGGACGGTGCCGTGTACCTGGCCCACAAGACCGGGGCGCTGCTTGTTCCGGTGCGCTGCCGTCCGGCGCGCAAGCATGTGTTTCAGCGTTCCTGGGACCGTTTCGAACTGCCCATGCCTTTCAGCCGTTGTCCGGTCTTTTTCGGACCGCCGCTCGAATTTGAAGGAGACAGGCCCGATGCGGACCTGCTCGTCAGCGGAAGGCGCAGGCTGGAGCAGGCCCTGCACGACACCTTGCCGCCAATCTAAGCCTTACGCCGACGAAGCCCTTATGTAAGAAACTCAAAACCGAATCGAAACAGGTGGTTGCCAGCACGGCGTCCACCTGTTTGCTTTCCTGCGGCCGGGGAGTCCCGCGCACCCCTGTCAAGTGGGTATTTTTGTCATTTTAGCGGCCAAAGACAGGTGATTTTTGTCCTGTGCATAAAAGCGCCGCCGCAGAAACCGAAGTGTCCGCCACCGCCGCCTGCACCCAAGGAGCCCCACCTGGTTTACGGCATCGAGAGCCACACCCTGCGCAATTTCGAAGGCGGGGTCATGACAGACGAAGCCTACAGTGGAAAGGGCCAGCACAGGAACAAAGCGGCGAGCCAGGATGTCGAGGACTTCGGGCCAATTCCAGAAGGCAACTGGCGGGTGGAGGAAGTCACGGACCAGGATTATTGCATAAAGCACCACCTGACGCCCCCTGTCTTTCGTTTGGAGCCCGACGACGACACCAAGAACCGGGTTGGCAAAGACGGCATGGAGCGCAAACCGAACACCTTCCTCATTCATGGCAACAATAAAGAGAACGACGCCTCCAAAGGCTGCATCATCCTGAATAGGCCGACCAGGGAACAACTCAGATACTACGAGGGGAGATTGATCCGTGTCACGAAGTAAACTGACGGCTGCTCTCGCTCTGCGCATAGTCCTCGTGCTTCCCGCCCAGGTGGATGCGAAGCGCGGCAGTTCTCTCGTGCTCGTGGGTGAAAACGAGTCGTGCTTTCTGGAGCCACGGCTTGAAACGCCGCCATATTCGCCCGTGC
This sequence comes from Humidesulfovibrio mexicanus, assembly GCF_900188225.1. NCBI lineage: Bacteria > Pseudomonadati > Thermodesulfobacteriota > Desulfovibrionia > Desulfovibrionales > Desulfovibrionaceae > Humidesulfovibrio > Humidesulfovibrio mexicanus. The sequence goes on along the minus strand of NZ_FZOC01000001.1, from coordinate 17,305 downwards.
TCGACGACGCCAACTACGTTCTTGACGGATTGGACGAACGCCAGGACCAGCGTTTCCAGTTACACAAGGCGGCCAAGGACATGCTGGCGCTGTTCGGCCCTGCTCCGCGCACGGTCTTCAATGAGCACAATGTGATGTACTGCTACGTCTCCTCCCGTCCAGGGGACAGAACCGCCGTGATATTCACGCTCGACCCGGACGCCCTTTGGGGCGTGTCTGTACACGCGGACAAATCCGCCATCATCCAAGCCGGTAAACGCTGCCGGGCGACGCCTGGGGTGAGTTCAGCCGTGCGCACTCCGGGTGGCCTGCGCCTAGGCATGACCCGCGAGGAGGTGGTGGCCATGTTCGGTGAGCCACACCGGGTGATCGGTCGGCGTACCATCGGCTACGCCTCGTACCGTCTCGTGCGGCCGGGGGAGTTCCCGCCGGGCTTTGTCGTCAGCCGGGTCCAGCGCTGGATTGAGATATATCTCGGTGAGGATGGCCGTGTGAACGGTTTTTTCATTCTGGCCAACGATATTGACTAGAGCCGCAGGGCAAACAAGCTGACGCCGATACGGTTGCGACCTCACGGACGCAGTACTATAATAGTCTGAAATAAAATAGTATTGAGTTTCCTAAATAAGACCGCCGACGATGCAATAAAAAAGGGGAGCCGAAGCTCCCCTTCCTTCCTGTCTGCTTCCCGCATCCCCTAGGCCAGCTTCCTGCGTGCCGTTCCGTTGGGGTTGAAGGGGAGGGCAGAGCGCCTGGCCGCCAAATCTCCGCGCTGGGTGCGCACAAGAAATTCGTCAGCCTCGGCATAGTTCGCTTCCACATAGGCCAAGGCGACGCAATGGCCGAGGGAGGGCGCGAAGGAACCGCTGGTGACCATGCCGACCTTGGTTCCATCGGGCAGATGCACGGCATCGTAATGGCGCGCGCTGCGGCGTCCCTCAAGGACGAGGGGGGTCAGCCGCTCCCGCACCGTGTCGAGGGCGTTCTTGCCCGTGAACGGCTTCTGCTTGGTGATCAACGCGCCAAAGCCTGCCTCGACAGGGGTGTGCGCCGTATCAAGATCTTGCCCGTAAAGAGGGTAGCCCATCTCCAGGCGCAACGTGTCGCGCGCGCCAAGGCCCACGGGCTTGACCAGCGGATCGGCGATCAGTGCCTCCCAAAGCGCTGCGGCCTTTGCCGCATCAATGTAGAATTCGTAGCCCAGCTCTCCGGTATACCCGGTTCGGCTCACGATGAGATCACATCCCTGCCAGCGCGTACGCGTGAAGTTGAAGTATCCTGGAGAAACACAATCCTGTCCCAGAAGATGCTTGAGCACGTCGAAAGCCTTGGGGCCCTGCAGGTCGATCTTGCCCGTTTCTTCGGAAATGTTGGTGAAGGCGAGTGCGGCGGGCAGCTGGGACTTGATATGCGCAAAGTCTCCGGCTTCGCACGCGCCATTGACCACAAGCATGTATTCGTCATCGGCCAGGCAATAGATGATGAGGTCGTCCTGCACGCCGCCATCGGCGTTGAGCAGAAAGCCGTAGCGGCATTTGCCAGGGGCGAGCGTGTCCAGGTCTTGGGTCACAACGGCGTTCAACGCGTCCTTGGCCCCGGTGCCCCGAAGCGAAAACTCGCCCATGTGGCAGATGTCGAATATCCCGGCGAATTGGCGTGTGTGGGCGTGTTCCGCGATGATGCCTTCGTATTGGATTGGCATATCAAAACCGGCAAAGGCGGCCATTTTTGCCCCTCTGGCCCGGTGCCAAGCTGTGAGCGGCGTCTGCTTCAAGTTCTCCACGATCGTCTCCTTGTCGTGCTGTCTTCTGGTCCGTGCCAACATGACACAAGACGCCTGGATTCTCAATGGTCTTTCGAACTCTGCGTCGGCCGCGGCATGTCTGCGGGCGGATTGTTGACGCAAGGAGAGAAGTTCTTTAGAAATCCCTCTGGCGGCAACGCCTGGAGGGGTTACATGCGAAAGATTGATCAGTGTCCACGGGTGGCCATCAACTCAAAATACTGCACCTGCACAAACACTTCGTGCAGCAAACACGGTCTGTGCTGCGAGTGCCTGCACTACCATAGGCTTCGCAACGAACTTCCCGCCTGTTATTTCACTCCGGAAGAAGAGAAGACATTCAATCGCAGCATTGAATTCTTCATCCAGCGCCGGACAGGCAAGTAGTCCACCATGTCGCTGCGTCTGCGCAATCCACTCACGATGCTGCGCAGCAATACCATCGCCCTTGACATCGGTTCCGCCCAAACTGTCATAGCGAGCCCCGATGGGCGCATCCTCCTTGATGAGCCGACCGTCATCGCCTTGGAGCAGTACGACGACACCGTCATCGTCACCGGCGTGCAGGCCAAGGGCTACCTCGGCAAGACCCCGGACCGCATCCGGGTAGTCAAACCGCTTGAAGCCGGCGCCATTGTGCATTTCAATGCCGCGAAGCTGCTGCTCCGCAATCTGTTGTCCCAGGTTTTTGTGAACGACGGAAAACGCATCAAGGTCTGCGTTGTTACGCCGCACGGGCTTACGGAACTCGAAAAACGCACGATTCTCGATTGCTGCAAGGCCGTCGGCATCGCCAAAGCCGACATGGTGAGCGCGCCTCTTGCCGCCGCGGTTGCGGCGGGACTGGACATCACGCAGCCCAAGGGCCGTCTGCTCCTGGGAATCGGCGCAGGGGTGACCGAGGCCACCATGGTCAGCCTTTCAGACATTGTCCACAGCGAGACGATCCCATGCGGCGGCAACGCCTTCCACGCGGCCGTGGCCCGGCACTTGGCCGCAACAAGGCAGGTTGCCATAGGCGAAAACATGGCCGAACAAGCCACGCTGGGCCTGGCCAGCGCTGCGCCCTCTTCCGAAACACGCGCCGCCACCCTGACGGGGAAAAACGTCACCACAGGCTCTCCGTGTTCCCTGGAGCTCCTGCATCAGGATCTCGATGGCGCACTCGACCAGCCGTTAGCTGAAATAGAGGCGCTTGTCCGCAGCGTCATGGAGCGCGCACCGGCCGAACTCGTGGCCGACATCGGCGAAACAGGCCTGGTGCTGTACGGCGGAGCTGCGCGGCTGCCGGGGCTTACGTCACGCCTGTCGCAACGGCTCGGCCTGCGCGTTGCCCGTGCCGAGGAACCGCAATACGCCGCCGTACAGGGCGCGGCCGCCGCTCTACGGCCGGATTTGGGGTTCCGCAAAATCCTGTTGCGGAAATGAAGATGCACAGCTCACTCCATGCACTCCTGCCTGCCGTAGAATCGGCCGTGCGCGCCGCCGGGGAACTGGTGCGCGAGCACGACAAGCGCCCTCGCCGCATCCGTTGCAAATCGAGCATGAAAGACCTCGTCACCGAGACGGACGGAGCGGTTGAGTCCCTGTTGCGCAGAAGCCTTTCCTCCATTGTGCCCGAGGCGCGCTTTCTTGGCGAGGAGGGCAGTCCGGACGCCGGGCTCGGCGGCCTTGCGTGGGTTGTGGACCCCCTTGACGGGACAACGAATTTCGCCCATGGCGTCCCGTTCGTCGCCACATCAGTGGCGTTGTGCCTTGAGGGCGGGCCTCTTCTGGGTGTGGTGAACCTGCCCCTGCTCGGCGAGTTGTTCAGCGCAGTCAAAGACGCGGGCGCCAGCCTGAACGGCAGTCCCATGCGCGTCTCCGGAGTTTCGGCCATGGAGGCGGCCCTTGTGTCCACGGGGTTTCCCTATCGCATAGAGGATCACAAAGAAGCCATTTTGCGGCAGCTGTCCAAGGCGCTGCCAGAGACGCAGGGCGTGCGCCGGGCTGGTTCCGCCGCGTTGGATTTGGCCTATGTGGCCTGTGGCCGCTACGATGGCTTTTTTGAGTTCGCGCTGAACCCGTGGGACACTGCGGCGGGCGTGCTGCTTGTCGCCGAGGCCGGGGGGCGCGTCGGCACAATGATGGGCTCCCTCCCGTACAGGCTTGGCGGACCGGACATTCTCGCCACCAATGGCGACCTTTTTGAACCACTGCAGCGTATGCTCAAGGCCGCTTCCGCCACAACCCTTTGAGGCTCATGGCTTCGGCAAGCAGATGCACGCGTGGCGCGGCCATTTCGCGGAAATCGCGCAGTAGGCAGGCCAGTTCTTCGGGCGTGAAACTGTATTCCGAGCCCTCGCGCCCCGACGAAAAAGTGGCGTTGTCGGAACGGGTAAGCCCGAAAACCTGCAAAACCTCGTTGCTGTTTTCTGGCAGGGGCGGGAGTTCCAACAACGGGCGGAGGCGTTCCGCATGGATGCCCAGGCCGGACCGCAGGAACCGAACAGCGGCATCGAACACCGACTCGCCCGCAAGAACAGCGCCGCAGACAGGTACATCCCAGGTTCCGAGTTGCCTGCGCGCCCCCAGGTCGTTGCGCCGCAAAAGCACCCGCCCTTGTTCATCGAAGAGCAGCACGGCCACGGTGCGGTGACACAATTTCTGTCGGGCGGCCTCCTGGGCGGGCATAACGGCCACCACACGTTGTTCCATATCAAGAATCTCCACCAATTGGGGGAAGGTTGGCATGGAAACGGCCTGGGGCATCGGGACCTCGTGGAGAATTGATCTGCTGCCGACAGCTTGGCGCTGACACCCAAAGGATAGGGCAAGACATGGACACGTTGCAAGCCTGGAACTGCTGGCCGCTCGGCGTGGCCGACATCGCGGATGTCATGGCTTTGGAGCGCATGTGCTTCCGCACACGCTGGACGCGCGAGCAGTTCCTCCTGGGGCTTGAACGGGGGGCGTTCCAGATCCTTGGAACCCGTGAACGCGGTGCCCTGCTGGGCTATGTGGCATATTCGCTCATCGCCGGGGAAATGGAAATTCTGAACATCGCCACGCACCCTTTTCATAGGCGGAAAGGCCTGGCGACCCGCCTGCTTGGCGCGGCCATTGACTGTTGCCAAAGACGCGGGGCCGGGGAAGGCTTTCTCGAGGTCCGGCGTTCAAACATCCCGGCCATTGACCTTTACCGTAAATTCGGGTTTATCGAGGTGGGCGTCCGGAAGAACTATTACCCCGACAACCACGAGGATGCGCTGCTGTTTCGACTGGATTTTTTGCCTTTGACCAGCCGCGCCGACCAGCCAACTTGAGCCGGAGCCACGCGCCCCGACGCCGGAGCATCTAGCATGAACACGCTTTTCGCCGCCAATTGGAAAATGCACAAAACCCGCGCAGAGGCAAACCAGACCGCGCGCGACCTTGTCCGACTGGTTTCCGCCCTGCCTGCCGGTCGTGAGGCGTTGCTCATCCCGCCCTTCACCGCCATTGACGCCACACTTCATGGCCTTGGAGGAGCGTCTGGATTTCAAGTCGGGGCTCAGGATTTCTATCCCGCCGCCCATGGCGCCTTTACGGGTGAGGTTTCCCCGGCCATGCTGCTCGATGCCGGAGCCCGCTGGGCCTTGACCGGGCATTCGGAGCGCAGGCACGTGATCGGTGAAAGCGACGCCTTCGTTGGGCAAAAAACGGCTTTTGGACTGGCTCAGGGGCTTGGCGTCATCCTGTGCGTCGGCGAGACCATGGAAGAGCGGAAAGCCGGGCAGCTTAAGGATGTGCTGATCCGGCAAATGGAGCAGGGACTTCAGAATGTTCCGCAGGATATTTCGCCGGAACGCCTTTGCCTGGCCTATGAACCGGTCTGGGCCATCGGCACCGGGCTGGTCGCCGGACCGGAAGAGATTCTCGAGGCGCACGCGCTGGTGCGCCGTCTGCTCGAAGGGATTCTGGGGAGCGGAGCGCGCTCGGTTCGCATTCTCTATGGCGGGAGCGTGAAGCCGGACAACGCCTCGGAAATCATTGCCCTTGACAATGTCGAGGGTGTCCTGGTAGGAGGCGCGAGCCTGAAGGCTGACGACTTCAGCCGCATTGTTCTGGCCTAGTCAGCCGCACAGGTCCATGAGAGGAGAAAGCGTTGCAAACAATTGTGCTGACGATCCATATTCTTGCCTGCGTTTTTTTGATCCTCTTCGTCCTGCTTCAGTCCGGACAAGAGGGGATGGGGGTTATTTTCGGCGGCGGTTCCGGTTCCGTGTTCGGAAGCACTGGCGCAGGTGGTCTCCTTGTGCGCATCACCGCCGGATTGGCCGCTGTTTTTCTCGTCACTTCTCTTGCATACAATGTCTTGACAAAGCCTAGTGCTTTGGGTGATAGTACTTTGATGACGCAGGGGGCGGCTGGAATCGCCACTCCAGCCCCAGCGCCAACCCCTGTCCCCGGCGGCGTCTCTTTTGAGGAAAAGACGCAGCCCAAGTCTGAACAGACGACGGGGGAGAGCAAATAGGTTTTTTGCCGAGGTGGTGGAACTGGTAGACACGCTACTTTGAGGTGGTAGTGGGAGAAATCCTGTGGGGGTTCGAGTCCCCCCTTCGGCACCAAAAACAATCAAAAGGAGATCGGCCCCAGCGATCTCCTTTTTACGTTCTTCCGTTTTCAAGACAGCTCCCAAACGCAAAAGGCCATCCAGCATGACGAAAGCGCCACGCGAAAACAGGTTTGAAGGTCGCGGCAGGACCGTCTTCGCAGTGTTCTACAGCCTGCTTGGTCTCGTACTGCTTGGCGCAGCGCTTTTTGCCGTCAAGATCGTGCGTGACGAGGTCAAGCGAGGCTACGAACGCAGCATCATCCTTCGGGAGCCGCGGGTCAGTTCGGATCTGTCACAATCCCCGCCGCGTGGACTATTGCAAGTGGCTGACGGTCTTGAGGACAAGCCATATCGGCTGCGCACGGATGACAATGGGTTCATTCTGCCGTCGCGCATCCACGAGTCTCCCGACATATCCATTGTCTTTCTAGGCGGCTCCACAACGGAGTGCCACTTCATGGATGAGAAGGAGCGCTTCCCATATCTTGTCGGGCGCAACCTTGAGGCCGCCATCGGGAAAAAGGTGAATGCCTACAACACAGGGCACGCCGGAAACAACACCTTGCATTGCGACCTGATTCTACAAGCCAAAGTGCTGCCTATGCGACCGCAGTTCGCTGTGCTCATGGAATGCATCAACGACCTGACATTCATGGCGATGCTTGGTGACTACTGGAGTCAAAACGCCACGCGGGGCATCATTCAGGACAAGGAATACAACTTCGCCAAGCGCTGGATCATCGACAACCTCATTGGGCACAAACAGAGCAAAGTTGACGCCAAGGACGAATTCGCTGGACAGCGCACCATGGCCCGCAATGTGGTTCCTGAACGCATGTCTAAAGAGTACAAGAAGAATCTTGACCTGTTCGTCTTCCTGTGTCGTCAGCACGACATCACCCCCGTGCTTATGACCCAATGCAACCGCTTTACTCCAAAGCTGGCAGAGAACCTTGAGCGCCAAATACAGCCCATATTTCAAAGTTGGGGACTGAGCTATGAACAATACAAGGTCTGTTATGACACCCTGAACGAGACTGTGCGCAAGGTCGCTGCCGAGCAGGACGTCCTGCTCATCGATCTCGACCGCATGGTTCCCAAAACCCGTCTCACCATGTATGATGTCGTCCATCTGAATGCGGAAGGCTCGCGCCAGGTGGCCGACATCGTGACCAAGGCCCTCACTGCCTCCCTGCGCTCCTAGCAGTCGAGCCTCGTCCACGGCATAAAACACAAACGGAGAGAACATGGCACAGAAAGTTTTCGTCACCGGCGCGGCCGGCTACCTTGGCTCCACACTGGTCCCCCTGCTGCTGGACAAGGGCTACGAGGTCACCGCCCTGGACAACCTCATGCACGGCCAGCATGTGCTGCTGGAATGCTGCGCCAACAAGGGCTTTGAGTTCGTCAAGGGCGATATCTGCGACCATGCGCTTATCAACTCCCTCATCGCCAAGCACGACATCATCATCCCTTTGGCGGCCATAGTTGGTGCCCCTGCGTGCAAGCTGAACCCCACGCTGACGGACATGGTGAACCGTGAGGCGCACCTGAACATGGTCAAGGCCACCAGTCACGACCAACTGGTGATCTTCCCCACCACCAACTCCGGCTACGGCATCGGTGAGAAGGACGCCTACTGCACCGAGGAATCGCCGCTCAGGCCCATTTCCTCCTACGGCGTGACCAAGGTCGAGATTGAAAAGGCGTTTCTGGACAAGGGCAACGCCACCACCTTCCGTTTGGCCACCGTATTCGGCATGAGCCCGCGTATGCGCATGGACCTGCTGGTGAACGACTTCACCTATCGCGCCTTCAAGGACCGCAGCGTCATCCTGTTCGAGGACCACTTCCGTCGCAATTACATCCATGTGCGCGATGTGGCCAGCGCCTTCATGTTCGGCATGGACAACTATGACAAAATGAAGGGACAGCCGTACAATGTGGGCCTGTCCACCGCGAATCTCACCAAGCGTCAGCTGGCGGAGAAGATCAAGCAGTACGTGCCGGAGTTCTACATCCACTCCGCCGCCATAGGCGAGGATCCGGACAAGCGCGACTACTTGGTGAGCAATGACAAGATCGAAGGCATGGGCTGGCGTCCAGCGCACAGCCTGGACGACGGCATCGTGGAGCTCTTGAAGGGCTACAAGATCCTCAAGCCCAACCGCTTCGCCAACGTCTAGGCATGTCAGGCCTGACGAACGCGACGGCATTCATCCTGGCGGGCGGGTTCGGCACCCGCCTTCGCCAGGTTGTCGCCGACCGCCCCAAGGCGCTGGCTGAAATACTGGGCCGTCCGTACATATACCATTTGTTGGATGTCCTGGTTCGGCATGGCGTCCGGCGCGCGGTCTTGTGCACGGGCCACATGGCGCAAGTGCTTGAAGACGTTTTGGGCACCTCATACCGTGGGGTGGAGCTGCTTTACTCGAGGGAAGAGGCTCCGTTGGACACCGCCGGGGCCTTGCGTCTTGCGTTCTCCCGCCACCCCGCCGAACTCGCCCTGTGTATAAACGGTGACTCCCTGACGGATGCGGACCTGAGCGATTATCTGGACTGGTTCCAGTCACGGACTGAAGCCGCCACACTCTTGCTGGTCCCGGTGGAAGACGCTGCCCGATATGGCAGCGTGACTACGGATGTCAATGGCGTCGTGCGCGGCTTTTCAGAAAAGGGGCAGGGAGGGGCCGGGTGGATCAGCGCTGGAGTGTATCTGCTGCGACCGGACTGCCTCGACACCGTTGAGGCGGGACAACGGGCCTCGCTGGAGCGCGATGTGTTCCCAGCACTCGCAGAGCGAGGCGTTCTGTGTGCCTATCGAGCCAAGGCCCGCTTTCTGGACATTGGGACACCGGAATCATACGCGGCCGCCGGACGGTTCCTGCTGGGTCTGCCGAATGGTGTCGAAGAGCGGCCTGCCGTATTCCTGGACCGGGACGGCACGCTCATAGCAGAAAGACATTACCTGCACGAACCGGATGGGGTTGAACTGCTGCCCGGCGTCGCCGAAGGACTGCGCCGAATGGCGCTTCTTGGCCTGCCGCTGGTGCTGGTGAGCAACCAATCCGGCGTGGGGCGCGGCTATTTCGGCCGAGGCGATGTGGAGCGCGTGCATGGCCGCCTGCTTGACCTGCTTGAAGCCCAGGGGGCAAGGTTGGACGCCATGTACGTCTGCCCCCATGCACCGGACCAGGGATGCGCCTGCCGCAAACCCTTTTCCGGAATGATCGAACGGGCACGGACCGAACTCGCTCTGGATCCACGCACAAGCTTTGTCATCGGCGATAAACCTTGCGATATCAATCTGGGGCTGGTAGTGAACGCCACGACGTTTCTGGTGACCACGGGCTACGGTGCTGCGCATGCATCGGCCGGTGACTGCCGACCCCATTACGTGGTTTCCGGCCTTGTCGAGGCCGCTGACATCATCGAATCCATCCTGGCCGCCCGCGCTTCGGGCGGAGCGGAGAACCCATGATCATCTGCAGAACCCCTTTTCGCGTTTCGTTCTTCGGAGGCGGCACCGACTACCCCGGCTGGTACCGGGAGCACGGCGGTCAGGTGCTCTCCACGGCCATAGACAAGTACTGCTACATCACCCTGCGCTATTTGCCTCCATTCTTCGAGCACAAGATCCGCGCGGTGTACTCCAAGATAGAGCAGTGCCTGACAATCGACGAAATCAAACATCCGGCGATCCGCGAAACCCTGCGCTTCATGAACTTCGAGCGCAACGTGGAGATTCATCACGACGGCGATCTGCCCGCGCGCAGCGGCATGGGCTCCAGTTCCTCGTTCACGGTTGGGCTGCTGCACGCCCTGTACGCCCTGCGCGGCAAGATGCCCAACAAGGAACAGCTCGCTCGTGAGGCCATCCACATCGAACAGGACATGATCAAGGAAACCGTCGGTTCGCAAGACCAGTGCGCCGCGGCTTACGGCGGCTTCAACCACATCATCTTCCATCGCGACGGGGAGATTGAGGTGCGTCCGCTGACCCTGTCGCGCTCGCGTCTGGGCGAACTATCCGACCACTTGATGCTCTTCTACACCGGCATCATGCGCACTGCTTCGGAAGTGGCGGAAACCTACGTGGAGAACCTGGGTGCCAAGGAAGCGTTGTTGCGCACCATGCACGGCATGGTGGACGAGGGGATTCGAATCGTGCAGAGCAACCGCTGCATTTGCGGCTTCGGAGAGTTGCTGCACGAGGCTTGGCTGGCCAAGCGTTCGCTGAGCCCCAACATCTCCAACGGCGTTGTGGACAACCTGTATGCGCGCGCAAGAGAGAACGGCGCCATAGGCGGCAAGCTGATCGGCGCGGGCGGAGGCGGCTTCCTGCTGCTCTTCGTTCCCCCCTCGGCACGGGAACGTGTGCGCGAGGAATTGTCCGAACTGTTGCATGTGCCGTTCACCTTCTGCCGCAATGGCAGCCAGATCATCTTCTACGAGCCGCCGCAGACGGACTACCGTCACAGTGAACGCGACCGCACGATCCGTTCCATCCAGTCATTCCGGGAACTCGGAACATTGAAGGACTAGACCTATGCCGCCCCTGACACCAGATAGACAGCTTGCGCTGTTCCGCTCCATGCTGCGCATTCGCCGCGTGCAGGAACGCATCGAGTCCGAGTACATGCAAGATGAAATGAAAACCCCGGTGCACCTGTACATCGGGCAAGAGGCCATCGCCACAGCCGTGTGTGCGCACCTGCGCGACGATGACGCCGTAAACAGCAACCACAGGAGTCACGGGCACTATCTTGCCAAGGGCGGGGACTTGTCGGCCATGATGGCCGAACTGTTCTGCAAATCCACAGGTTGCTCCAAGGGCTATGGCGGCTCCATGCATCTGGTGGACGTGTCCCACGGCAACATGGGCACTTCCGCCATCGTGGGCGGCGGCATTCCCATCGGCACCGGACAGGCGTTGGCCTTCAAGATGCAGGGACTGGACCGCGTGAGTGTGGTCTTTTTCGGCGATGGAGCAGCGGATGAAGGCACGCTCTACGAGTCGGTCAACTTCGCCATGCTCAAGCGCCTGCCCGTAATCTACATGCTGGAAAACAACGGCTGGGCGGTGTGCTCCCCCACATCGACCCGGCAGAAGTGGGACAACGTGTTCCACAAAGGCGCCGACCCGGAACTGCTCTTCACCGCCAAGGTGGACGGCAACGATCCCGAAGCGGTGTACGCGGCCGTGGAGACAGCTGTTGCGCGCGCGCGCGCGGGAAAAGGGCCCTCGTTCATCGAAGCCGTAACCTACCGCATTTTGGGCCACGCGGGATGCTGGAAGCAGGATCCGAATGGCTACCGAGACGCGGAGGAGATCAAGGCCTGGCAGGAACGCTGCCCCGTGTGCGGCTACCGTGACCGTCTGAAGGCGCAGGGACTTGTCAGCGAGACGTCCTTGGCCGCAATGGAGGCCGACATCGCCGCCGAGATTGATGCGGCGTTCGATTTCGCCCGCAGGAGCCCGCTGCCCACGGCGGAGGATCTGCACAACAATCTTTTCTGCGAGTAGACGCCATGCCCTGGTCACGCATCAAACCGGACACAAACGAACCCGTTTTTCACTCCGCCCCCCTGCAGGATGCCGCGGACTGCCGCCGCATCACCTACGCCGAAGCCACCAACGAGGCCCTTTCCCAGGCGCTTTCCCTCGATCCCCGCGTCTTCGTCATGGGGCAGGGCGTGGACGACCCACAGGGCATGTTCGGGGCGACGCGCGGCCTGCACCTCACTTTCGGCCATGACCGCGTGTTCGACACGCCGCTTGCCGAAACCGCGCTCTCCGGCGTGGCCGTTGGCGCGGCCCTTGGCGGAATGCGCCCCGTCTATTTCCACAACAGGCCGGACTTCCTGCTTTTGGCCATGGACCAGTTGGTAAACCACGCGGCCAAATGGCATTTCATGTTTGGCGGCGCGGCCTGCGTGCCGCTGGTGTTCTGGGCTTGTATCGGCCGGGGCTGGGGATCGGCAGCACAGCATTCCCAGGCGTTGCAGGGTCTGTTCAATCATGTTCCGGGCCTCAAGCTCATCATGCCCGCAACCTGCTACGACGCCAAGGGACTCATGCTTTCGGCCATCGCGGACAACAACCCTGTGCTCATCATCGACCACCGCATGAACTTCAAGCAGAGAGGCATCGTCCCGGAGGGGCCGTACACCCTGCCAATCGGCAAGGGCGTCATCCGCAGAAAAGGACGCGACGTCACCATTGTGGCCATATCCCACCTGATGGTCGAGGCCTTCGCCGCCGCTCAGGAGCTTGCCGAGGAAGGCATCGAGGCCGAGGTCATCGATCCGCGCACCCTGCGCCCCTTGGATGAAGAACTCATCCTTGAATCCGTTTCGCGCACCGGGCGACTTGTGGTGACGGACACCGGCTGGAAAACCGGAGGAACTGCGGCGGAAATCTCCGCCATGGTCGCGGAAAAGGGCTTCCGTTCCCTCAAGGCGCCCATTGTCCGCGTATGCGCACCGGACCTGCCCACGCCCAGCGGCTATACACTTGAGCGCGCCTACTACATCGGCAAGGACGACATCAAGGCGGGCGTCGTGAAGGCGGTGCGGGGATGAATTCTCGCAGGATATTCGTCGCCGGAAGCGGCAAAGCGCTTGGCGCGGCTGTTGTCCGGGCGTTCCAGGCGGCAGGGCAGGGGAATTGCATCGGCTGCGGCGCTGCCGAACCGGACCTGCGCGACCAGCGCGCCGTGGATGCATTCTTCGAGACGGAGCGTCCGGATTGGGTGGTGTACGCCGCTGGCAAGGCCGGGGGCATCGGTCTGAACCGCCGTGCGCCGGCGGACCTGATTCTGGACAACCTGCTTTGTGCAACCCATGTGCTGCACGCGGCGCAACGTTTCGGAGCCGCCAAGCTGCTGTACCTCGCCAGTTCCTGCGTGTACCCCAAGCAAGCCCCCCAGCCCATCCGAGAGGACAGTCTGTACAGCGGGCCGCTGGAGCCCACCAATCTGGCCTACGCCTCGGCCAAGCTGGCAGGCCTGGAATTGTGCCGCGCCATGCGGCAGCAGTTCGGGCTGGATTTCAACATTGCGGTGCCTACCAACTATTTCGGCCCTGGCGACGACTTCAGCCCCGAAAATTCCCACGTTGTGGGAGCGCTCATGGCGCGGATGCGCGCCGCCAAGGCGGCGGGCGACGCCTCGCTTGCCATCTGGGGCACGGGCCGCGCCCGGCGCGAATTCCTCTACGTGGACGATGTGGCCGATGCGGCCGTGTTCCTCATGCGTGGGCACAGCTGGGAGGGGCCGCTGAACATCGGCTCCGGCGTGGCCGTCTCCATCGCGGAGCTCGCCAAAATGCTCAAGGAGATCACAGGGTTCACAGGAACTCTTGCTTTCGATACGACCAAACCTGACGGAATGCCGGTGAAGGTGCTGGACTCCTCCAAACTGGCCGCCCTGGGTTGGTCGGCCAAGGTGGACTTCGGCTTGGGCCTGGGCCGCACCTACGACTGGTATCTTGAACAAAAATAACGAACAGATTTGAGAGGTTGACATGGGCTTCAAGTGGCCTTTGATGGAAGACAACGTGACCCGGCAGGATTTGGACGCGCTCATCGAATTCCTGAAGGGAATGCCGCGGCTCACCCAATCCGCAAACGTGCAGGCGCTTGAGCAGGAATGGTCTCAGTGGCTCGGCGTTAAACACAGCGTGTTCGTGAACTCCGGCGCCTCGGCCAACCTCATCACCATGGGCGCCATCAAGCAGCTTTACGGTGGGGGAGAGGTCATCGTCCCCACGCTCACCTGGGTTTCGGACATCTCCTCCGTGTTGCTGCACGGATTTACGCCTGTGTTCGTGGACATCAACCCACGCAACCTCTGCATGGATGAAGACCAGGTCATCGCCAAGCTTACCGATAAGACCCGCGCGGTGTTTTTGACCTACGTGCAGGGCTTCAATGGCCTGTCCGAGCGTTTGCTTTCCGAGCTTGAGAAACGAGGCATTCCGCTCATCGAGGACGTGTGCGAGTCCCACGAGGCCAACTTCAAGGGCAGGAAACTCGGCTCTTATGGTCTGGCGTCGAACTTCTCCTTCTATTTCGCCCACCACATGAGCACGGTGGAAGGCGGCATGGTCTGCACCAACGACGACGCCTTTTATGACGCCATCCGCATGTACCGGTCCCACGGCATGGTGCGCGAGGCTGAAAGCGCCCAGCTGCGCACGCGCTTTGCGGCCGAGAATCCTGAACTGTCCCCAGACTTCATTTTCGCCTTCCCGGCTTTCAACGTGCGTTCCACCGAAATCAACGCCGTGCTGGGCAGAAGCCAGTTGAAACGCCTGGATTCCTGCAACGAACGCCGCCGGGAAAACTTCGAGTTGTTCTTGAAGCATATCGATCCGGGCAAATACCGCACGGATTTCGACCTTGAGGGCAGCTGCAATTATGCCTTCAACCTGGTCTTGAACGCGCCTGATGTCGCCCTGCGCGAACGCCTGGAAAAGACCATGCGCGAGGCGGGCATCGAGTTCCGCCGGGGATCTGCCGGGGGGGGCAACCAGTTGCGCCAACCCTACTTGAAAGGCATCGTGCCTGACGGCGAATGGGCCAACTACCCGGAAGTCGAGCACATCCACTTTTTTGGGTACTATATCGGCAACTATCCGAGCCTTGCGGCCGAACGCATCATCGAGCTCTGCCAAGTGCTGAACTCGGTGCAGGGCTAGGGAGGGCAGAGGGGCATGACCCGTACGCCAGATATCCTGTTCATCAAGCCTGGAAGCCAAAGACAGCTTTACGGCGAACTCTCCGACTATTCCCTTACGGCCATCGAGCCCCCCTTGTGGGGCGCAATCCTGGGCGGATACCTGCGCCAGCAGGGGTACCTTGTCGAAATTCTGGATGCCGAGACCCAAGGACTTGGCTGGGAGGAGACGGCCAGGGAGGCCGTGGACCGCGCCGCGCGGCTCACAGTGGTCATGGCCTCTGGGCACAACCCCTCCGCTTCCACCATGAACATGGTTGGCGTGGGAGCCATAGCTCGTCGCATCAAGGAACTTGCCCCGCAAATGCCCCTGGCGCTCAACGGGCTTCACGTAAGCGCCCTGCCCGAGCAGACCATGCGCGAGGAAGCCTGTGACTTCGCCATTCAGGGCGAGGGCCTGCTCACGCTGCCGCCGCTTCTGGACGCGCTCAAGGCCGGGGCGGACACATTCCAAGGCATCCCCGGATTGTGGTGGCGCGCGGACGGTGGCATCGTGCCAGGCACAATGCCGGAGATGTGGAAGGACCTGGACACGCTGCCCATGCCCTCCTGGGATCTGCTCCCCATGGAACGCTATCGCGCCCACAACTGGCACTGCTTCGACGATGTCTCCCGCCGCCAACCCTACGCCACGCTGTACACCAGCCTTGGCTGCCCGTACCACTGCTCATTCTGCTGCATCAACGCATTGTTCGGTGAACACCGCCTGCGTACGCGCAGTGTCGATTCCGTTGTCGCGGAGATTGATTTTCTGGTGCAGAACTATGGTGTTCGCAACATCAAGATCATGGACGAACTCTTCGGGGTGAATGAAAAGCGTGTGCTTGAGATGTGCGACGCCATCGCCGGACGAGGCTACGACCTGAACTTCTGGGCCTACGCCCGTGTGAACACCGTAAACGAGCGGATGCTTGAAGCCATGAAACGCGCCGGGGTCAACTGGATCGCCTATGGCTTCGAGTCCGGCAGCAAGCGGGTCATCGAAGACGTGACCAAAGGCTACAAGCTGGATCAGGTAATGCGCGTGGTGGAGATGACCTATGCGCAGGACCAGCACATTTGCGCCAACTTCATCTTCGGCCTACCGGAGGACGACTACGACTCCATGCAGGAGACCAACGCCCTCATGCAGGAGATCAACGCCGAGTGGGCCAACATCTATTCGGCCATGGCCTATCCCGGCTCCAAGCTGTACGACGACGCCGTGGCCCAGGGGCTGCCGCTTCCGGCTAGCTGGAACGGGTACTCCCAGTACAGCCGCGACAGCCTGCCTCTGCCCACGAAATATCTCACCGGCGGGCAGGTGCTGGCCTTCCGAGACTATGCCTTCGACGCCTACTACAAGAGCCCGCGTTACCTCTCCATGATCCGCGCCAAATTCGGCGAGGAAACCATGCGACATATACGGCAAATGGCAGAAAAGACACTGGACAGGGATAACGCCGTCATTTAGGTTCCCACCGCTTCGACGTCCCTCAACCACTGCCCGGCGAGTACAGATGAAGACAACGCTTCTGGTCATGACGCTTAATGAAATCGATGGCATGAAGGCCATCATGCCGCGCATCAAGCGCGAGTGGGTGGACCAGATCATCGTGGTCGATGGCGGCTCCACAGATGGCACCATTGAGTGGGCCAAGGAGCAGGGCTATCAGGTGTACGTGCAGAAGAAGCGCGGTTTTCGCCACGCCTACGAGGAAGTCATGCCGCTTATCGAAGGCGACGTGATCGTCACCTTCAGCCCGGACGGCAACTCCGTGGCCGAAATCCTGCCCGACCTCATCGCCAAGATGCGCGAAGGCTACGACATGGTCATCGCCTCACGCTACCTTGGCCCGGCCAAGAGCGCGGACGACGACATCGTCACCGGCTTCGGCAACTGGCTCTTCACCAAGACGGTCAACCTGCTGCACGGCGGCAAATACACCGATGTCATGGTCATCTACCGCGCCTATAAGAAACAGCTGGCCTACGACCTGGAGCTGATGGGCGATTCGGCTTTCGCCCTGCCGGAAAAACTCTTCGGCACCAAGATCAGCTGGGAGCCGCTGCTCTCCTGCCGGGCGGCCAAGCGCAAGCTCAAAATCGCGGAGATCCCCGGCGATGAGCCACCACGCATCGGCGGCGAGCGCAAGCTGCAGGTCCTGCGCTGGGGCGCCGCATACTACTTCCAGTTCCTGCGCGAAGTGGTGTGGTGGAAATAGG